>DATJRY010000017.1:0-300000 GCA_035504415.1 Candidatus Sulfotelmatobacter sp. | reverse complement strand
CGACGCGTGAGAACGATCGGACTTCCGACAGCACGGCCGCGAGCACGCCTTCCGCGTCTTTGTCACAGTTCGCGTCGATCAGCCGCAGCAGGCGCTCGAGCCCGAAAAACTCGCCGCCCGGACCACGGCTTTCGGTCAGACCGTCGGTCGCGGCGACGAGCAGCGTGTTGCTTTCGACCGTGAGACGTGCCTCGCCGAAGAGCTCCGCGGGGTCATCGAAGAGCGCCAAGAGTGGAGCGGTGACGGGCAGTTCGTAGGCCGGCCGTCCTGGCTCGCGGATCGCGATCGGGTCGTGGGCCGCCGAGGCGTAGCGCAACACACCGGTCGCCGGATCGAACGCCGCGACGAACGCGGTGACGAACGACTCCTCGCCGTCGTTGATGTTTTTCTCGATGTACAGGCGGTTGAGCGAACGCAAGATGCGGTCGGGCGAGAATCCTTCCGAAGCATACGCTCGCATCGAGTATTTGACCAGCGCCGCATCGACGGCCGCCTTCACGCCCTTGCCGGAGATGTCCGCTATCGATAGCACCGTCTGCCCGTCGAGCAGACGGTAGACGTCGATGATGTCGCCGCCGACGTGCTCCCGGTTGCCGGCGTGCCGATATGCGAGTGCGATCTCCATGCCGGGCAGGCGCAGGAACTGTGGTGGAAAGAGATGCTCCACCAACGTCGCGGCGGCCGCGGCTTCGGAGCTGGGAGTCGAGCTCATCGTACGACGCTCACGTTGGCGCAGTGGGAGCGTGATCCCCCGTGGATTGAAAGCCAAACGGTTGGGTACGGTCTGAAGTGGACCCGCCATCGATCTCGGTGGCGATTTGAAAGGCCCCAATGAACAACATCTTGGCGATCGCATCGCGTCGCCTCGTCATCGCATCGGCGCTCCTCGCCGCGGCGACCTTCTCGTTCCCCGCCGCCGCTCGAGCCGACACGACCTCGACCGCCGCCATCGCCGCCGGTGCGGCCGCGATCGTCGGGGCGCTGCTGATCGACGGAAACAACCGCCCGTACTACATTCGCAACAACCACCGATACTACGTTTCACAGTCTCAAGCGAGCTACTACCGCAATCATCACCATACGGTCCAACGCCGCGCCTACGTTCCGGAAAACGAGTATCCGGTCGCGAACGGCAACAACCGCCACCACGGATAATCGCCACATGACGACGAGGCACGTGCGGCGGACGACGCGGCCGCCCGCGTCGAAGGGCCGGCTCTCGGCCATCGCGGCCGGCCTCGCCGTCGGACTCATCGCGGTGCTGTCGGAGCCTGCGCGCGCCGAGCCGCCGCCGATCACGCCGACGGTCGCCGTTCCGACGACGACGACGCCGCAAGCCGTGCTGGGGCAATTCGCCACGGCATGGGCGACCGTCACGTCGTACACGGCGACCGTCTCGATCTTCGAACGTGCCGGCACGCAGACCCAGAACGTCGTGCTCGAATACACGTTTCACCGGCCGTCCAACGTCAGCGTTCACGTCGACGCCGGCCCGAACGCCGGGGTCACGATGGTATGGGACGGCGGAACGACGGTCGTCGCGCACCGGGGCTCGGGCCTCGCCGCCCTCTTCAAGAAGACGTTCCCGCTCCACGACCCGCTCGCGACGACGATCCGCGGCTCGTCGGTCGACCAGCTCAGCTTCGGGGCGATCCTCGCCCATGCGCAAGACGAGACCGGACGGCTAACGCAGGCACCGCAAGCGGACATCGACGGCGTAGGCGTCGCAGCCGTCACGCTGACGTCGGCCGATCCGGCGGCGGACGCGGGGCTGACGCGCGAAATCGTCGAATTGTCGAGCACCACGCGCCTGCCGGTGCAGGTCCTCGGTTACGACGGGACGATGCTCGTCCGCAAGATCGATTTCTCGAACGTCGTCGTCGAGCGGTAAAGGGGGGCGCATACGCGCGTACTCGATCGGGCAGATCTCCCGCTCGACACCGTCAAGCTCGCTCGTTTTCTGATCGGTAAGATCGTCGTGCGGACATTGAGCGGCGGCGTGGCCGCCGGCCGCATCGTCGAGACCGAGGCCTATCCCGTCGGCGACCCCGCGGGTCACGCCTATCGCGGGCAGACCGAGCGTAACGAGGCGCTGTTCCTCGAACGCGGCCACGCGTACGTCTACATCGCCTACGGCGACTCGTCCATGCTCAACGTCTCGAGCGAGAAAGCGGGCGTCGGCGCGGGCATCTTGATCCGAGCGCTCGAGCCGACCGACGGTATCAGCATCATGGAACGAAACCGTGGCACGGAGCAGCTGCGCGATTTGGCGCGGGGACCGGGGCGGCTCTGCGCCGCGTTGCGCATCGACCTCCGGCTCAACGGGATCGATCTCTGTCACGAAGGCCCGCTCTGGCTCGGCTCCGACGGTCGTCCGGCGGGCGAGATCGGTGCGGGCAGGCGCATCGGCATCACCCGCGCGGCCGACAGCCCGTTACGCTTCTACGTGCGCGGCAACCGATTCGTCAGCGGCCCGCAAGCGCTCAACACGTGACGCCGGCGGCTCTGCGGCGCCCAACGAAAAATGCTCCATCCCAATAACTCCCCGCCGGTGGGCGATCGAGCGAGTCGCTGGGATGAAGCATCTACATGGGGCTCTATCCCAACGGCGGCCCGACGGCGCGACCGGTCATGTCGTGGATGTAGCCGCCGTACCGGTAGCCGACGGCGTTGCCTCGCGCACTGTAGATGAATTCGAAGGCCATGTTCCGGTCGCTCCTACTTCAGATTGAGTGCTTGGAGGCGGTACCCGAGTGCTTCTTTCGAGACCATCAGGGCATGAGCGACGCGATCCGGGTCGCCGTGTTCTTCGCGCCAAACGTCGCGCACGAGCCCTTCGGGCATCAAAAGATGCGCGGCGAACTTGTTCGCTCGAATCTCTTTGACTTTTCGGAGCCACGCTTTGGATTCCGCGCGAGCCTCGTCCATCGTGTTGAGGCTCTCGTCGTCTTCGGTGCAAGCGAACACTTCGGGATCCGCGGTCTCGAATAGCGACACCGCATTCCCGTGTCCGTGCTCAAGCTGCACGTGCCCGATTTCGTGCGCGAGCGTGAAGCGCTGACGAACGAGAATCTGACGACTGTCGACCATGATGGCGTTCAAGGTCGGGCTGAAGAGTCCGAGCAGCGGCTTGCCGCCGAGGTCGAGATCGGGGACGAACCACGGTTCGATCTTGCAGAACTCGCGCACGATTCGTTCGACGTCGACGGCCCGGTTGTTCGCCATCCGCGGCTGTCCCGAGCGAAGAAGCGTCGCATCGGCGAGGGCGGCCGGATTCGGACGGACCGGCTGGGTCATAAAACGGCTCACCGTTCGCGCCGCTCCCGAAGCTTCAGCAGATCGTTCAGCGTCGCGCTCGTCTGGCCGCTGTTCTGCTCGTCACGGGCGGCGATGGAGACTTGCTTGTTGGCGCCTTCCTTCGCCATCGCGAACGAATGGAAGTTGTTGAGCGTTTGAATGAGCTTCTTGAGTTGAACCTCGTTTGTTCCGCACTTCGCGATGAGGTACGATTGGAATTCCGGCACGTTCAGATCGTCGAGCCGGCCTTGATTCGTGTCCGCGATCTTCTTGAGGATCGGCGCGACGTCGATTTTGGGGGATGTCTTCAAGAACTCGTCGATGAGCTTCGCCAGCGGTGCGCGCGGAATGTTCTGGAACGCGTCTCCGACGCGCTCGGCGACGGCATCGCGATTCTTGAGATATTCGGCCGCGAGCACGGTCATTTCGTCGCGAGGCTTCATGACGACGGGTCCTTCCGGTTTTGCTCCAAGCCCGTGTTGAGCTTAAGTCTGGCGCGCTCGCGGATTTTTCGCGAGTTCGCTGGTGTGATGAGTTCGCCGAATTTTTCCTCGAAGTGTTCGGGGATCGGAACTTCTTGGGCGTCGGCGACGAGCGCCTCGAAGTAGCGCGGATTCGACTCGCGCAGCTCGGTCAACAGGTTGATTTTCTCACTCATGTCTTCGAGTCGGACGAGAAGCGCCGCGGGGTCGTCGCTCCGCGGAGCCGCGACGTCGAGGACTTCGTCTCCGGTATCGCCGAGCCGGTCGTCGAATCGCTTCTTTTCGGCCTGAAGACGCAGGGCGCACGTCTTCAGGAAGCCGCGAATCTGCGGCGCCAGCGCGTAGCTGGGCTCGCCGTCGTGAAGTTTTTTTGAGATTTCGATGAGCGCTTCTTGTACGATCTCGGCCTTGTTGTCGACGTCTCCACGCAGGAACAGGTAGAGCAGGCGCTCGAGCTGGTCGTAATCGCGTGTGGTTCTCGCTTCATCGAGGATGTCGACGACCGTCATTTTGCTCGTCACGCCGCGGCGACCCGCGGCGGGAGCACGGTGCGCCAGCCCGCCGCGTCGAGCGGGTAGTGCGGGCAGGGGCCTTTGACGTACGGGTCCGGCTTCATGGTGTGCGTGAGGCCATCATACCGGACGACCGCGGGGACCGGGAAATCGGGCGCGTAGCCGGTCATCAGGCTGAGCATGCTGCTCACCGCCTGGGACGCGAGGATGCCGTTAAGCGAAACTACCTGCTGCTCGGGGCGGCCGGCGAGATATTCCTGACGGTCGAGCAGCAGCGCTTCCTCCGTGACGACCTCGGCGCACCACAGGCAGGGGCCGCCGGGAACCGACGTGACGATCTGGCCGCCGATGGCCTGGACGGTCGTCTCGTCCTCGGCGACGTGGATCCTCAGGCCGATGTCGATGTACGGCACGAGGGCCGCACGGCAGAAGCCCTCGATGTTGTTCCGGGACCGCGCGCCATCGACGGCGCCGAAGACGACGTCGCTCTGCTCGATCCAGCGGCGCGCCTCGCGGGCCTCCGCCTTGTGCGGCACGGGGATGATGCGAGTTCCAAGATCTCCGAAGCGCCGGGCGAGCAGCGCGGCCTTCAGCTCGCCGACGTCCTTGTAGCCGGCGCCGACGACGCGGTTGACGTTGTGGTCTTCGAGCGGATCAAAGTCGACGAGGGGGAGGCGACCGACGCCCAGGTGCGCGACCTGCTGGGCGAGGTGCGACCCCCCGCCCCCTGCCCCGAGGACGGTGATGGTGGCTTCCCGCAGCCAGGTCAGGCCATCGCCGAGGAAGCTCATGCGGCTCATCGTGTTCATGCGCTTACCCGCAGCTCGCCGAAGCGGTCCGGGACGACGATGACCCTCGTGTCGGTCAGGCCGCTGGCAACGGCGAGGACGCACCGGGCGTCCGTTTCGCTCAGGACGACCGCACCGAACGGCGACGTCTCGGCGCCTACGGCGAGCGCCGCCATGATGGACCGGTTGGTGCGCGCGTCGACGCCGCTGAACATGGGCATGCCGACCCCGCCGTGCGAGTGCGTGAGCATCAGGCCGACGTTGCCCGGGATGCCGGCATTGGCGACCTCAATCGCCCACTCGGTGCTGAAGTTGGCGCCGGCCGGTCCCTCGACGTAGGCCTCGTCCGGGAACGGAAGGACGCCGACGGCGACGACCACCGTTCGGCTGTCTTCCGAGGCGAAGCGGACCCGGAGAAACGCGAGCGGCTCGGGCCGCTGTCGGTTCGGGCGCGTCACCTCGCGCAACTCGTGGATGACGGATCGCGGGATGCGTAGCCGGTAGCGGGCGGGCTCGGCGGCGACGGGCGGTGCCGCCTGCGGCCGCGACGGCCCGAACAACCAGGCGACGAATCGGAGAACGGCCTCAATCATGGCGCGGCCTCGTAGAGGCGCAAGTGCGCCAGGATGCCTTGGTGGAGCGGCAGGTCGGCCGGGACGCCGTTGTAGCTCGCGGCGTACATCGTGCGCCCGCAGAGCACGTCGGTGACCGTCTGCGGCGTGGCGCCGTTCGCGCCCCGGATCGGCGTCTCGAAGAAGAGCCGCGTCGAGTAGCCGCCGTGCGCCGATGCGTGGTATATCGCGAACGCCGCCGACGGCGCCGCCCCGGCGGGCAGCTTCAGCTTGGGCAAGATGATGAGGCGCCGCGGCGGCTCGACGACCTCACGGACGCCGGAGCCGGCGAGGGCCTCCAGCGTCCGCAGTTCGTCGCCGCTCAACTCGCGTGGCCCACCGGCGGGACGGTGATGAAGCGCTCGCCTTCCTTGAGGTGGACGCGCTCCTCGTCGCCGATCTTGACGCGCTGCCCGTCGTGGAGCAGGCGGTACAGCAGGTTGCCGGGCGGGCGGTGCGCCAGCGCCTTGATTTCGGCGCCCGTGCGAACCTCGCGATGCGAGACGTACGGGTCCCCGTCGACCTCGATGCGGATTGAGACGTGGTGCGGGTGATGGACGATGACGAAGCGCTCCTGCTCGTGCAGGTGCACGATCTCGTCGTCGTCGACGCGTTGGCGCTCGTCGCCGTCGAGGCGGAACAGTTCCCCGTTCTCCTCGTCGACCAGGGCCTTGATTTCGGCTCCGGTGCGGCTGGCGTGGTGGACGTCGTGGCGGTGGCCGTTGATTTCGATTTGGATGGTCGTGTGGTGCATCGCGGTGTCTCTCTGAGCCCTTGGGGGTCCGGGACCGAGCCGGAATCTTGGCTTTCATGGAGAGGTCATCGCGACGGGATCGAACGTGACAGGTCGGCCACAAGCTTTTTTAGCCCCGAACCGGGACGGCTCGCCCTTCCGCAACTTTTGCGCCGCGATGAACCGCCGGGAGCGGCAACCGGCCGCGTCGGCCGGCCCATCTTCCAGCGCCGGTGTGCCACACGTCTGGCAGTTTTGCAGACTCCGTTCAGAGAGGAGCGGCACTCTGTTCTAAGCGCCTTCTGCGCTCGGGGCATCTTGGATTTCCCGATGCTCTCGAGGCGTACTTTCGCGCCAGACCGAGAGCGTACGATCTCGCCGCCTGCAGCCCAAACCTACGCCTGAAGCCAGTCCAGGCGGTTGATGAGGTCCCGAACGATCTTCAGCACATCGTACGCGAAGGCGAAGTCGTAAATGTGCTGAGCCGCCGGGTGGGTGGTGCGGTTACGCTGGTCGCGGATGATATTCCAAAGCCGGACGTCGCTCGGCTCAATGATGCCGGCTTCCGATAGCGCCTTGATGTTTTGCTCGAACGTGAAGAAGCGTTTTCCGATAGGCTGATTGATGCCACGTTCCCTGCATGCGGCCGCGGCGGCCGAATCCGCGATGCGGAGCATGTCGTGCGCGCCGAGTGTGAGCGCCGGATAGTACCAGCCGGCATAGCACATCGCGCCGCGGCTGAAAGCGAACATCCGCCGTATCTCCCACGGAACCCGAGCGTCGAGTTCGATGGCGAGCACGACGGGGACCCAGTCCTCGGGTTCTTGATGATAGATGTCGCCGGTCGACCGTTCGCGTTTGACCATGGTCGCAACGATAGGATCGACTGTCAGGACGTTGTCGAGCGTTACGGCCTTGAAGCCGAAGTGCGGTTCGGCAGGAGGTTCGGTATTGTTCGTCGTCACGATAGCCGACGTTCCTTGAGCCAGTCCCGAAACTCTTTGATGTTGTTGAACTTCTTCGGTATCTTCCCGATGAGCGCAAGAAGATTGACCGATATTTCGCGGAGCTGTCGTTCCGCTTTGTCGTTTTCGATTTTCTCGCCGGCATGAGAGATTTTGTTTCGAAGCCGGTAGAGTTCACCAATAGTTTCGGAAAGCATCAGCCGATTCTTCAGGTTCGAGGACAGGATCATGGCCGAGCCCTCTGCGAGGTCTCTGCTGAGGGGATTTCCACCGCCGTCGGACGTGAAGAACGTCTCGATGGACGTGATGAAGCTCGTGATTTTGTTCTCGAGCAGCTCCTGCCGGCTGCCATCTGCGATCCAGTGCATCGAGGTGAGCATTCGCTTTTCGAAGTCGGTGCGTTCTTCTTCGGACTTCGCAAGTGCGTCGAGGATGGCGCGGAATCCGCTCTTCTTGAGACTTGCGAGCCGGTTGGCGTTCATTTCGAATCGGAAGTCGAACAGAAAGCGGTTCATAGTGTGGATGCTGCTTTCATCACTCGCGATTACAAGCGTGATTGGCTGCTTCGTGAGGAGGTCGCCGCCGGTTCGAATTCTGATTCCGCGTTCCGGCGGCTCATAAACTACCGAAGCGAGCTGAAGAAAGTCGAGGATGGGAGCGACGCGGCGTTCTGCTTCGGCTTGTGCTTTGTCCGGGTCCGTCCGCACGATGACTTCAGCACACGGTTGGTTCAGAAGAAGAGTCGTCATTTCGACGATTTCCCCACGGAGCCGCTCCTTCTCGACTTTGTTGTGTGGTGTCGATTCGACTATCCTGAAGAACATCGAACGAATGCGGCGCTGCCGAGCCGCGGTAATGGTGTGAAGCTTGATGTCGGGAAACACCAATCGCATCTTGCCGAGAAAAAGACGGGCGATTGGGAGCACGACCGTGAATTTAGGCGCTTCCCTTTCGAGGCATTCGACGGCGCGAGTCGTTGCGGTGAGGACGGCGTCTTCCGAAGGATCGTCGATTGCTGCACCGACAAGATCGCTCTCGGCGCTGTCGAGATATTTCTCTGACCACTTCGCGCGCCAGGCTTTGCGTTCAGAAAAGCTCTCGCGGAAGGCGATGAGGGCGTCCAACGTCTCGCGTCGACGGAAGTGGATGATTTGCTGTTTGAGGGTGAACGTTTTCCACTCTGCATGGGGAATCGTCAGGCTTGCCGGTGGGCGGCCCTCTTTTTTCAATTCGGCGACGAACAAGCAGAGCGCGTCAGCGATGGCTTTGATGGCTTTGTGATTCATCGTTGACTCCGATCCGTGGAGGAGGCCCGGGCTCATCGTTTTGCTATGAACCTCCAACTGCCCGGTCTATCGTCAGTCGCTTTGTCGATACTCGAAAAGCTCTACGACGGCGTCGTCGACTTCAACAACAACGTCGTTGGCCGCCGCCGCCGGAGTGATATTACATCAAGAACGGCCACCTCGACGATCTCGTGCCCGCCGCGGACATCGTCGACGGGAACGGACAGAATCGCCCAACGGCGACAGTGACTGGGACGAAAGCGCCCAATCACGAAAAACTCAATCCCCTCTGCCGGGGAGTCGCTGGGCGATCTCACTGGCAGAGGGGATTGAGCACGTACATGGCGATATGGTGGAGCTGCCGGGGAGCCGCCCCCCGGGTCCGAAAAGCCGGACCGCCGCTTTCTCCAGGCTCAGTACCGATTTTGTCTTAGACGTCCCAGCTTCTCGGAACAGGAATCAGGGACGTCGCATCTCCGGTTGAGTTTCGGATGCCTCTCGGAGCGCCTCAGCATCCTAGCCGGACTTGATGACCGTCGGCAGAGTGGATCCGGCTACCCTCCGCGGACGGTCGCTGTTAAGTGTTTAGCTTAAGCAGCGAGAGCGTATTCGTTGTTCGCGTGTAAACGCTTGTGATCGTTTTAGGAGGGCTCACAACTCCGCCTGCTTACGTCGGCCACGGATCTCCCCGTCGAGACTACTCAGCCCCGCGAACGAGTCCCGTAGGACCAGCACCCCACTATAACACGGTACCCAAACCGGCGGTTCCCGCCGGCGTGCCGCTCGCTTCGGCCACCGAGGCGAAGCCGTCCCGGCGCAGCAGCGCGGCGAGCTCGCGCTTGATCCGGGTCACCAGGGCCGTCCCCTCGTAGATCAGGCCGGTGTAGAGCTGCACCGCGCTCGCGCCCGCCCGGACCTTGGCGTAGGCGTCCGCGCCGGAGGCGACGCCGCCTACCCCGATCAGCGGGATCCGTCCGCCGGTCAGGTCGCGCACGCGCGCCAGCAGCGCGGTCGAGGGTGCGAGCAACGGCCGGCCCGAGAGCCCGCCGGGCTCGGCCGCCGCGGCGCCGTGCAGGCCGCGCGGACGCGTGCGCGTCGTGTTGGCGACGACGATGCCGTCGATGCCGCCCGCGACCAGGGTCGTCACGAGGCGTTCGAGCAACGCGTCCTCGACGTCGGGCGCGAGCTTGGCGACCATCGTCGGGCGCGCGCCGTACCACGGGATCGCCGCCAGTTGGGCGAGCAGCTCGGCCAATCGCACCGGATCGAGAAAGAGCTGTCCGTTCTCGCTGTTCGGGCACGAGATGTCCAGCGTGAGGTAGTCCGCGTGCGGCGCGAAGCGGCGTGCGAGCCAGACGAAATCGGCCGTCGGATCGTCGCTGTCGCCGTTGGCGGCGAGGTTGACGCCGAGCGCACCGAGCGGCCCGCGTCCCTTGCGCGCCAGCCGCGCTTCGAGCGCGTCGGCGCCGTCGTTCGGAAAGCCCATGCGATTGATGACCGCGCCGTCTTCGGGCAAGCGGAACACGCGCGGTCGCGGATTGCCGAGCTGCGGTTTGGGCGTCACACCGCCGATCTCGACGAACCCGAAGCCGTGCGCGGCCATCCGTTCGTAGACGCGCCCGTTCTTGTCGAACCCGGCGGCCAATCCGATCGGGTTCGGCAGCGCACGCCCGAACAGCGTCGTCGCCAAGATCGGATCGTCGTCGCGCGGCTGGCCCGGCACGAGCCCGCTCTCGAGCGCGCGCAGCGTCAGCTCGTGCGCGTCTTCGGGGTCGAGGCGATGCAGCAGCGGCCGCGCCAGCCGGAACGGGTCGAACACTCAGGCCGTCTTGCGGTCGAAACCAGCCGTGAACAAGCTGAGTATCCAGGAGATGATCGCGGTCGCGATCGCGCCCCAGAAACCGGCCCAGAAGCCGTGGACGTAGAGTCCGATTCCCAGCGAGCCGACGAGCCAGAACAGCAAGCCGTTGATCACGAGCGTGAACAAGCCGAGCGTGACGATCTGGAGCGGCAGGCTCAGGATCACCAGAATCGGACGCAAGATCGCGTTGACGACGCCGAGAATCAGCGCGGCCAGCAGCGCCCCGCCCACCCCGCTCACGCCGACCCCGTGGATCAACCCGAAGTATGCGATGACGTAGAGGGCGATCGCGTTGACGATGACCCGGATGATGAAACCCATGCACGCTCCTTCGCTCTGCTCGCTGCGGTGAACCGCCGGCGCTTCATGCTCGCCACGGCGGCGACGCTCGGCGCCGCTGCGTTCGCGCCCGCACGGGGCGCGGCCCCCGAGGGCGTCTCTTTTCCCGCCGCGGGCGGTTCTCTCGCCTATCGCCGCTTCGGCACGGACGGCCCGATCGACGTCTTGCTGGCCGGCGGCCCCGGCATCGATTCGACCTATCTCGACCCGGTCGCCGAACGGCTCGCGAACGGCCGGACCGAGCTGGTCTTCGACCAGCGGGGTACCGGCGCGTCGCGCGCCGCGGAAGCCGACGGCGCGCAGATGACCCTGGCCGGCTTCATCGCGGACCTCGACGACCTGCGCACCCAGGTGGGGCTCGAACGGCTCGCGCTGATCGGTCACTCGTGGGGCACGATGCTGGCGATGGCCTATGCGGCCGCGCACCCCGAACGCGTCGCATCGCTCGCGCTGCTCGATCCCGGCGGCCCGGACCTGCGCTTCGGCCAAGACTTCGAGCGCCGGATTCGCGCCCGCCTCACGCCGGCACAGCGGGCAGCCGCGCAGGCGGCGGGCACGGCGGGGCGACCGGACCTCTACGCGATCCTGCCGGGGTACTTCTTCGACAACGCGCTCGGCGCGGCGTACGCGGCGCGTCCGGGCGCGATCGTCGTGCACGACGACGTGCAGAACCTGCTCTGGCCCGATCTCACGAAGCACTACGACGTCAAGGCCGCCCTGCGCGGCACGACCATCCCCACCCTGGTCGTCTACGGCGACGTCGACCCGTCGCTGGCGGCGAAGCCGGCGCTCGACGCGCTCTTCCCGCACGCGACCGTCGTCACGATCCCGCGCGCGGGGCACTTCCCGTGGCTCGAGAATCCGGACCCGTTCTACGCCGCGCTGACCGCGTTCCAGGCCGGCGCGTCCGGGCCGACCGCTCCCGGTCGGCCCGCGTCCGCGTCGTAGGCGACGGCCCTACTCGTCTTCCTCGACGTCCTCGTCGTCGACGTCCTCGTCGTCGTCGTCGTCGTCTTCGTCGTCGTCGTCTTCGTCGGTATCGTCGTCGTCGTCCACGGTAACCTGGATCGCGTAGTCGTTGCGCTCGTCGAAAAACGGCATCGGAAGGTTGCTGACCTCACTGACTCGTGGTGTGCTGCTGTGTCGCTCGTGAGCGGAGCCTTGCGATCGTACCCGCGAATGCGCCGGTTACGCTCGGTCGCGCGACGACGACGACCTGCGCGACGGTGGCATGCACAGCGGTCGAGCTGTGCGTCGTGTGACGCTCCGCCGGAAGGCGTGCTAGCGCTCGAGGCCGGCCTTCACCCGTGATGCCAACGCCGGCGTCATCCCCTTGACGGCCGCGATCTCGTCGACGGACGCGCGACGAATCGCGGCCACCGAACCGAACGCCGTCAGCAGCCGTTTGCGGCGCACCGGGCCCACGCCGTCGAGCGCGTCGAGCGCCGAGCGCGTCATCGACTTCCCGCGCCGGTTGCGGTGGTGGGTGATGGCGAAACGGTGCGCCTCGTCGCGGATGCGCTTGACCAAATGCAAACCGGGCGAGTTGGGCGCGAGCACGATCGGCTCCGACTGTCCGGGAAGGTAGAGCCACTCGTGCTCCTTGGCCAGCCCGGCGACCGGGATGCCCCACATGTCGAGCTCGTGGAGCACCTCGACGACCGCGTTGAGCTGTCCCTTGCCGCCGTCGATCAAGAGCAGATCGGGCTGCTGGTGGAAGCGCTCCTTCTTGCGCACCTGCGCCTCGAGCGCCAGCGCGGCGGCGTTCCGCTCGTCGATCGGCGGCCGGTCGGCGTCACGGCGCAGATAGCGCAGCCGCCGCCGCAGCGTCTCTTGCATCGAGGCGAAGTCGTTGGGTCCCTCGACGGTCTGAATGGTGAAGTTACGGTAGTCGCTCTTCTTCGGGCGCCCTTCGATGAAGACGACCATCGAGGCGACCGAGTTCGTCCCCTGGATGTTCGAGATGTCGTAGCATTCGATGCGGTGCGGCGGCTCGGGCAAGTCGAGCGCGGTCGCCAGCTCCGTCAGCGCGCTGGCCGAGGCGCTCTCGACCGCTTCCTGGTGCGCCAGATACGCGCGCAGGTTCTGCTCGGCGTTCTTCTTCACCAGGCTCAGGTACTCGCGGCGCTCGCCGCGCTCGGGGCGCAGGACGCGCACCCGTTGGCCCTTGATCTCCGTCAGCCAGGCTTCGATCACGCTGCGGTCGTCGGGGAGCGCCTCGACCAGGATCTCCTTGGGAACCGCCGACTCCCACGCCCGGCGCCGCCGAGCGTGCGTCTTCTCGGCCATCGGCACGGGCTGGTCGCGCGCGGCGCGCAGTGCCAGCGGTGAGGTCTCGACCGCGCCGTCAAGACTGCCCGCGTCGCGCGCGCCCGTGCGCGCCGTGTAGAACTGCTTGAGGAACTCCGAGAAGATCTCCGCGTCGCTGGCCTCGTCGGTCCCGTCGAGCACGAAGTATTCCTGACCCAGCAGCTTGCCGTCGCGGACGAGGAAGACTTGCACGCACGCCTGACCTTGACCGCGCGCGAGTGCCATCAGGTCGACGTCGATGCGCGAGCGCCAGACGACCTTCTGCGCTTCGATCGTGCGCCGCACCGCGATGATGCGGTCGCGCAGCCGCGCCGCCGCCTCGAAGTTGTACTGCTCGGCCGACTCCGTCATCTCGCGCTGCAGCCGCTCGATCAGCGGATCGTAGTGCCCCTCGAGGAACAGCACGACCTCGTCGACCAGCTTGTCGTAGTCGTCCTCGGACTGGTAGCCCACGCACGGCGCCAAGCAGCGCTTGATGTGGTACTGCAGGCAGGGGCGCGCGCGCCGGCCGTCGATCGGCTCGCGACAGGTTCGCAGCGGGAAGACGATGCGCACCAGATCGATCAGCTCACGCAGTCCGGCGGCGTTCGTGTAGGGGCCGAAGTAGCGCGCGCCGTCGTCCTTGAGCACGCGGGTGAAGACGACGCGAGGGAAGTGCTCGTTGGTGACCTTGAGGTACGGGAATCGCTTGTCGTCGCGCAGCCGCACGTTGAACGGCGGCTGATGGCGCTTGATGAGGTTGGCCTCGAGGATCAGCGCCTCGACCTCGTTGGTCACCACGACGGTACGCACGTCGACGACGCGCTCGACCATCTTCTGCGTGCGATACGGGTGCGCGGCCGAGTCCTGGAAGTACGAGCGCACGCGGTTGCGCAGCGAGACGGCCTTCCCGATGTACAGGATGCGGCCGTCCGCTCCGATCATCTGGTAGACGCCGGGGAGGTCGGGCAGTTGCGCGAGCGTGCGCTCGAGTCGATCGTCGTGGTTCATTTCGGGCGGCTCGGGGCGAAGCCCCGAACGCGACGGATTCGGCCCTCAGGCCGAATCCACTAGGCCGCGAGGTCGCCGGCGGCGGCGGCCTTCTTGCGGCGCGCGCGCCAGAACAGCCAGCCGGCGACGGCCACCACCACGACCAGCACGACGATCAGCACGGCCGCCTTGTGCAGCGCCGCCAGGATCGTGTCGAGGTTGCGGCCGGCTTCGTTGCCCAGGAACGCCAGGCCGAAGCAGAACAGCGCCGAGCCCAGCGCGGTGTAGGTCAGGAAGTAGCGCTTGGGCATGCGCGAGAGCCCGGCCGGCAGCGAGGAGACGCCGCGCACGAACGGGATGAAGCGGCACCAGAACACCGTTGACCCGCCGTAGCGCGCGAAGTACGCGTGGACCCGGTCGTACTCGTGCTCCTTGAAGCGGATGTAGCGACCCCAGCGGTGGACGAACGGCAGCCCGCCGTAGTAGCCGATCGCGTACAGGATCGAGGTCCCGATCAGCTCGGCGCACAGCGCGACGATCGCCGCGACGACCCACCCCGGCACCGCCCCGACCGGCGGCAGGTGCCCTTGCCCGGCCAAGCCGCCGGCGGTCGTCAGGACGACCTCGAGCGCCGCCGGAACGCCCAGATTGCCCAGCACGACGACGACGAACAGTCCGGCGTAGCCGTAGTGGAGGATCAGGCCGTGGAGGATCTGGGTCAGGTGTTCCATGCGCGCCTCAAGATGTCGGCGGCCAGCCCGCCGCCTTCGGTACGAATCGCCTCGAACAGGTCGATCGGCTCGATCTCCCGGTCGCCGGCCAGGCGTTCGGCGACATGTACGATCGTACGCACGCGGGGTGTCACCAAGATGCCCTCCCAGGACCGCCCGTCGCCGGTGCCGAGCGAGCGCTTGACTTCGGCGTGGATGCGCGCCGGATCCACCTGCTCGGAAGCGAGCAGGGCGTCGATCCGGCCGTCATGCTCCTCCAGCAGCGCGTACAGCATGTGCTCGGCGCCCACGTAGTAGTGGTTATGGTTCCGGCACTCTTGCTCCGCTGCTCGGAGCACGCGACGGGCGGCTGGGCTGAAACGTGAGAACAACGGCGGCCCGGAGGGGAGGGGTGATGGTCGGGGCGGCAGGATTTGAACCTGTGACCTCTGCGTCCCGAACGCAGCGCTCTACCAAGCTGAGCTACGCCCCGTAACCGGCTCGGACCAGCCCCGAATTCGTAAGGCCCATGGCGGCTCCTGCCCCGGGGAACAATGACCGCAACAACGAACTGCAAGGTCGCCCCCATGAGATACCTGATCGTCGGCTGCGGCCGGGTGGGCTCAACGCTCGCCAAGCTGCTCGTCGCCGACAAGCACGACGTCGTGGTCGTGGACGAGAACCCCGCCGCGTTCAAGCGGTTGGGGAACCGCTTCGCAGGCCAGGTCGAGGTCGGCACCGGTATCGACTACGACGTCCTCAAACGCGCCGGCGCCGATCGTGCCGACGGCTTCGTCGCGGTCACCGACGGTGACAACCGCAACGTCATGGCCGCCCTGATCGCGCAGCGGATGTTCCGGGTCCCCAAGATCGTCGCGCGCATCTACGATCCGCCGCGGGCCCAGCTCTACCGCGAGCTGGGCATCGAGACGTTCTCGCCGACCACCATCGGCGCGCACTTCCTGCGCGACCGGCTGCAGGACGTCGCCTACGCCAGCGTCCCCTCGTTCGACTTCGGCAAGCTTTCCTCGCTGGTCGCGACCGTGACCCGGGCCCAGGCGGGCAAGCGGGTCGACGAGATCGAGGTCGACGGTAAGATCCGTATCGCCGCCATCCGGCGCCTGGGCAGCGTGAGCATCGCCGCCGGCGGCGACATGCTGCAAGAAGGCGACGAGATCAACGCCATCGTCGCACCCGACGCGCTCAGCGCGTTCGCCGCCGCCTTCGCAGCGGCCCGGCCCGAAGCGAGACTGACCGCGTAAGCGATGTTCATCCTGATCGTCGGTGGCGGCAAAGTCGGCACCTATCTCGCGCGCGGCCTGATCAAGCAACAGCACGAGGTCGTCGTCATCGAAAAGGACGCGCGCAAGGCGCAGATGATGACGAACCTGCTCGAGACCGACGTCGCGATCGTCGGCGACGGCTGCGATCCGAACGTCCTGCTGCAGGCCGGCGTGCAGCGCGCCGACGTCGTCGTCGCCGACACGGGCGACGACGAGGACAACCTGGTCGTCTGCATCATCACCAAGAAGCATTCGCAAGCGCGATGCATCGCGCGCGTCAACAATCCGAAGAACAAGCTGATCTTCGAGTCGCTCGACACCGAACGGCCGGTCACGGTCATCTCGTCGACGGAGATCATCCTGGGGATCATCGACGACCGGGTCAACGCCACGCTGCTCGAACCGCTGGCCCGGGTGGGTCGCGGCGACCTCGAGCTGGTCCAAGTGACGATCGCCGACCAGAGCCCGGCCCGCGGGAAACGGCTGGCGGACGTCGCGCTCCCGCGCGGGAGCGTCATCGTCGCGATCGACCGCGGCAGCGGTGACGTGCTGGTGCCCAACGGCGACACGACGCTCGAGAACGGCGACGAAGTCATCGCGATGATCAAGCGTGAGACCCGCGGCGACGTCTGCGCCGCCCTGGTCGGATAGACCCTAGCCGCGCATAGCTCGGCGCGTGAGGGAGGGGTGCATCACCCCTTCCGGAGACGACGCGCTGCGATGTACTTGCCACCGCTGTCCACGCCCAGCCCGACCTTTCACGACGGCTACGAGTCCGGCATGCCCGCGATGAGCGGCGCGCCCGTTCCGTTCGGTGCAACCGCCGCCTCCGGTCCCGGCGATGGGCTCGGTTCGTCATGGTCGTGCGGCAACGGGGGCGCGAACGGCGCCGGGTGCTCGACGCAAAGCGGCGGCCTGCTCGCCAATCTCAGCTCGCTCTTGACCTCGCTGGTTTCCGCGTTGCAGCAGCTGCTCGGAAGCCTCGGCGCGTCCGGCGGCGGCGGATACGGGAACGGGAACGGCTACGGCGCCGGCAACGGCTATGGCGGGACTGGGTACGGGAACGGCTTCGGGAACGGCGGCAGCTCGTACGGATACGCGGGTTTCGGCGGCGAGCCGCGCTTCGCGGGGTTGAGCGAGCCGTTCTCCGAGGTGACGATCTCGTCGACCGGCGATCCGCACCTCGCGGAGACCGGGACGCTGGTCGGCGGCCAGGCCGTGAACCAGCGCTACGACAGCATGAGCGCGCAGCCCGATCTCGTCAGCAGCAATCTCGCCGGCGGCTACCGCGTCTCCACGACCGTCACCACGCCGAACGCGCACGGTGTGACTTGGAACCAAACGGCGAGCGTCAGCGCCGATCACGGCCGCGACCTGGTCACCATGGACGACGACGGTTCCTTCACCGTCAGCGAGGAGGGCCGGGCGCTCGCGCTCCAGCGCGGTCAGACCCTGACGCTCGGCGGCGGCGAGACGGTCACCGAGAACACGGACGGCTCGCTGGTCGTCAACGCTGCGAACGGGCGCGGCGGCACCGTCGCGACCACGCTGCAAGCATCGGGCGGCGGCGTGAACGTGACGACGACCGCCCACAACGTCCAACTCGGCGGCGCAGTCGTCGCGCACGGCCGCTAGTTTGACAGGCCCTGTGGAGACCTGTGCAGACCGTGGGAACGTACGTTCGCACCTTCGCTGCTCATCCACGGATTTCAGTAGGAGAACTCTGCGCAGGTTCCTGGTAATGTCGGGCCGTGAGTGCGGAAGCTTATACGCTCGTGCTAACGCAGGGCGTCCACGTAGTGAGGAATGATGTTGCGCGCGCGATTCTCACGGCTATCGAAGCTGGCAGCAGGACCGTCGATGTCGACATCGACCTTTTCGGCGGCCCTAATTCTTCGAGGCGTACGACTATTGTGACCGCTCACGTCGTCGCCCTCATCGAGGCTAAGCCGAACACACGCGACGTCATCAGCGCTTCGAATGGAAAAGTGCAATCGATCCGGCGCCCTTCTACGAGCCCTTGAGGCGCCGCTCTCGGCGCTGAATATCGACCTCGCGCGCGACGAGGCCCGCGATCTGACGCGCGACATCGGCTGCGTCGGACTGCTCGAACGCGCCACGATGACCGAAACGGACGTTGATGTAGCGGTCGATGATCTTTCGCGCGTCCTCGCTAAGGGCATGTGGCGAAAAGCGACATACACCGCAGATCGGCAAAACGAGCTCCGACTCGAGAAACTCGCGCTGCACCTCGCTAAAGCCTTGTGTACTCAGCGGCTCCAGAATGTGCGTCGGAATTCCAATCGTTGCCCCAAGCTGCGAATCGCACACAAGGCAACTGCGTTGGTCGTCCGAGAGCTCGATCACTCGGCGAACTGCGCCACCACCCGTGACAAGCGACACTTCAGACCAATTTCCGAGCCGACCAGCGTAGTCGTCGATCCATTGACTCAGCTTATCCGGGTTCCGAAGCCCACGCGGAGCGGGCGGCGTATGGCAATAGGCACACTCTTGAGCAAGGCTAACGCGGATACGGCCCTCATCGCTGATCTCGAGCTCCATAGCCAGCAACTCATTGTCGTCAGCAAACATTGTGACGAGGCTCGCAAGACACGGACGCTTCGTCTATACAAACACCCGTTCGTAGTCTTCCTCAACCACTCAACCACACATGATATTGTAGGTGCACGCTAAGGCGATCCGGGTCTTCACAAGCATTTTACGGAATCTGCTGATTGAGACCGTGTCGTAATCAATTTAATTTAGCTAATCGGATCAGTGCGTGTGGGTGAAGTTGCCGAGCGGGACGCCGAGTGCGCGGATGTGCTCGAGTGCGAAGCGCATCCCGAGCGGATCCGTCGGGCGGCCGACGGTGGCGAAGTAGCGCTCGGGGTCGATGTTCAGCGTGCGCGTCTGCACCAGCGCGACCGGATGCGCGCGTAGGAACGCGTCCAGCGTTTCGACCTCGGCGCGCTCGTCGGTCACGCCCGGATGGGTGAGATAGTTCAGCGAGACGCGCAGTCCGGCGTCGACCGCCAGCGCGATCGACTCCAGCACGTCGTCGAGCTCGTATCCCGTCGGCCGGTAGTACCCCGCGTAGACGTCCGGCCGGAACGAGTTGAGGCTGATGCGCACCGCTTGCAGTCCGGCGTCGATCAGGCGGCGCAGGCTCTTGGGCAGCGAGCCGTTGGTGTTGAGGTTGATGGTGCCGTTCGTGCGCTGGGCGCGGATACGTTCGATCGCGCGCTCGATGGTCGTCACCCGCAGCAGCGGCTCGCCCTCGCAGCCTTGCCCGAACGAGACGATGCCGTCGGGGACGCGCTCGAGGTGGTGGACGGCGATGCGCACGAGATCGTCGACGTCGGCTTCGAAGTCGACCCGCGTCTGCGGCGAGGGCATCCCCGCATCGGGCGCCAGCTCCGAGATACAGCCGACGCAGGCCGCGTTGCAGCGCGGCGAGACGGGCAGCGCGGCTTCGCCCCGCTCGAGGAACACGTTCTGCGCGGTGAAGCAGCCGTACTCGCGCGAGCACAGCGCCAGCTGCGCCAGCGTGCGGTTGCGCGGATCCTGCGCCTGGCGTTCCGCCAGGATCGCTTCCAGCTCGCCGCCGGCGTACACGCGCGGCGTCCAGTCTTCGCTCTCGTCCGTGCGCATCGCCGCGACGTGCAGCTCGTCGTTCACCACGCAGGCGAAGGTATAGCCGAACAGCGGCAGCGGCGGCGCGTTCTTGCCGTGACGGTACGCGGGCAGCAGCAGGCGCGTGTAGCCGGCCGGCAAGAGCACGCCGAGTGCGGTGCGGCGCTCGGCGAGGCGCCCGTCGGCCAGCAGCGGTGTCCGGCCCGGCAGCATCGTCGGTACGGCGCCGGGCGGCGCGGGGATCAGCTCGTCGGAACGCACCGCGCGTTCGACGCCGCCATCGGCCAACGGTTCACGCGACTCATCGTAGTAGATGCGGCCGCGCGCGTCGGTGTACGCGAGGCCGATCACGCCAGGACTCGCTCGAACTCCACGACCGCGTCGCCGACCAGCGTCGCCCGTCCACCCGCCGCCCATTCGACGTCGAGCACGCCGCCCGGCACCTGCAACCGCACCGGCGAGGTCGCCTCGCCGGCGTCGATCAGCACCGCGCTCACGGCGACGGCGCCCGTTCCGCAGGCTTGCGTCGCGCCCGCGCCGCGCTCCCAGTGCCGTACCCGCCAGCCCTCGCCGTCGCGCATCACGAAGTGGACGTTGGTGCCGTGCGGATAGCGCTGATCGCGTTCGATGCGCGGGCCCAGCGTCGCCAGCGGAATCGCGTCGACGTCGTCGACGCGGATCACGACGTGCGGGTTCCCCAAGTCGACCGGCACGGCGGTGAAGCCGGCCACCGCGTGCGGCTCGCCGATGCGGGGCTCGCCCATCTCGACCGCGACGCGGTACGGCGCGCGGTCGACGACGCGCGTGCGGATCGGGCCGGCCAGCGTCTCGACGACGGCTTCGTCCAGCCCCCAGTGCTCGTCGAGGTAGCGGCCGACGCAGCGCATCCCGTTCCCGCACATCTCGGCCTCGCTGCCGTCGGCGTTGACGATCCGCATCCGCGCGTCGGCGGTCGACGAGGTGCCGACGAGCAGCACGCCGTCGGCGCCGACGCCGCGTACCGGGTCGCAGACGTCGCGCGCGAACGTCACCGGATCAGCGATCTTCACGTCGCGCTCGTCGACCAGCACGAACTCGTTGCGCGCCCCGTTCGTCTTGACGATCGGGATGCCCGCAATGCTCACGACGCTTCGACCTGGTCCTCGTCGCGGACCAGCGGCGCGGTCACCGGGCCCATCGGCGAGATCGTCGAGACGGCGTGCTTGTAGATCAAGTGCGCCTTCTTTTCGTACTCGAGCACGATGGTGAACGGGTCGAACCCTTTCACGACCCCGCGCAGCTGAAATCCGTTCATGAGATAGATCGTCACCGGGACTGCTTGCCGTTTGACCTCGGCCAGGTAGGCATCTTGCAGCGGCAGCACGCGTGAAGTGGCCATGTGGCTGCCTTAGCCCCGTGCCCCGCCGGGACCCTCATCGCTCAACCGCGGGCGCGGCTGCGACGGTTGCCGCGTCAGCGCCAGCCCGGGAGCGTCGCGGCGATGTCGCTCGCCTGCTCGAACGCCTCAGCGTCCGCCACCGACACGAGGTCGGGCTCGCTGCGCAGCCAGGTCGCCTGGCGTTTGGCGTACCGGCGCGTGTTGCGGGCGAGGTGCTCGCGCAGCTCTGCCTCGGTTGACCAGCCGGCCAGGTACGCCAGCGCCTCCCGATAGCCGACGGCGTCGGCCGCGACCGCCCGGGCGCCGACCCGCTCGGCTTCGTCGAGCAGTCCGGCCGCCAGCATCGCGTCGACCCGCGCGTCGATGCGACGCGCCAGCACGTCCGGCGCAACGGCCAGCGCGATCTTGCGGTACGGTACGCCGAGGGTCCGCAGGTTTTGCGCCGGGGCCGCGGCCGCGTCGGCGCGCGCCGGCCCGGCGCGCTCTGCCAAAGCGACCTCGAGCGCGCGCGTGATCCGGTACGGATCGTTGGGGTCGATCGCCGCCGCCCGCTGCGGTGCGAGCGCGGCCAGCCACTCCGCCAGCGCCTCGGTCGGATGGATGCGCGCTTCGTGCGCGAGCCGCTCGCGCAACGCGGCGTCGTAGGCCGGCGAGAGGCCGACGTCGCCGGCCAGCGCCCGGATGTAGAAGCCCGTCCCGCCGACCACGATCGTGCGGCGACCACGCCCGGCGGCGGCGTCGACGGCCCGCAGCGCATCGGCGACGAAGCGCGCGGCCGAGTAGCGCTCGTGCGGATCGAGGAACCCGATCAGGTGATGGGGCACTCGGGCGAGCTCGTCGGCGCCGGGCGCCGCCGTCCCGATCGGCATCCCCCGATAGATCTGGCGCGAATCGGCCCCGACGATCTCAGCGTCGAAGCGTTCGGCGAGTGCCAGCGCGAGGGCCGACTTCCCGGACGCCGTTGGGCCGGTCACGATCAGGACGCCGGTCGGCACGCCGCGCCGTTTGGCCAGCGGCAGCCGGCCGCCCTCTACCGAACCGGCGGCGCGATGGCATCCACCAACGGTCCTCGTCGCTACGGCGTCGTCGGCGCCGGCGTCATGGGCGGCGCCTTGCTGCGCGCCCTGCTCGATCATGGCGTCGCGCCGAACCTCTGCTGGGCGACCGCGGCATCGGAAGAAACGTGCGCGCGCGTGCACGACGAGTACGGCGTTCGCTGCACGACCGAGGTCCCGGCCACCGCGCTGGCGCTGACGGGGACGCTGCTGCTGTGCGTCAAGCCGTACCAGATCGACGCCGCGGCGCAGGCGCTGACGCAAGCGGGACTGGGCGGCGGAACGGTCGTCGTCTCGATCGTCGCCGGCGTCACGACCGATCGTCTGCACCAGCTGCTCGGACCGGTCCCCATCGTGCGCGCGATGACGAATACGCCGGCGATCATCGGCGAGGCGATGACGGTGCTGGCGCGCGGCGCGCACGCCGACGACGCCGCGATCACCGCCGCGCACGCGGTCTTCGACCACGTCGGCATGACACTCGAGCTGCGCGAGTCGATGCTCGACGCGGTCACCGCGCTCTCGGGCAGCGGTCCGGCGTACATGTATCTGATCGTCGAAGCGTTGGCCGACGCCGGCGTGCGGGTCGGGCTGCAGCGCGAGGTCGCGCTGACCCTGGCCACCCAGACGATGCTCGGCGCCGCCCGCATGGTGCAGCGCAGCGGCCGTCATCCGGCCTCCCTGCGCGACGACGTCACCACGCCGGCCGGCTGCACGATCGGCGCGCTGCTCGTGCTCGAAGATGGCAAGCTGCGCTCGACGCTGGCCCGCGCGGTCGAGGAAGCGACGCAGATCGTCGGCGACCTCGGCCGCCCCGGCCGCTGACGCTCAGATCCGCTTGAAGAGCTTGGCGATGCGGTCGGGTTCGAGCCGGACGATCGTCGGGCGCCCGTGCGGGCAGTGCATCGGGTTCTCGCAGCGCTGCAGGCGTTCCACCAGCGCCGTCATCTCGGGGTACTCGAGCCGCTCGTGGGCGCGCACGACCGAATGGCAGGCCAGCGACGCCCACACGCGCTGATCGGCGTCGAGGCCGCGCACCTCGTCGGCCAAGCACTCGACGAAGTCGGCGACGTCGAACGGTCGCGAGCGGCCGGCGTGGACGAGGCGCGCCGGCGTCGCGGTCACCCGATAGGCCCGTTCGCC
Organism: Candidatus Sulfotelmatobacter sp.; assembly: GCA_035504415.1. NCBI lineage: Bacteria > Pseudomonadati > Acidobacteriota > Terriglobia > Terriglobales > Candidatus Korobacteraceae > Candidatus Sulfotelmatobacter > Candidatus Sulfotelmatobacter sp. Next base: position 276,642 of record DATJRY010000017.1, on the reverse strand, counting down.
GAAGTGCTCGACGTGCAGGCCGCTCGCGGCCAGCGTGTCGAGCGTTGCGTCGAGCTTCTCCGCTTCTTCCGGCCGGACTTCGAACGAGTACGGGATCAGCAGCGGCTCGGCGGCGGCGTGCGCGGCCGCGTTGGCGGCCAGCTGCTCGAACACGATCCGCTCGTGCGCGGCGTGCTGGTCGATCAGCACGACCGCGTGTCCGTCCGTCGCGAGGATGAAGGTACGGTCGATTTGCGCCAGCACGCGCAGCGCCTGCGGCGGCGCCGCCGCGCCGTCGCTCGATTCGGTGCCCGGCACGAACGCTTCCGTCCAATCGATCGTCGTCGCGAGCGCCGTCGCCTGGCCGCCGTCGAGCGGCGGTGCCAGTGAGATCGCGCGTTCGAGGCGCGCGCTCGCGCCGCGCCGCAACGCGCCGGCGATCGCGTCCTTCACCACCCCGACGACCCGCTCGCCGTGCCGCAGGCGCACGTCGCTCTTGGTGGGGTGGACGTTCGGATCGACCTCGTCGGGCGGGATCGTCAGCTCGAGCACGCCGTACGGATAGCGCCCGACCATCGCGAAGGTGCGGTACGCCGCGGCCCACGCGCCGCTGAGCAGCGTGCTGCGCAACAGTCGTCCGTTGACGAACAGGACCTGGTTGCGGCGATCCGGACGGTCGTCGCCCGGCGAGCTGACCCAGCCGCGCACGCCGACGCGCGGGTCGTCGATGGCGACCGCGACCATCGCGCCGGCGCCGGCGCCGAAGACGTGCCGCAGGCGCGGTGCGGGATCGGCGCCCGGCGCGAACGCGAACGTCTGCTTGCCGTCGTGCTCGAGCGTGAAGCCGACCTGCGGATAGGCCAGCGCCAGCGTCCCCAGCCACGCGGAGATGCGCGCGAACTCGGCGCCCGGCGTGCGCAGGTACTCCCGTCGGACCGGGACGTTCGCGAACAGGTCGCGCACGACGACGCGCGTGCCGGGCGGCGCGGCTTGCGCGCGCGGCTCGTCGATCGTCTCGCCGTGCGCGTCGATCGCGTAGCCGACCTCGGCGTTCGCCGTGCGCGACACGATCGTCACCTGCGCGACGGCGGCGATCGACGCCAAGCCTTCGCCGCGAAAGCCGAGCGTGTCGACGCGCGTGAGGCCGGTGGCGTCGGCGAGCTTCGAGGTCGCGTGGCGGGTCAGCGCGAGGTGCAACTCGTCGGGCGGGATGCCGACGCCGTCGTCGGCCACCTCGATCTCGGTCGAGCCGCCGCCGCGCACGCGCACGGCGATCCGCGTCGCGCCGGCGTCGAGCGCGTTCTCGACCAGCTCCTTGACGACCGAGAGCGGTCGCTCGACGACCTCGCCGGCCGCGATCTGCCCGATCGTCTCGGGATCGAGTTGCCGAATCACGCGGGCGGCAGCAACAACTCGTCGACCGTCAGCACGAGGTCGGGGAATGCCTCCGGAGCGATCGCGTCTCCTCCACGGGCGACCCGCGCTACGCGAAAGCCGTTGGCTGCAGGGTCGAGATAGAGCTCGACCCGTCGGTGCGCAACGTCGACGATCCAATATTCTCGCACGCCGCCGGACGCATACGCCTCGAGCTTCGGGCCGCGGTCGTAGCGGACGGACGTCACCGCAACCTCCACGACGAGGAGCGCATCCGCGGGCGTCGGGTGCACACGCCGATAGCGCTCAGCCGGCAACCGAAGGAGCACGAGGTCGGGCTGCAGTTCCGAAAACTCGCCCAGACGAAATGGAAGCTGCACGCTGACCACGGCGCAGCTGCCAACCCGATCCTGGAGGAGAGCGTCGAGCCGGCGGAGCGCGTAGGCGTGCTTCGGGCCGATCGGGGGCATGGTTCTCAACAAGCCGTTGAGGAGCTCGACCCGCTCCTCCGGCTTGATGATCCCGACGTCGCCCAAACGGTAATACTCGGCCACGGTGAACGGCCGCGGATGCGGCTCTTGCTCTGCGATCGTCGTCTGCATCTCACTCACGGCAGCGTGGCACCTCGACGTCGCCGATTCGCTGCCGTGAGGTTGCCGCCCTTATCCGGGGCCGCTGGTGCGGGTGTCGTCGACCGTGCGGACGCGCTGGCCGTTGCTCGCGGCGGCTTGGCGCGGCGCGCCGTCGAGGCGCGGCGCGGGCGCCTGCTCGCGCTCCTCGAGTGCCGGGACGCGCAGGCGCGGCAGCGCTTGCGGCTGACGGTCGCGCAGGTATGCGACGATGCCCTCGCGCGCGAAGCAACGCAGATCCCACAGGTCACCGGAGTTGCGCGCGCTGACCAGCACCCGCACCTGGATCGCGCGATCGGTCGCGTCGGTGACCTGACAGTTCTGCACCTTGCCGTCCCACAGCTTCGTGCGCTCGAGGATCTTCGGCACCTCGGCACGCAGCGCTTCGACGTCGAGCGTCCAGTCGGCGAAGAAATAAACTTCGCCGATCAGGTTGGCCGTGCGCCGCGTCCAGTTCTCGAAGCTGTTCTCGATGAACCATGAGAGCGGAACGACCAAGCGCCGCAGATCCCAGACCTGGATGACGACGTAGGTCGAGTGGATCTCCTCGACACGCCCCCAATAGCTCTGCACGACGACGACGTCGTCGAGCCGAATCGGCTGCGTGAACGCGAGCTGAATGCCCGCGATGAGATTCTCGAACAGTGGCCGCGCCGCGATGCCGGCGCCGATGCCGATGATGCCGGCCGAGGCCAGCAGCGTCGTGCCGACCGCGCGGATCGGCGGGAAGGTCATCAGCATCAAGCCGACCGTGAAAACGACGATGACGATCGTCAGCACCCGGTTCATGATGTCGATGCGCGTGCCGAGCTGGCGCGCCAGGAGGTTGTCCTCGACGTCGAAGCGATGACGCGCGATCGCGACGTCGCCGTAGACGCGAATCGCCGCGACGAGCAGCCACGCCAGCGCCGCCAGCACGCACAGTCCGACCGTGTGGAGGATCGCGGGCTTGTACTGGCCGGCATCGAGCTTGACGATCGGCAGCACCGCGAGGACGCAAAGCAGCGGCAACGTGAAGGCGGCCGGACGCTCCGTCTGCCGCACGAACGCACGCAGAAACGCATTGCCGTTTCGGTTCGCGAAGCGGGTAAGAAAATACCGGATCGCGCGGTGAACCAGCGTGCCGAACAGGATGGCACCGATCACCCAGAGTGCCGCGACGAGCACCTGGAACTGAATGTGGGTCAGCACGAGCCCTTGACTCATCGCGGCGTTCTACCCGCGATGCGTCAATCGATATCGAAGAGGAGCGGCTGCTCGGTCACGGCGGGCTTGGCGAGTTTGCCCCGCAACGGAGCGGCGACTTCCAGCGTCGGACGGCCTTCGAGCACGGCCGCAATCTCGCGTGCGCGGGCGACCACGGCCGGCGGGAGACCGGCCATCCGCGCGACCTCGATACCGAACGAGCGCGACGACGAACCCGGCAGCACGCGATGCGAGAACACCGGCGCGCCGCCCTTGGTGCTCTCGACGGCGGTGATGTGGAAGTTCGCCACCAACGGCCAACGATCGGCCAGCGCGCACAGCTCGTGGAAGTGCGTCGCGAACAGCGCGGACGGCGCACGGGCTTCGCGCTCGAGCAGGTACTCGCAGATCGCTTGCGCGATCGCCAGCCCGTCGACGGTTCCCGTCCCGCGACCGATCTCGTCGATCAGCAACAAGCTGCGGTCGGTCGCGCGGCGCAAGATCGTCGCCGCTTCGGCCATCTCGACGTAGAACGTCGACTGCCCCGAGGCGAGATCGTCCCCGGCGCCGATGCGCGTGAAGATTCGGTCGACGATGCCCAGGCGGGCCGCGCGCGCGGGGACGAACGACCCGATCTGCGCCAGCACGACCAACAGTCCCGTCTGCCGCAAGTACGTCGACTTGCCGCCCATGTTGGGTCCGGTCAGCAGGACGAAACGCGCGTGCTCGGCGTCCAGGTGCAGGTCGTTGGGGACGAAGGTCGAGCCGAGCAGCGCCTCCATCACCGGATGGCGCCCGTCGACGAAATCGACGACGCTCTCCTCGACGAACGAGGGCCGCACGTAGCCGCGCTCGCCCGCGACCTGCGCCAGCGAACAGTAGGCGTCGAGCTCGGCCAGCGCGTCCGCCGTCGCCAGCAGGTCGTCGACCCGTTCCGCGAGCCGCTCGACCAGTTGCTCGTAGAGCACCTGCTCGTGCCGCAGCTGGCGCGACTCGGCCGAGGCGATGGCGACGTCCAACTCGCGCAGCTCCGGCGTCACGTACCGCTCCCCGTTCGCCAGCGTCTGCTTGCGCGTGTAGTCGGCGGGGACGTTGCCGGTCTGCGCCTTCGGCACTTCGATCGCGTAGCCGAAGGCGGACGCGTACTTGACCTTGAGCGACTTGATGCCGCTGCGCTCGCGTTCGCGCTCTTCGAGCGCGGCGATGCGGGAGCGCGCGTCACCGCGCAGCGCGACGCACTCGGCCAGCTCGGGGTCACGCTCGGGGCGGATGACGCCGCCGTCGGCCAACGTCGCCGGCGGCTCGTCGACGAGCGACGCGGCCAGGTCGTCGCGCATTAGGTCGAAGTCGCCGATCCGCGCCGCCAGCGCGTGCAGCCCGACCGGCAGGCTCGGCTCGCGCAGCGCGTCGCCGATCGGGTCGAGCAGCGCCAGCGTCCGGCGCAGCGAGGCCAAGTCGCGCGGCAGCGCGCGCCGAAAGCGAATCTTCTGCGCGATCCGCTCCAGGTCGAAGCAGCCGTGCAGCACGTCTTGCAGGGCCAGCCGGCGCGCGGCATCGCCGACCATCGCCTCGACGCTATCCGCGCGCGCGGCGATCGCGGGCGCCGACACGAGCGGCGCGAGCAGCCAGCGGCCGAGCATACGCGAGCCCATCGCCGTTCGCGTCCGGTCGACGGTCGCCAGCAGCGTCGCTTTGGGGTTCGCGCCCAGCGCTTTGGTCAGCTCGAGGTGCTTACGCGTGTTCGGGTCCAGCGCCAGGAAGGTGGCCTGCCGGTAGAAGGCCGGCTCGCGCAGCGCGCTGCTGCCGACGTGTTGGACCGCCACGCGACGGACGAACGCGCCGAGCGCGTCGAGCGCGCGGTGCATCGCCAGCGAGGCGTCGAGCGAAAAGCCGTCGACGTGCTCGCGCGTGCGCACGTCGACCGCCGTCAGCACCGGCGCCGCGACGCGCGTGCGTGAGACGTCGAGCGCGGCGTCGAGCGCGGCGCGCACGTTGGGCGCGACGTCGGCGACCAGCTCGGCCGGATCGAGCCGCGCGACCTCGGCCAGCGCGTCCTCGAGCGCCGTCTCGCCCTCGAACGCGGTCGCGGCGACGTGACCGGTCGAGATGTCGGCGTGCGCCAGCGCGACGACGTCCTCGGCGGCGGTCAACGCGGCCAGATAGTTGTGCTGCGAGCGGTCGAGGATGTGCTCTTCGAGCAGCGTCCCGGGCGTGACGACGCGCACGACGTCGCGACGCACCAGCTTGTTGGGGATCGGTGCCTCGAGCTGCTCGGCGAGCGCGACGACGCGCCGCTGCGCGACCAGCTTCGAGAGGTACCCGTCGAGCGCGTGGTGCGGCACGCCGGCCATCGCGATCCGCCGGCCGCCGCCGGCTTCTTTCGAGGTGAGGGCGATGGCGAGCGCGCGAGCGATCGTCTCGGCGTCGTCACCGTAGGCCTCGTAGAAGTCGCCGACGCGCGAGAGCAGAATCGCTTCGGGATAGCGTGACTTCATCCCGAAATACTGCTCGAGCATCGGCGACCAGGTGGTGGTCGTGGTCATCCGACCCCGGATCGCATCGACGTCACGTTCCCGCCGCCTGCCTGTGCATCCCTGTGGAGAAGGTGGACAACCGCGCGCGCGGCGCTACGCGCCGAGCGCCACCAGGTCGAGAATCGGGCGCGCCACCGGCGTCGCGCCGCCTTCGTACGTCGCGCTGCGCCCGACACAGGTACCGCGCACGCCCCACACCGACGCGCTCTCGATCTGCACGTCGACCCATGGGTGCGCGGGATCGGGCCGCGCTTCGACCATCGGGAAGTTGACCGTCACGTTGTCGATCGTCTTGGCACTCAGCTTGGCCGGGTCTTTGCGCGAGACGCCGTGGATCAGCGCGCGCACGGTCGAGCCGACCTTGCGCTGGTGGTATGCGACGACCGCCGCGTCCTGAACCGCGACCAGCCGCTTGAAGCGATCTTGCGCCACGGCCGGCGCGACCGGCTCCTTGGCGTGCCAGACGGCGGCCGGCGTCCCGCGCCGCGGCGAGTACACGAACATGTACGCCTGCGCGAACACGCCGGTCGCGCAGACGTCGAGCGTGCGCTGGAAGTCCTCTTCCGTCTCGCCGGGGAAGCCGACGATCAGGTCGGTCGTGATCGCCCAGTCCGGGTTGTGCGTGCGGAACGTCCCGATTCGGTCGAGGAACTCCTCGATCGTGTACTTGCGGTTCATCCGCCGCAGCATCGGGTTCGAGCCGGACTGCAGCGCGAGGTGGAAGCGCGGGTTCATCTTCGGCAGCGTCGCGCAGACGCGGCCGAGCTTCTCGGTCATGTCCTTGGGATGCGAGGAGACGAACGTCACCCGCTCGACGGCGTCGAGCGCGCACACCGCTTCGAGCAAGTCGGCGAAGTCCGCGCCGGTCGCGGGCTCCTTGTACGCGTTGACGGTTTGGCCGACCAGCGTGATCTCGCGCGCGCCTTGCGCCGTCTTCGCGCGCACCTCGGTCAGGATCTCGCCCATCGGGCGGTGGTCGAAGCGCCCGCGCACGTGCGGCACGATGCAGAACGTGCAGTAGTACGAGCAGCCGCGCTGCACGTTGACGAAGCCGCGCAGGTGGTCGTAGGCGCCGGGGATGCCTTCGCCCGCGCCGCCGATGATGGTCTCGATCTCGCGCTCGGGGAGGTAGGCGTCGTCGTCGGGGTAGTCGGCGCGCCAGGCGCCGAGCGCGTCGCCGAGCGCGCCCAGCTCGCGCGTGCCGAAGACGCCGTCGACGTGCGGCGCGATCTTCCGCATGCGGTCGCGGTCCTGTTCGGCCAGACACCCGGTCACGACGACCTTGACCGACGGGTCGGCGTCCTTGACCGCCTTCCAGTGGCCGATCCGGCCGTAGGCGCGCTGCTCGGCGTTGTCGCGCACGGTGCAGGTGTTCAGGATCAGCACCGAGGCGTCTTCGGGACGCTCGGCCAGGGTGAAGCCGGCGGCCAGCGCGCGACGCGCCACCTCTTGCGAGTCGGCCTCGTTCATCTGACAGCCGTGGGTTTCAATGTAGATCTGCGGCACCGCCGGCGACCATTCGACGAGCAGGGGCGGTTTGCCGCCGGGCGGCGTCAGCGCGACCCGGTGAACAGGGTCAGCAGCTCGAGCGGGAGGTAGAGCCGGGTGCCGATCAGGGTCGGGGCGGTATCGTAGTCGACCGTGCGCCCGTCGACCCGATAGGTGGTCAGACCGAGCCGGCCGACCGCTTCGTGGCCGCCGTAGCGTACGACGATCTTGTCGCCGTCGACCTCGACGGCGTCGCGCGGCAGGTAGTCGTCGGCCGGGGCGACGACGGTCGGCCGCGGCGGGGGAACGTCGGGGACGAGCACGACCTCGGTGCGGGTGTCCGGCCAGACCGTGACGCTGCGGGTCATCTTGGCGTTCGCCGACCGGACGACCAGCTCGTGGGTGCCCGCGCTGGCCGGATAGCTGCCGCCCTTGCCCGGATGGACGACCTGACCGTCCAAGCGGACCTCGTCGCCGGTGTCCCCGTGCAGGACGATGCTGCCGCCGGCCGGCCGCAGGCCGCCGGTCTGCCGCAGCCGGGTCGAGCTCAGGGTGGTCTGCCCGCTCACGATCGAGACGTCGAGCTGCTCGGTCGTCCAGCCCGACTTGGCCAGGCCGACGGCATGGTGACCGCTCGCCAGCGCGTCCAGGACGACCGGGCTGCGGCCCACGTAGGTGCTGTCGACCCACACGTCGGCGCCGCTGGGCAGCGTCGTCACGTAGAGGGAGCCGGTCGGTACCGCCCCGAGAAAGACGACGCACGCGGCCAAGACCGCGAGGCGACGGAGCATATCGATGGAAGCTTGGGCGGTCATGGCCGAAGCCCTCGCATCAACCCTACGTGTGCGCCCGGCAACGGTCGCGGTCGTCGGCCGCCCCAACGTGGGGAAGAGCGCCCTCTTCAACCGTCTGGTCGGCCAGCGGCTGGCGATCGTCGAGGACACGCCCGGCGTGACTCGCGACCGGCTGTACGCGCTGGCCGAGTGGCGCGGGCGCACCTTCACGCTGGTCGACACCGGCGGCATCGAGACCGAGATCGAGCCCGGCGACCAGATCGCGCTGGGCACGCGCGCGCAAGCGGAGTCGGCCGCCAACGACGCCGACGTCATCGTGTTCGTCGTCGACGCGATCGACGGGCTGATGGGCGTCGACCGCGACGTCGCCGACATCTTGCGGCGCACGCGCAAGCCGGTGCTGCTGGTTGCGAACAAGGTCGAGTCGCCCAAGGCGTTGGCCTCGGTGCACGCCGAGTTCAGCGGCTTGGGCTTCGGCGAACCGTACGCGGTCTCGGCCATCCACGGCGAAGGCACCGGCGATCTGCTCGACGCGATCGTCGAACGCTTACCGCCCGAAGACCCGACCGCGCTCGAAGAGACGGAACTGGCGATCGCGCTGGTCGGCCAACCCAACGTCGGCAAGTCCTCGCTGCTCAACGCGCTGCTCGACGAAGAGCGCACGATCGTCTCCGACGTTCCGGGCACCACGCGCGACGCGATCGACACGCTCTTCCGCTGGAAGGGTCGCAACTTCCGTTTGATCGACACCGCCGGCGTGCGGCGCACCGCGACCAAGCACGGCTCGATCGAGTACTACTCCTCGCTGCGCTCGCTGCGCGCGCTGGCTCGCTGCGACGTCGCGGTGCTGCTGATCGACGCGCTCAAAGGCCCCACCAATCAGGACCGGCGCTTGGCCGGGATCGCGCTCGAAGAGCGCAAGGCCCTGATCATCGTCGGCAACAAGTACGACTTGGTGCGCGAGCTGGGCGAGTACAGTCAGAACGAGCTGGCCAACGAGATCCACGCGCAGATGCCGTTCGCGTCGTTCGCGCCGGTGACGTTCCTCTCGGCCAAGACCAAACGCCGCTTGCAGAGCTTGATGCCGATCGTCGAGAAGGTCGCCGTCAACCTCGACCGCCGCATCCCGACCGCCAAGCTCAACGCCGTCGTGCGCGACGCGGTGCTCGCGCACCCGCCGCCGATCCACTCCGACAAGGCACTCAAGATCCTCTACTGCGCGCAGCCGCAGACGCACCCGCCGCTGTTCCTCTTCCACGTCAACGATCCGGACCTGGTGCCGAGCAGCTACCGCCGGTTCATCGAGAACACCCTGCGCGCGGAGTTCGATTTCGAGGGCGTCCCGCTGACGCTCGAGTTCCGCAGCCGCCGCGAGGGAGACGCGACCGAATGAATCCGCTCGTCGACGCCGCCGCGGTCGTCGTCGCGTTCGTGGTCGGCGCGATCCCGTTCGGCGTGCTCGTCTCGCGCGCGTTCTACGGTACCGACATCCGCAGCCGAGGCAGCGGCAACATCGGCGCGGCGAACGCGCTGCGCACGCTCGGACGGCGCGGCGCGATCGCCGTGCTGGCACTCGACGCCCTCAAAGGCTTCGCGCCGACGCTGGCCGCGTACGCGCTGGGCGGACCGATCGCGGCGGCGTCGGCCGGCTTCGCGGCGACGCTCGGGCATTGCTACTCGCCGTTTCTCGGCTTTCGCGGCGGCAAGGGCGTCGCGACCTATTTCGGCGTGCTATTCGCGCTGTGGTGGCCGGCCGGACTGGCGTTCGCGGCGATCTGGGTCGCGGTGGTCCTGACGACAGGGTATTCCTCCGTCGGTTCGATGCTGGCCGCCGTCGCGATGGGCGCGGTCCTGTGGCTGGGGCTCGGCTGGACCGGCGTCGTCTACGGGGTCGTTTCGGCGCTCTTCATCATCGCCCGGCACCGCGAAAACCTCGACCGCTTGCGGCGCGGGACGGAAAACCGCCTCTCGCTGCTGAAAGCGAACAGGACATGATCTCGTCCAACGACTTCAGAAACGGCGTCACGATCGTCATCGACGGGCAGTTATGGACCGTCATCGAGTTCCTGCACGTCAAGCCCGGCAAGGGCTCCGCGTTCGTCCGCACCCGGCTCAAAAACGTCAAGACCGGGGCGACCGTCGAGCGCACGTTCCGCGCCGGTGAGAAGCTCGAGCGCGCCACCGTCGACAACCGTGAGATGCAGATGCTCTACAACGACGCCGACGGCTACCACTTCATGGACAACGAGACGTACGAGAACTTCACGCTGGATCGCGACCTGATCGGCGATCCGGCCGACTTCCTCAAGGACGGGATGAAGATCGACGTGCAGTTCCATGACGGCACGCCGATCGGCGCCGGGCTGCCGGCGCACGTCGAGCTGCGCGTCGAGGAAACGGACCCCGGCTTCAAAGGCGACACCGCCACCGGTACCACCAAGCCGGCGAAGCTCGAGACCGGCGCGACCGTGCAGGTCCCGCTGTTCGTCAATCCGGGCGACGTGATCCGCATCGACACGCGGGACCGGCGTTACATCGGGCGCGTCCAGAGCTAGCACGAACGGAAGGAGCGGACGATGCGCATTCGACGGCTTCGGGTCCTCGGTGTCGCACTCGTCCTCTCCTTGATCGCGGTCGGGATCAGCCTGGTCCTCTTCCTCTTACCGCGCAACGTGTTGGCGAACGCCAACAGCGTCGGCGACTTCGTCGCCGTCAACGACGGCAAGTTCTGGGTCGACGACCATCCGTGGCTGGCCAACCTGTTCCACTTCCCCGACCGCGACACCGAGAACGAGCACCTGCGGCTGGTCGCGATCGACGAACCGTCGCTCAACCCGCCGACCGATCCGAAGAATCCGGGCCTAGGTCAATTCCCGTGGGACCGCCGCGTCTACGGCGTCCTGCTGCGCCGCCTGCACGCGGCGGGCGCGAAGGTCGTCACGTTCGACGCGGCGTTCTTCGAGCCGACGCACGACCCGGCGCAGGACGCGGCGTTCGCCGCCGGGATGCGCGTGCAGCCGTCGGTGCTCGCCCTCGCGCTGGGCGTCACCACCGGCGGGATCTTGGTCGAAGCCGAGAAGCCCCCGCCGGTGTTGGCGGCGGCGGCCGCGCAGCTCGGTTCGACGACCGTCGACAACCCCGGCGGCTGGCTCGTCGGCCAGCCGCTGGTGGTGACGGCGACCAGCCCGACCGGCGCGCACACCGACTATCCGTCGCTGGCCGGCGCGACGGTCGAACGGTATTCGGGCGATCGCATCGTCCCGATCGACGCCTGGCACGCGCGTTTCGGCGGCGTCACCGTCCCGCTCGACGGCGAGGGCGAGCTGCTGATGCTGCCGTTCAAGACGCACGAGTTCGTCGACATCGGCAACAGCGGCGCGGGCGGCCCGACGACGCGTGCCGGCTCCGTCGACGAGACGGCGGCGTTCTTCCAGTCGATCTCGTTCGTCGATCTGCTCAAGATGGATCTCGCGACGCTCAAGGCGTTCGCCGGCGGCGACGTCATCGTGGTCGGGGCGACCGCGCAGGCGCTGGGCGACTACATCGTCACCCCCAACGGCCGCTACCCGGGCGTCTTCTCGAACCTGCGGCTGATGGACCAGCTGATGCGGCACTACTACATCACGCGCGTTCCGCCGTGGATCGACATCGCGCTGATCGTCGCGCTGCCGCTGCTGGTCGGCTTCGCCGTCACGCAGCTGCGCGCGACGGTCGGCGTCGCGGTCGCGCTGGGCATCGTGGTGCTCTACTCGCTGTTCGCGATCTGGCTGTTCGGAGCGACGCTGCACTGGATCGACCTCATCCACGTCGACCTCGGGATCGTGCTGGCGGCGCTGTTCGTGGCGCTCTACCGGACCATCACCGAAGGCGCCGACAAACGCGTCATCCGCGAGATGTTCGGCAAGCACGTCTCGCCCGCGCTGGTCGACCAGATGCTCTCGCACGACGACCCGCTCAAGGCGCTCGACCTCTCCGGCAAGCGCGTCAAGGTGACGATCTTCTACTCCGACATCCGCGGCTTCACCGCCATGTCCGAGAAGATGACGCCGGAACAGATCTACGGCCAGCTCAACGAGTACTTCGAAGAGATGTGCCGGATCGTGTTCCAATACGGCGGCTACGTCGACAAGTTCATCGGCGACTGCTTGATGGCCGTGTTCTCGGCGCCCAATCCGGGGCCCGACGACGCCTACAACGCCGTGCGCAACGCCTGGGACCAGCAGCAGCGCATCCTCGAGATGATGACGGAGTGGGCGGCCCAGGGACGTCAGGTGTTCACCGTCGGGATGGGACTGAACACCGGCGAGGTCGTGATGGGCAATCTGGGCTCCAGCGATCGCCTGAACTACACCGTCATCGGCGACAACGTCAACACCGCCGCCCGTCTGTACAACGTCGCCAAAGGCGGCCAGACGATCATCAGCGAGTCGACCTACGAAGAAGTCAAAGACCGCTTCATCGTCAACGAGCTCACGCCGGTCTTCGTCAAAGGCAAGGTCTTGCCGCTGCGCAACTTCGAGGTCCTGGGCTTGCTGGAGCCCGGACAGCCGAACACCTCGACGCTGCTCGATCCGAACAACTTGCCCGAGGCGGCGGTCGCCGCGGACCACTGAGCGCGCTGACCGCGCTCGCGCTCTTCGCGAGCGGCCTCGTCGCGAGCGTCTTCGGCTCGCTGGCCGGACTCGGCGGCGGCTTCGTCGTCGTCCCGCTCTTGCGCGTCGCCTTCGGCATCGCGCCGGCGGCCGTCGCCGGCACGTCGTTGATCTTCGTCCTGGCGAACACCGCCGCATCGTCGGTCGGCTACCTGCGCGACGGCAAGACCGACGTGCGACTGGCGGCGTGGATGACCGCCGGGGCCGTGCCGGCCAGCATCGTCGGCGTCCTCGCGGTGCGGCGCGTCTCGGGCTCCGGGTTCGACATCGCCTACGGCGTGCTGCTGGCCGCCATCGCGGTGCTCGTGATTCGCCGCCGCGGCGTCGCCTCGCGCGCGGCCGGCGAGCGGACCTTCGCGCACGATTGGCGCGTCGGCCTCGCCGCCGGACTCGTGGTCGGCTTCTTCTCCTCGCTGTTCGGGATCGGGGGCGGTTTCGTGACGATCCCGCTGCTGCTGATCGCGGCGCGCATGCAGCCGCACACCGTGACCGCGACCAGCTCGTTCGTCATCATGACGACCGCGCCGGTCGGCGTCATCGCGCACGCGCTGGCCGGCGACGTCGATTGGATGCTCACCCTTCCGCTGGTCGCCGGCGGCCTCATCGGCGGCGCGCTCGCCCCGCCCCTCGCACGTCGCGTCTCCTCGCCCCGCCTGCTGACGATCCTGGCCTCGGCGCTGTTCCTCGCCAGCGCGGGGATGATCGCCCGCCATGTCATCTAGCACGGTCGACATCCCCGCCGACGCCGTCATCCGCGCGCCGGCCGAGTCGATCTTCGCGGTGATCGTCGACGTCGACGGCCAGAGCCGTTGGCTCACGAAGTCCTCGTCGTTCCGCGGCACGACCGCGGTCTCGTCGAACCAGTTCGCGCTCGGTACGACCTACCGCGAGCCCGGGCCGCTCGGCGTGCGCAACGGGCGCGTCGTCGAGTACGAGCGCCCGACGCGGATCGCGTTTCACCAGCCGATGACGTTGCGCTTCGGTCTGGGCACGATCGACGTGACGATGCGCTACACGCTCGAGCCCGGACCGCAAGCGACGACCCACGTGCGGCGCCTGGTGACGATCGGCATTCCCCGTTCGCTGCGGCTGCTTCGGCCGGTGATCGTGCGCGAGTTCCGCGCCGAGAGCGCCCGCACCCTGCGCGCGCTCAAAGCCTACTGCGACGGCCGCACGACCGGATGACCCGGCAAACGCATCTCGCCGCGCTCCCGGCCGGGACGCGCGCGGTCGATACGGTCGTCGGGCGCCTGGTATAATCGCACCGTGGAGGGTCCGGATGAAACCGACGACCGCGGAAATCTCACCGTTCTTCATCGTCAGCGACGTCGAGCGCACCACGGCGTTCTATCGTGACATGCTGGGGTTCGAGACGACCTTCCAAGAGCCCGCACGGAGCCCGTTCTTCGCCATCGTGCGCCGCGACGGAGCGCAGCTCTTGGTGAAGTCCGACGCGAGCGTGACCCCGCTGCGGAACGCCGCGCGCCACCCCTACATGCGGTGGGACGCATACGTCTACGCGCCGGACCCCGACGCGCTCTCGGCCGAATTCGTCGGGCGCGGCGCAGCCTTGAGCACGCCGCTCGCGAACACGCACGAAGGCCTACGCGGCTTCGAGGTCACCGACCCGGACGGCTACGTCCTCTTCTTCGGCCGCCCGCGCGATGCGGCGCCCGATTAGCGGCGGAAGCGCGACGCTGCTTGGGCCAGCTCGACCGGACGTACCTCGACGACTTCGAACGCCACCAGCGGCTTGCGGCACTTGGCGCACACCAGGTATGCCGACGGCTTCTTCTTGCGCAGCACTTCCATCGTGCACTTCTCGCAGCGTAAGATGTAGCGCTTCTGCGATTCGTTGAGCGGGCGCGCGGTGCCGAGGTCGTGGTAGATCGACTTGAGGCCCAGCTCGCGCATCTTCTTCTTGAAGGTCGCGGTATGGCCGGGGTTCTCGCCGCGCGCGTAGAGCCACGCGTGGATCATCTCGTGCAGGAGCGTGTCGCGCAGCTCGTCCGGCTTGCCGGCCAAGTGCTTGGGCGAGAGCTCGATCATCGGCGGCTTGTAGGTGATGCGGCCGGCGAGGTTCGAGAAGCGCCCGTTGTAGGCGATGCGATGGGTCGGAATCTCGCCGCCGAAGTGCAGCAAGTTCAGCTGCGCGAAGATCATCTGGAGCTCGGCGACGCTGGGCAGACCGGGGAGCACGCCGTCTTCTTCGCCAAGAGCACGCCGTGGGCTTGCCGCCGCGTCTCGCGCTTCCGATCCTGGTCGTCTTCGCCGTCCTGTTCCTGGGTTTGATGGGATGGTTTCTCCACCAAGGCTACGGGACGACCGGCTCCGCGTTCGGGCCGGGCGTGGTGGCGGAACAGGGCGACGCGCGCATTCAGGCGACGCCCGCGCCGATCGCGACCGATCCGCCGGGGACGTTCACCGTTCCCCAGACCGGTACCGGACCGATGACGGGCGGGTCGACCGCGCTTCCCGGCCGCTCGACGGGCGGCGGCTCGCCCGTCGGTCCGCCGGCGCCGGTGATGGCGGAGCTGCAGGCGCTGCGCGGCCGGCTCGCGCGCAACCCGAAGGACCTCGCCGCGCTGGTCGGTCTGGGCGACATGGAGTTCGACGCGCAGAAGTTCGACCGCGCCCACGACTACTTCGCGCGCGCGCTGGCGCTCGATCCCACCAACCCCGACGTGCGCACCGACGACGCGATCGCGCTGCACATGACCGGCCACGACCTCGACGCGCTGCGCGAGCTCGACGGGGTCCTCGCGCAGCGGCCGGGCTTCACGCCGGCCATCTTCAACCGCGGCATCGTCCTACAGGCGATCGGGCGGCGCACCGACGCGATCGCCGCCTTCCACCGCTTCTTGCAGGTGGCCGGCCCCGACAACCCACGCGACGCCGACGCCAAGGCGGCGTTACAGCAGCTGGGCGCGTGAAGGTCGCCTATCAGGGCCACGCCGGCGCCTTCAGCGACGTCGCGGCGCGCACGCTCGTCCCCGACGCGGAGACGCACGGGTACTCCTCGTTCGACGCCGCGATCAACGCGCTCGACACCGGCGAGGTCGACTTCGCGGTGGTGCCGGTCGAGAACGCGATCGCCGGACCGGTGCCGCGCAACTACGAGCTGATCTGGGAGCGGCGCGCGGTGACGATCCGCGGCGAGACCGTGCTGCCGGTCGAGATGTGCCTGATCGGCGTCGACGGCGCCACGATCGAGCAGCTGGTCGAGATCCGCTCGCACCCGGTCGCGCTCGAGCAAGTGCGCCGCCTCGCCGACCGGTATCCGGCCTGGCGCCGCACGACGACCACCGACACGGCGGGCGCGGTGCGCGAGATCGTCGCGCAAGGCGATCCGACCGTCGCCGCGATCGGTCCCGCGCTGGCCGCCGAGCTGTACAAGGGCACGATCCTGGCGCGCAACGTGCAGGACGAGACGCAGAACTTCACCCGCTTCTTTCTGCTCACGCGCGGCGAGACGGGGCCGTCCGGCAACCGCGCCTGCGTCGGGATCGAGATCCAAGACCGTCCCGGCTCGCTGCGCGACGCGCTCTCGGCGTTCGCCGACCGCGCCATCGACCTGCGCTTCCTGATCGCGCGCCCCGACCGCCGCATCCCCTTCCGCTACCGCTTCTTCTGCGAGCTGACCAACGTCGACGAGCCGCGCCTGCAGGCCGCCCTCGCCGAAATCGGCGGCGACCAACGCATCCTCGGCCGCTACTAGCGGAGCCCGTCGAGCGCGGCGGCGAGGCCGGAGAGATCCTGCAGCGCCGCCAGCGACGTCGCGCGCACGGTACAGGTTTGCACACGATCGGGGAGCGCTTCGCGTTCGAAGGTCGCGCGCACGCGCGCTAGCCACGGCTCGCCCAAGTATGTCGCCAAGCTTCCGAGCACGATGACGTCGAGGGCGAGCAGGTCGGCCAAGAGGGCGCACGCGGCGCCGGTCGCCGCGGCGTTCTCGTCGATCGCGGCGCGCGCGATCGGGTCGCCGTCGGCCGCCAGCGCCGCGACCTGGTCGCCGGTCGACGCGCTGAACGCCGGATCGATTCGGCGCGCCAGCTTCGGCAGCGCGCTCGCCGCGGCGTAGGATTCGAAGCAGCCCGGTTTCCCGAAGACGTCGGGCCCGTCGTCGCGATAGCGCACGTGCCCCAGCTCGGGCGAGGCGCCGGAAGCCCCGTAGCGGATGCGTCCGCCGAGCACGATCCCGGCGCCGAAGCCGGTGCCCGACGTCAGGTAGGCCAGGCCGTCGACGTCGCGGTCGCGGCCCCAGCGCACCTCGGCCAGCGCGCACGCCGCCGCGTCGTGATGAACGGACACCGGGCGCCCGAGTGCCGTCCGCAACCGGCCCGCCAACGCGACGGCGTGCAGTCCGGGCAAGTGGGGCGGTGCGATGACGATCCCGCGCCGCGCGTCCATCGGACCACCGACGGCGACGCCGACCGCCCGCGCGTCGGCGGCCACCGCACGGATCGCGGCGATGACGGCGGCGAGCAGCGCCTCGCCGTCGGCGGCCTGCGTCGGCCAGGCCGTGCGCGCGCGGATCTCGCCCGCGGCGGTCCCGAGCACGACGCTGGTGGTCGTGCCCCCGATGTTGACGCCCGCCAGCAATCCGGTTGCGGTCACCGGGCCGCGCCGCGCAGGAAGCTTCCGGCCGACTTGTTGAAATGCGCAACAGTTCTCGCGGTAAACAAAATCTCGTCCTCGCGCCAGGAGACGTCTTCGTGACCGACTTCGCGCCCACGCTCGACTTCGTCTTCGAAGCACGCGTCTCGGTTGCCGAGCCGGTCGATTTCGGCGATACGCCGCGCGGCTTTCGGCGGCGCATCGTCCCGATCACCGGCGGCACCGTCGACGGCCCGCGCTTGCGCGGCCGGGTGTTGCCCGGCGGCGGCGACTGGCAGACGATCCGCCCCGACGGCACCTGGGAGCTCGACGCGCGCTACGCGCTCGAGGCCGAGGACGGCACCCCGATCACCGTCGTCAACCACGCGCTGCGACACGCGCCGCCGGCGGTGATGGCGCGCCTGAGCGCGGGCGAATCGGTGCCCGCGCACGAGTACTACTTCCGTGGCACGCCCCACTTCGACGTGGCGGCCGGACCGCACGACTGGTTGACCCGCACGCTCTTCGTCGCCACCGGTGAACGGCTGCGCGACGTCGTCATCATCCGCGTCTTCGCGGTCGGCTGACCGCTTCTCCGAAGGAGCTCGCATGCGTCCATCTCGCCTTTCGATCCTTGCCTGCGGCCTCGTGATGGCCGTCGGCCCGCTCGGCGCGGCCGCGGCACCCGCCGGTCCGCCGATTCACCTCGCGGCCATCTTCTCGACCTCCGGCCGCTACGCGCCGCTGGGCGGTCCGGAGAAAGACGCCGTGCTGTTGGCGGTCGAGCAGATCAACGCCCGCGGCGGCGTCAACGGCCGGCCGGTCGACATCGAAGTCCTCGACGATCAGGGCAAGCCCGACGTCGCCTCGCAGCTGGCGACGCAAGAGATCGGCAAGGGCGTCGTCGGGATCGTCGGCGGCACCTCCACCGACTGCAGCGCCGCCATCGCGCGCGTCGCGAACGACGCCAAGATCCCCGAGTTCTACACCACGCCGTCATCCGAGGTGTGGGACACGCGCGCCGGCGTCGCCAAGTACGTCTTCGAGACCAATCCCAACAACGCGATCGAAGCACCCGCGCTGCTCGACTTCGCGGCCAAGAAGCTGGGCGCCAAGAAGATCGCGGTCATCCACGACGAGAACGCGTACGGCGCCGAAGGCGCGCGCATCGTCGCCGGCTTGGCCAAAGAGCACGGCGTCGAGATCGTCACCGACCAATCGTATCCCGGCGCGTCGACCGACTTCACGGCGCAGCTGGTCGCGATCAAGAACTCCGGCGCCGACACGGTCGTGCTGTGGGGCGCGGCCGCCGCGCCGCCGCTGATCGTGCGCGGCATCCGTCAGCTCGGGCTCAAGGTCAACGTGATCGGCTCGAACGGCATCGTCTCGAACCTGTTCCTCAAGATCGCGGGCACGGCCGGCGACGGCGTGTACTCCGACACCAACATCGACTACACGCATCCGACCGCGACGCAGAAGCCGTTCCTGAACGCCTATCACGCTAAGTACAAGGCGCGGCCGGCGAACTTCGCCGCCTACGCGTACGATGGCGTCGCGCTGCTGGCGTATGCCATCCGGACCTCCAAGCAGACGACCGGCGACGCGATCGTCGGCGCGCTCGAGTCGATGAAGCCGCTGCCGCTGATCACCGGCACCTATCACTTCACGCCCAAGGACCACAACGGGCTCTCCCCCGCCGACGTCCACCTGGCCGTCGACAAGAACCAGATCTGGTTCAACCTGGACTGAGAGGCTTCGCTGCGCGTAGCCGTCGCGTTCGGGCTTCGCCCGAGCCGCCGCATATAGTTGACTACGCAAACGATTTGACAGGTCAACGATCTTGCGGGTAGACTGTCCGGGCAGGCGGCTCCGTCGAAGTCGCCGTTGAAGGAGCCCCCTGCGTGGACACCTCCGCCTACCTCTACGACCCGCGGCCACATGCGGATCGGAGCGTGCTCCGGCCGGTGACCTTCGGCGCGCTCTTCGACGCGACGACCGCCCGGCGGCCGGAGGCGGTCGCCGCGATCGAGGACGGCCGGCGCTCCACCTGGGCGGAGCTGGCGACCCAGACGGACCGCTTGGGCGGCTGGCTGGCCGCACGCGGAATCGGCCGCGGCGACGTCGTCGGGCTGCACCTCCCCAACGGCGTCGCCTACGTGGTCGCGCACGCCGCGCTGGCCAAGCTGGGCGCGGTCCTGCTGACCCTACACCCGGCCTACCGCGAGCACGAGCTGCGCGCGATCCTCGCGCACGCGCGGGCGCGCGCGCTGTTCTGTCCGGCGAGCGCCGCCGACCGGCTCGCGCCGCTGAGCGCCGAGCTCGGCCTGCTGACCATCCCGGTCGGTGATCCCGCACGCGGCTTCGCCGCGATCGTCGCCGATACGTCGCTGCGCGCGCCGGCCTGGCCGCCGGTCGCGCCCGACGATCCGATGGCGCTCCTGCCCACTTCGGGCACCGAGTCGCTGCGCCCGAAGATCACCATGCACGCGCACGAAGGACTACTCTCGAACGCCGATCAGGTCGCGCGCGACGCGAACGTCGGCGAGGACGACGTCTTCCTGAGCGCCAGCGGCTTCACCCACGCGTTCGGCCTGCTCTCGTTACACCTGTGCGTGCTCCGCGGCGGCCGCTTCGTCGCGCTGCCGAAGTGGGATCCGGCGCGCCTCGTGGCCCTCGTGCGCGACGAGGGTGTGACCCGCGCCTGGGCCGTTCCCGCGCAGCTCGCCGATCTGCTCGTCCTGCTCGGGGAGAGCGCGATCGGCGCGCCTGCGCTGCGCGAGGTGCGCACCGGCGGCGCGGCCGTTCCCGCCGCGTTCGTGCGCGGGGTGCGTGCCGCGTTCGGCTGCGAGCTGATCGTGCAGTGGGGGATGTCGGAGCTGGGCGCGGGCTGCACCACCGGCGCCGGCGATCCGGAGGCCGTCGTCGCCTCGACGATCGGCCGCCCGCTGGCCGGTGCGCGCGCGCGCGCGGCCGATGCGCACGGCGGTGAGGTCGCGCCCGGCGAGAGCGGCGAGTTTCTCTATTGCCGCGCCGACATGTTCCGCGGCTACCTCGACGAACCGGAGCTGACCGCGGCCGCGTTCACGCCCGACGGCACGCTGCGCACCGGCGACGTGGTCGCGCTGGTCGACGCGGGCCGCGTCGCCTTCCGCGGACGCACCAAAGACCTCATCAACCGCGGCGGCATGAAGATCAGCGCCTACGAGCTGGAAGCGCACCTGGTGCGCTTGCCGCAGGTCCGTCAGCTGGCGGTCGTCGCGTACGCCGACGAACGGCTGGGCGAACGCGTCTGCTGCGTCGTCTCGCTGCACGACGGACACGCGCTCGCGCTCGACGACGTGCTGGCGTATCTCGACGGCGCCGACGTCGCCAAGTACAAGTGGCCCGAGCGCCTGCTGGTACTCGCGGCGCTCCCGACGACGCCGAGCGGGAAGGTGCACAAGGCCGCCGTGCGCGAGCTGGTGCTGCGCGAAGAGGTCGTCGCCGGATGAGCTTCACCGTGCGCGTCACGCAGTTCGACGAACCGTTCACCGTCGAGATGGGCGAGACGATCGTCGACGCCGCTCTGCGCCAGGGCTTGGCGTACCCGCACTCGTGCCGGGCCGGCAACTGCTCGACCTGCAAGTCCGAGCTGATCGCGGGCGAGGTCGACCTGATGGAGTACTCGGAGTTCGCGTTGACGGACGCCGAACGCGCCGCCGGCAAGATCCTCGCCTGCCGCGCCGTCCCGTGGTCCGACTGCACCGTCGCCTATTTGAACGAAGACGAGATGGTCGCGCACCCGCAGCGCATCCTGACCACCCGCATCGTCGCGCTCGAGCACGCCGCGCACGACGTGGTCGTGCTCAAGCTCGCCGTCCTCTCCGGCGGGCCGTTCACCTTCTCGGCGGGCCAATATGCGTCGCTCGCGTTCCCCGGTTTGCCGCGGCGCGACTTCTCGATGGCCAACGCGCCCGGTGACGAGCCGCTCGAGTTCCACATCCGCGCGCTGCCCGACGGCGTCGTCTCGGCGTACGTCGCGACGCGGGCCGCGGTCGGCGACGAGCTGCGCGTGATCGGGCCGTTCGGCGGCGCGTACCTGCGCGACGCGCACACCGGCCCGCTGCTGCTCGCCGGCGGCGGCACGGGTCTGGCGCCGATCCTCTCGATCGTGCGGACGGCGCTGGCGCGGGACCCGCAACGGCCCGTCGAGCTGTACGTCGGCGTGCGCGACGAACGCGACCTCTACGCCGAAGCCGAACTCGACGCGTTGGCCGCGAAGCACCCCAGCATGCACGTCCATCGCATCCTCTCCGCACCGAGCGGCTCGACCGCGCGCCGGACCGGTTTCATCCACGACGCGATCGCGGCCGACCTCGGCGCGCTGACCGACGTCAAAGCGTACGTCGCCGGTCCGCCGGTCATGGTCGACGCGGTCAGCGAGCTGCTGACCGCCCGCGGCTTGGCCAAGCGCGACCTGCACGCCGACGCGTTCTTCCCCGCCGCCCAAGGAGCGCCGGCGTGAGCGCGCTGCACGGACGGGTCGCGATCGTCACCGGCGGTGCGCGCGGTATCGGCGCCGCGATCGTGCGCGCGCTCGTCGGCGCGGGCGCCAAGGTCGTCGCGATCGACAACGGGGCGTCGATCGACGGCCTGGGCTTCGAGCCGAACGTCTTGGCGCCGCTGGTCGCCGAGCTGGGCGCCGCGGTCGCGCCGCTCGAGCGCAACGTCGCCGATCCCGGCATCGCCGACGAAGCGGTCGCGCTGGCGCAGTCGCAGTTCGGCGGTCTCGACATCGTCGTCAACAACGCGGCGATCCTGCGCGACGCGTTCGTCTTCAAAGGCAGCCGCGCCGACTACGAGGCCGTGCTGCAGACCAACCTGATCGGCGCCTACGCGCTGATCCGCGCCGCCGCACCCGTGCTGCGCGAGAACGCCAAGCTCAACCGCGGCGGCGAGCCCTATCGCTGGGGCCGCATCGTCGACATCGTCTCGTCGGCCGCCATCTGGGGCAACTTCGGCCAAGCCGCGTACGCCAGCGCCAAAGGCGGCCTGATCGCGCTGACCCGGGTCGTCGCGATGGACCTGGCGCGCTCCAACGTCACCGCCAACGCGATCGCGCCGTTCGGCGCGACCCGCGTCACCGACTCGATCGTGCCCGCCAACGACGCGCAGGCCGCGTACAAGGAAGCCGCGCTGACCGTCGATCCCGCCCACGTCGGCCGCTTCGTCGCATACCTGTGCAGCGCGGACGCGCAACCGATCACCGGCCAACTGTTCGGCGTGCGCGGGCGCGAAGTGTTCCTGTTCTCGCAGCCGCGCCCGATCGCGCGCTTCACCACCGACGCCGCCCCGTCGCTCGACGCGATCGCCGCCGACGTCGCGCGCACGTTCACGCCCCATCTCACCGGCCTCGAGACCGATCTCGAGGCGTTCAGCACCCCGCCCGTCGTTTAGCCGAAGGAGACACCCGTGTCCGCCGCCCTCGAAGTCAAGACCGCCGCCGACCTCGCGCAGCAACCGCAAGAGTACCAGGACGCGGTCCGCAAGATCGTCATCTCCCACGCCGTCAACGAGCTCTACGGGGCGCAGGTGTTTGACGAACCCGCCGTGGCCTTCGCGCCCACGCCCTACTGGAAGTGGCTCACCTGCCGCGTCGCGATGGAAGAGTACGGCCACCACGTGCGCTTCTTCCAGCTCGGGCGCGACATGGGCGTCCCCGAAGAGAAAATGATCCCCGACCGCACCGCGAAGCGCCCGCTCTCGATCTTCGAGACGCCGCTCGAATCGTGGGAAGAGTTCTGCGTCATCAAGTTCTTGGCCGACATGGCGGAGATCCTACAGGTCGAAGATCTGCTGCACTGCACCTACATCCCGCTGCGCAACGCCGGCCGCGCGACGATGCCCGAGGAGCGCTTCCACGCCAAGTTCGGTGAGGATTCGGTCTCGGAGCTGGTGGCCACGCCCGCAGGCAAAGCGAAGGTGCAGGCGGCGATCGACAAGATTTGGCCGACGCTGCCCGCGTTCTTCGGCGGCTCGAAGTCGAAGAACAACGAGATCTTCCGCAAATGGGGGATCAAGCAGCGCACCAACGACGAGATGCGGACCGACTTCATCGACCGCGCGCAGGCATTGGTCGCGAAGTACGGCCTGACGCTCCCGGAGCTGCCGGCCGAATCCGTCGCGTAGCGCGATGACCGTCGATCTCGACGCCGTGCGCGCGATCGCCGGCGCGATGGGCGCCCGGCCGTGGTTCACGCGGTTGGGCGTGCCGTTGACCGGCGACGAGCTCGCACTGACGCAGGTGGCGGCCGGTGGCTATCGCGTCACCGGCGTCGATGTCGTGCCCGATCTGGCGGCGGCCAAGGCGCTGGTGCTCGACCCCGCCGGCGCGGCCGCGGCCGATGCCGACGCGGTCGAGGCGCGCGTCCTGCGCGACCGCGCGGTGGCGGCGGCCGGCGAGCGCGCCGTGCTCGGCGATCTGAGCGCGATCGTCGACGCGTCGCTCGAGCCGACGATCGCGGCAGCGCGCACGGCGCTCGCCGCGGCGAGCATCGCCGACGACGAGTTCGCGCGCGTCCTGGCCGGGGCGGCGGCGCTGGCGGCGTATCATGCCGCGCTGGCGAAGGCGTGCGGCATGTCCGACCACGCGTTCGTCGCGATCGACGCACTGTTCGCGCGCGGCCGCTG
Organism: Candidatus Sulfotelmatobacter sp.; assembly: GCA_035504415.1. Classification (NCBI taxonomy): domain Bacteria; kingdom Pseudomonadati; phylum Acidobacteriota; class Terriglobia; order Terriglobales; family Candidatus Korobacteraceae; genus Candidatus Sulfotelmatobacter; species Candidatus Sulfotelmatobacter sp. Next base: position 252,742 of record DATJRY010000017.1, on the reverse strand, counting down.
GCCGCTCGGCCCGCACGCCGGCCGGTTCGCGGTGCTCTGATGCGCCTGGCACTGTTCGACGACTGGCGGCTGGGCGCCGTCGACGCCGCGGGGACGTCTCTGGTCGACGTGACCGCGGCGATCCCCGACTGGTCCGACGACGAGCTGGGTGCCGGCTGGTGGGTGCGACTGGTGCGCGACTTCGCGCAGCGGCGCGGCGCGATCGAGCGGCTCGCCGCCAACCCCAACGCAACCGCGATCCCGCTCGAGCGCGTACGGCTGCGCGCGTCGGCGCTCAACCCGACCAAGATCGTCGCGGCCGCCGCCAACTACGCGGCACACGTCGAGGAGATGCGCGGCGGCGTGCTCGAGCGCGTCGCCGGCGGCGTCGATCCGGCGTTGCTCGACTTCGACGTCTTCCTCAAGGCGCCGTCGGCGCTGTGCGGCCCGTCCGATCGCATCGTGCTCCCGCACGGGCCGCTGGTCGACGGCAAAGAGGTCCATCACGAGTGCGAGCTGACCGTCGTGATCGGCGAGCGGGCCACCGCCGTCGACGCCGCCGACGCGCTCGACCACGTCTTCGGCTACACGATCGGCCTGGACGTCACCGTGCGCGGCAAGGGCGAGCGCGTGCGTCGCAAGAGCTACGACACCTTCGCGCCGATCGGTCCGTGGGTGACGACCGCCGACGAGATCCCCGATCCGATGGCGCTCGACATCGACCTCACCATCGACGGCCACGCGCGCCAGCACGTGAACACGAGAGACATGACGGTCGGCGTGGCGGATCTGATCGCTTACGCCTCGGCCGCGATGACACTCGAGCCCGGCGATCTGCTGATGACCGGCGCGCCGCCCGGCGTCGGGGAGATCCACGCCGGCGAGACGCTCGTGTGCACGGTCAGCCGCATCGGCTCGTTCTCGATCGGCGTCACCGCGCCGACCCACGCAGGAGGTTCCGCATGATCGCTCACGACACGCTCGAGGCGCTGTTCGCCGACGGTGCGCAATCGGCCGTCGATCCGCTCTGGACGAACATGCACGCCATCGTGCCGCCGGTCCCGCGCCCCAAGGGCGTTGCGCACGTCTGGCGCTACGGCGCGATCCGGCCGCTGCTCGATCGCGCCGGCCGGCTGGTCAGCGCCGAGGACGCGGAACGGCGCGTGTTCATGTTGACCAACCCGACGCTGAAGGCGCCGTACACGACCGACACGCTCTACGCCGGGCTGCAGCTCATCCTGCCGGGCGAGGTGGCGCGGGCGCATCGCCACACCTCGTTCGCGCTGCGCTTCATCGTCGAGGGCGAGGGCGCGTACACCGCGGTCGGCGGCGAGAAGGTCCTCATGGGGCGCGGCGATCTCGTGTTGACGCCCTCGTTCGAGTTCCACGACCACGGCAACGAGTCCGACCGTCCGATGGTGTGGCTGGACGGCCTGGACATCCCGCTCTTCCACTTCTTCCCGGCCAACTTCGCCGAGCCGTGGACGCAGCCGCGTTTCCCCTCGGAGCCCGCGCCGGCCGACTCGCGCCTGCGGTTTCCGTGGGCGCAGATGCAGGCGCGGCTCGACGACGCCGGCGGCACCGTCGAGCTGCCGTACGAGGACAAGCGCGCCGGCGGCCCGATCGCGCGCACGACGGCCGCTTCGGCGCTGCGTCTGCAGCCGGGCGTGCCGACGGCCACCGTGCGCGAAACCTCGAGCGCGATCTACCACGTCGTGCGCGGCAGCGGCCGCACGCGCGTCGGCGACCAGGTGCTGGAGTGGAAAGAACGCGACACGTTCTGCGTCCCCTCGTGGCAGCCGTACGCGCACGAGACCGACGGCGGCGAAGCGGCGTATCTGTTCCGCTACGACGACGCGCCGGCGTTCCGCGCGCTGGGCATGTACCGACGCGATGCCGCCTGAGCCACGCGGCCGCGTCTCGCGGCTCGACCTGCGCGTGCGCTTCGGCGAAACCGACGCGTTCGGCATCGTCTTCTATCCGAACTTCTTCCAGTATTTCGATCTGGCGACCGAGGAGCTGTGGCGGCAGAGCCCCTACGACTTCTCGGCCGGGATCACCGGCGGCGGGATCGGCTTTCCGATCATGGAGACGGGCGCGAAGTTCTTCGCACCGCTGCACCCGGGCGATGAGTTCACCGTCGTCACCACGGTGACCGAGGTGCGCACGCGCGGGCTGCGCGTCGACCACGAGATCCGCCGCGGCGAGACGCTGATCGCGACCGGCTTCGAGGTGCGCGCGCACGCGCGCAAGCTGCCCGGCGAGGAGAAGCTGGTGATGGAAGCGATCCCCGACGATCTGCGCGCGTGGCTGTTGCCCACGACGGCGGACGCGACGGCGTGAGCCGGCGTGGCCTCGAGCGGCTGTTCGCGCCGCGGTCGATCGCCGTCGTCGGCGCCTCGACCGCACCCGACAAAGCCGGTCACCAACTGCTCAAGAACCTGCGCGGCTTCGACGGCGCGCTGTATCCGATCAACTCGAAGGCCGATGAGGTCCTCGGCTACCGCGCCTATCCGACCTTGGCCGCGATCGGGACGCCGGTCGATCTGGTCGCGTTGGCGATTCCGGCCGACGCGTGTCCGCCCGCGCTGGCCGCCGCCGACGCGGCCGGCGCCGGCGGCGCGCTGATCGCCGGCGGCGGCTTCGGCGAGAGCGGCGCGTCGGGTGCCTCGTTGCAGGACGCGCTGGCCACGGTCTGCCGCAACGGGTCGATCCGCTTGTTGGGCCCGAACACGGCCGGTTTCGCCAACCCCGTCGCCGGCTTCGCCGCGTCGTTCGCGCCCGGCCTCGAACGACTGCCGGCCGGCCGCATCGCCGTCGTCGCGCAGAGCGCGGGCGTCAACATCACGACCGCGTTCTTGCTGCAGAACCGCGGCTACGGCGCGCGGCTGGCAGTCGGTTTGGGCAACAGCGTCGACGTCACCGCCGCCGACGTCGTCGACTGGTTGGCCGACGATCCGCACACGGACGTGATCGCGCTGCACCTCGAGGGGATCCCCAACGGACGCGCACTGACCGCGGCGATCCGCCGTGCGGTACCGGCGAAAGCGGTCGTCGCGCTGACCGTCGGCCGCGCCGACGTCGCGACCTTCGCGCAGTCGCACACCGGCAACCTGATCGGCGACTACGCGCGCAAACGCGCGGCGCTGCGCGCTGCCGGCGCCGTGCTGGTCGAGACGACCGACGACCTGGTCGACGCGGCCATCGCACTCGTCCACGGCCGCATCCCGCCGACCGCGAACGCCGGCGTCGGGCTGATGACGGCGCAAGCGGGACCGGGGCTGCTGATGCTGGACGCGCTGCGCGCGAGCGGCGTGCGGATTCCGACGCTCGGCGACGCGGCGGCGGCGCGCATCGCCGAGCTGCTGCCGCCGATGACCTACGTGCGCAACCCCGTCGACACGGCGCGCCCGGCGGCGACGTATCCCGACGTGCTGCGCGCCATCGCCGGCGACCCCGACGTCGATGCGCTCGCGGTCTACACGCTGCACGAGCCGGCCGCCGTCGATCCGGTCGCGGTCTTTCGCGCCGCGAAAGCCGAGCTCGGCGTGCCCGTCGTGTTCGGCACGATGGGAATCGACGGCGACGTCGCACCGACCTTCGCCGCACTGCGCGAGCTCGGGGTCGCGGCGTATCCCGGCCCCGAACGTGCGGCGCGCGCGGTGCGCGCGCTGGTCGAGGACGCCGCGGGACGCGCCTCGGTGCTGCGCGCCCGAGCGACGGCGAACGCCGCGCTTTCGGGGCCGGTGCGCGCACCGCTCGACGAGCTCGGCGGCAAGGCGCTGCTGCGCGCGTACGGCATCGCGACGCCGCGCGCGCAGGCGTGCGCGACGCGCGCCGAGGCGCACGCGGCCTTCACCGCGCTGGCCAAACCGGTCGTCGTCAAGGTGCTCAACCCGGCGATCCTCCACAAGACGGAAGCCGGCGGCGTGCACCTGTTCGTCGATACGCCGGAACGGCTCGACGCCGCGCTGGACGCGATCGATCGCATCGACGCGCCGGCCCCGTCGCGCTACGTCGTCGAGGAGATGGCGCCGCCGGGCCTCGAGCTGATCGTGGGCGCGCTCAACGACCCCTCGTTCGGCCCGACGGTGCTGATCGGGATGGGCGGTACGCAAGCCGAGGCGCTGCGCGACACGGCGACCGCACCGGCACCGCTCGACGCCGACGACGCGCTGGCGCTGCTGGGCTCGCTGCGCACGGCCGCGCTGCTCGACGGGTGGCGCGGCGCGCCGGCGGTCGATCGCCGCGCCCTCGCCGACGCGATCGTCGCGGTCGGCCGGCTCATCGCCGCACACCCCGAGGTCGCCGAGCTCGACGTCAACCCGCTGCGCGCGTATCCGGGCGGCGTGCTCGCCCTCGACGCCGCGGTCGTGCTCGCACCAGGCACCAGCAAGGCAAGCGTCGTAGCCCCGGCCTGATGCCGGCCGTGAACGAGAGGATCCGTATGCTGCGAACGCTCCTGGGCGGCGCCCTCGCGCTGGCCGTCGTCGCGAACGCGACGCTCGTTGCCTGCGCCCAAGACGTTCCCGTCCCCGCGCAGTGCACGCCGCAGGTCAACGCGCACCTCAGCGATTTGATCGCGTCGAACCGGACGGGTGAGGTCGACAACGTGATGGTGTGCGGCACCACGATCAGCGCGTCGCGCACGCAGCGCGGCGGACCGCACGGCAACCACGAGATCCTGCCGTTGCGCGTCCACTTCCCCGACGGGTCGGCGCAACTGATCCAGGTCGTGATCAACGACTCGCTCGACGGCAAGGTCACCGCCCCCGCCCACGCCGCCGTGTTCGCCTTCGGTCAGTACTTCAACGACGGCCCGGGCGGGCATTTCGCGGCCGGGATCCACGACGTCCACTGCTCGACCCATCGCGGGGCGGACAACGGCTGGGTCGTGGTCAATGGAACCAAGACTCCGGCCAGTTGTTGAGAATCGCTCTCGACTTCACAACTTGTTCCGCTTCACCCGGGTAGAGTAGAGTACAGATGATGAGCGCGCTCTTCGCGATCCTCGCCGTGGCGATCGTCCTGGTCGTCGGCGACTTCGGGTCGACCTTCTTCTACCACGTGCCGCAGCACGTCTGGTTCAAGCTCCACCTGCGGTACCACCACGACAACCGCCGCTCGTTCTGGGACCACGCGATCGTCTCGCGCGACCCCTGGGTGCTGCTGGACGGCTTCTACGGCTGCGTCCCCTACATCATCGTGGCAGCGGCTTGCTGGCGTCTCTCGCCGGTCGGAGCGATCATCGGCCTGCTGATCGGCGAGTTCCACGTCTGGTGGCGCCATACGACCGAGATCGGCTTCCGCACGCCGGCCTGGTTCCGGCTGCTGACCCGGCCGACCGGACTGGTGCTGCCCGAGGACCACAACGGGCACCATAAGGACCCGGAGACCGAGTTCGGCGACATCTTCCGCTTCTACGACGCTCCCGCGCGCGTGATGATCGCCGCGCTGCGCGCCGTCAGCGGGCCGCGCGCCGTCCGCGTGCGCAACGCCAAGCGCGCCGTGACCGCGATGTTCATCGCCGGCTTCCGCGTCGCCGCGGGCCGTCCACGCCGCCGCCGCGTGCTGGTGCGCGCGGCCAGCCGGGCCTAGCCGGCGACCGAACCGATCAGCGTCGCGAGCGCTTTGTCGAGCGCCGCGACGTGGGGCTCGCCGGCCGGGACGCCGACGCCTGCCGCGAGCGCGGCCATGTCGGCTGCGGCGACCTGCACCGCGCCGTTTTGCTCCCACACCAACAGCTTGATGGGCAGGTGGAGCGCCATCAGCGGATACGCTTCCATCAGGGGCGTGCCGCCCTTGGGGTTGCCGAAGACGATCAGCGTCGTCGGCCGCATCGTCAGACCGACGCTCTGCGCCGCCGCGGCCTGATCGATCGTCACGAAGATGGTGTTCCCACCGCCGGTGATCGTCGACGTCAGCCGATCGATCGTCTCACGATACGCATAACGGCTCTTCTGCTGCATGCACGGCGCTTCGCGCCGCATGGAGCGGCTTCCGTTCCTAGGCCGCCGGGTTTTCCAACAAGATCACCACGCCTTGACCGCCGCCGGCGCACGCGCCGGCGATGCCCCAGCGTTCGCCGCTCTCGCGCAGCGCGCGCGCCAGCGTCAGCGTGCAGCGCACGCCGGTGGCGGCCAGCGGGTGGCCGATCGCGATGCCGCCGCCGTTGACGTTGAGGCACTCGTGGTCGATCCCCAACTCGCGCTCGACGGCAAGGATCTGCGCGCCGAAGGCTTCGTTGATCTCCCAGCGGCCGATGTCGCCGAGGTCGAGCCCCGCCTTCGCCACCATCGCCCGCGAGGCCGGGACGGGGCCGATGCCCATGATCTCGGGCGGGACGCCGAACGAGACGGCACCGGCGACGCGCGCCAGCACGCCGTCCTGCTCGCCCTTCACGACGATCGCGCCGGCCGCGCCGTCGACGATCGCGCTGGAGTTGCCGCCGGTCTGCACGCCGCCGAACGCGGGCTTGAGCTTGCCCAGCGTCGCGGCGTCGGTCGGACGCGGGTGCGTGTCGCGCGCGACCGACTCGGTGCCGCGCTCGAGGCGCAGGGTGCGGTCTTCGTAGCCGTCGCGCGCGAACGTCGCGTTGCGCAGCGGCACGACCTCGTCGTCGAAGTAGCCGCGTTCTTGGCCGGCGAGCGCGCGGGCGAAGCTGTCGGCGGCGAAGGCGTCGACCTCCTCGCGCTGCAGGCCGTATTGCTTGGCCAGGTTCTCGGCGGTGTCGCCCATGCGGATGCCGGGCGCGGTGTCGAGCGTCGCTTCCCACAAGAAGTCGGCGAACTGGACCTGACCCATCTTGAAGCCGCCGCGATGCGTGTAGGCGACGACCGGGTTGCGCGACATCGACTCGGCGCCGACGCACAGCGCGCGGCTGGCGCGCCCGAGCGCCAGCGCGTCGGCGGCGTTCACGATCGTCTCGAAGCCCGAACCGCAGACGCGCATGACTTGCAGCGCCGGCACCTCGATCGGCACGCCGCTGTACAGCCCGACGTGGCGCGCGAAGCAATATGCGTCGAACGAGGCTTGCGCGACGCTGGCGGCGATGACGTGGTCGACGTCGGCCGGGTCGGTGCCGGTCTTCTCCAGCGCGGCGCGGGCCGCCGCGATGCCCAAGTCGGTCGGCGAGACGTCGCGGACCGGACCGTTGTAGTCGACGAACGGCGTGCGCGCGCCGCCCAACAGCCAGACGTCGTCGTAGAGAACGGGATTCATCGGATCGGCAGGACCTCGGGATCGAGCGGGTCGGCGTACAGACGCGCGACGTCGGCCGCGCGGCGCGTCAGCACGCGCCGCTGGTTGACGGAGCCTTTGTCGGTGATCTCGCCGTCGGCGCCGCTGGGCGCGTCGGGCAACAGCAGCACGCGGGTCACGCGCTGCGAGAGGCCGCCGGCGCGGGCGTTGCGTTCGAGCAGCGCCGCGCGCAGCCGCTCGCGCACCGCCGGATGCGCGGCCAACTCGGCGCGCTCGGCGTTGGGCAGGCCGGCCAGCTCGCGCGCCGCGGCCAGGTTCACGAAGCCCAGCAGGCCCAGCTCCTCCTGGTCGGCGCCGGCGACGACGACGTCGTCGAGCAGCGGCGCCGTCGCTTCGACGCTCGCCAGACGCACCGCGCCGACGTTGACCCACGTGCCCGACGAGAGCTTGAAATTCTCGCTGATGCGGCCGGCGAAGACGATGCCGCGCGCGGGGTCGTTCGGATCGAGCAGCTCCGCGGCGTCGCCGCTCTTGTAGTAGCCTTCCTCGTCGAACGCCGCGGCGGTCGCGTCGGGGTTGCGCCAGTAGCCCGGCGTCACGCTCGGGCCGCGCACGCGCATCTCCCAGCGATCGTCGACCGGCGCGAGCTTGATCTCGACGCCCGGCACCGGCGTGCCGATCGTTTCAGGCGCGGCCGGGCGCGGTCCCCACACGGCGGTCGCCATCGGCGCGGTCTCGGTCGCGCCCCAACACGAGACGACCGGAATCTCGCGGCCGGCATACCGGAGCGCCAACTGCGCCAAACGCGCGCGCAGCGTCTCGTGGATCGCGGCGCCGGCGTTGAGCAGCACGCGCACGCGCGAGAAGAACGCAGCCGCCAGCGCTTCGTCGCGCTCGAACGCATCGGCCAGCAGCTGGTAGCCGCGCGGCACGTTGAAGTAGAACGTCGGCGCGACCTCGCGCAGGTTGCGCAGCGTCGCGTCGAATGCGCCCGGCAGCGGTCGCCCGTCGTCGACGTAGAAGGTGCCGCCGTTGCGCAGCACCAGACCGAATATCTTGCTGCCCGAGGCGACGTGGCTCCACGGCGCCCAATCGACGACGACCGGATCGTCGACGCGTTCGGCCCAGATCTGCGTGAGCATGGTCTGGTTCGAGCACAGCATGCGGTGGGTCGTGACGACGCCCTTCGGCGTGCCGGTCGAGCCCGAGGTGAACAGGATCTTGGCGACCGTGTCGGGGCCGATGCGCGCGAACGCGGCATCGGCCAACTCGCGGTCCCCGCGCAACGCCGCGACGTCGGTCAGCAGCGGGAGGCCGCGCACGCCGCGGGCGACGTTGTCCGCCAACGTCGCGTCGGGGACCAGCACCGCCGCCGGGTGCAGCACCTCGAGCAGCGCGCGCAGCCGCGCGGGGTCGGCGTCGGCGCGCGCGTAGTTCACCGAGAGCGGCGCCACCGGGATGCCGGCGTACAGCGCGCCCAGCACCACCAGCGCGTGGTCGATGCCGTTCTCGGCGATCACGGCCAGCGGATGGTCGGGGCCGCCGATCGCCAGCAGCGCACCGCCGATCTCGCGCGCACGCTCGAGCGCGCGCGCGTAGGTGACCGTGCGCCAGCCCTCGCCGGCGCGCTGCGCCATGAACACGTGATCGGGCCGCTGCGCGGCCCAGCGGACGAGATCGTCGCCGACCCGGTCGGGATACCGTCCCAGCGGGACCTCCGAGCGCAGCACGCGCTCGGCCCGGAGCGCGCTCGTCACGCTCATCGCACCCGCCGCTCCAGGAAATCGGTGATGCGCTGATACCCTTCGCCGCTGGACTCGACCAGCGCCGCGACCAGCGACTCGGTGAACAAGCCCGCGTCGGGCGGCATCGTCGCGATCCGTTCGAGCGCGGTCACGATCGCGCGGTTCGTCCCCTGCGCGTTGGTGACGATCTGCTCGGCCAGCGCGGTCGCTTTCTCGAGCGCCTTGCCCGGCTCGACCACGTAGTGGGCCAGGCCCAGCGCCAGCCCTTCGCGCGCGTCGTAGCGATGGCCGGTCAGCATCATCTCGATCATGCGGTGCACGCCGATGATGCGCGCGACGCGCACTGCCGCGCCGCCGCCGGTGAAGATGCCGCGCTGCCCTTCCGGCAGGGCGAAGAACGCGGTCTCGTCGGCGACGCGCACGTGCGTCGACGCGGCCAGCTCCAGGCCGCCGCCGACGACCGCGCCGTGCAGCGCGCTGACGACCGGGATCCCGCCTAGCTGGATCTTCTCGAACACGCGCCGCCAGAGCTGCGAGTGGTCGAACGTCTCTTGCGGCGTGCGCTGGCGCGCCTCGGTCAGATCGAGACCGGCGCAGAAATGATCGCCCTCGCCCGAGATCACCCACACGCGCGTGCCGGGCGGCGGGGCGCTGAACGCCGCCTCGAGCGCGAGGATCAGATCGACGTTGACGGCGTTGCGCTTGTCGGGCCGGATCAGGCGAACGTGGGCGACCGGGCCGTCGGCGTCGATCCGCAACGGCGGCAGCGGCGTGGGGGAGGGTGCGCTCATGGTGTCCTCGACCGCATTCTAGCGCGAATTGTTGCGTCCAGCAACAATATTGGCGGGGCTGGTCAGCTTGCCCAAGAGGCGTAGCAGCGTCGCGCGCTCGGCGGTGCTGAGCGGGGCCAAGAGTGCCTCTTCGGAGGCCAGCACCTTGGGCAGCATGGCGTCGACGTAGGCGCGACCCTTGGCGGTGAGGACCGGCGGCGCGACCCGCCGGTCGGCGCGCGAGCTGCCGCGCTCGATCAGCTTGGCCTCCTCGAGCCGGTCGACCATCCGCACCATCGTCGAGCGGTCCAAGCTCAGCACCTTGGCCAGCGTCGTCTGCTTGATCCCCGGATTGGCTTCGACCAGCAGCAGCACGGCCAGGTGCGGCGGCGTGATCCCCTTGCGGGTCGCCTCGGCGGGGAAGTCGTCGTACGCGCGCAGCTGCGCGCGGCGCAAATGGTAACCGACAACCGGCGCGAGCCGGCCGAGCTGAACGGGCTCGCTCATGCCGGCTCACCTCCGGTGTGGCCGCCCAGATAGATCTCCTGCACGCGCGCGTCGGCGGCGAGTCGCTCCGCGGTGTCGTGCAGCACGACCGCGCCGTGCTCGAGCACGTACGCGCGATCGGCGTGACGCAGCGTCAAGTACGCGTTCTGCTCGACCAGCAGCACCGCGACGCCGCCGCGCGTCAGCTCGGCGACGATGCCGAAGATCTGCTCGACGATCTGCGGCGCGAGCCCGGTCGAGGGCTCGTCGAGCATCAACAGCTTCGGCTTCGCCATCAGCGCGCGGCCGATCGCCAGCATCTGCTGCTCGCCGCCGGAGAGCGAGAACGCGGTCTGGCCGCGCCGCGCCGCGAGTTGCGGGAAACGCGCGTAGACCGCGTCCAACTCGGCGCCGAGCGCGCGGCGATCGGCGACGTACGCGCCCAGCCGCAGGTTGTCGTCGACGCTCAGCTCGGTGAACAGCTGCCGCCCTTCGGGGACCTGCAGCAAACCCCAGCGCACCAATCGTTCCGTCGTCGCGCGCAGCGCGTCGTGGCCGTCGAACCTGATGCCGCCCGCGCGCACGTCGGCGTCGTAGCGCGAGATCGCCCGCAACAGCGTGGACTTGCCGGCGCCGTTGGCGCCGAGCACGGCGACCAGCTCGCCCGCGTCGACCTCGAGGTCGACGCCGCGCAACACGTCGAGCGCACCGTAGCCGGCGGACAAGCCGCGCACCTCGAGCAGCATCAGCCGGCGGTCCCCAAGTACGCGGCGACGACCTGCGGGTCGTTCCGCACCGCGGCCGGCACGCCGTCGGCGATGGTGTGGCCGAACTCCAGCACCAGCACGCGCTCGGAGATGGTCATGACCAGCCGCATGTCGTGCTCGATCAGCAGCAGCGTGACGCCGCGGTCGCGCAGGGCCAGCAGATCGCCTTGCAGCGTCTCGCGCTCGGACGCGTTGAGGCCGGCCGCCGGCTCGTCGACCAGCAGCAGCCACGGGTCGGCGGCGATGGCCCGCGCCAGCTCGACGCGGCGGCGATCGCCGAACGGCAGATCGCGCGCGTAGGTGCCGGCCAAATGCTCGATGCGCAGCTGCGCCAGCGTGTCGCGCGCGCGCTCGATCGCCTCGTGACGCGCGTGCGTCGCGGCGGGCAGGCCGAGCAAGTCGGCGGCGAAACCGGTGCGCTCGGCGCGAAACGCGCCGGCCACGACGTTCTCGAGCACCGTCATCTCGCCGAACAGGCGCGCGTTCTGGAAGGTGCGGCCGACGCCGAGCTTGGCGATGCGGTGCGGCTGCCAGCCGGTGACGTCGACGCCGCCGATCCGTACCTGGCCCGCGCTCGTGCGGCCGACGCCGCAGATCGCGTTGAAGAGCGTCGTCTTGCCCGCGCCGTTGGGACCGATCAGCGAGGTCAAGCTGCCGGGCGCGAGCGCGAACGAGACGTCGTCCACCGCGACCAGGCCGCCGAAGCGCTTGGTGACGCCGCGCACCTCCAGCGGCGTCGCCGCCGGCGGCGCGATCGGCCGGGCCACGGGCGCGCGCTCGCTGACCGTGCCGACGCGCGCGACGGGCGCCGTGCGGCGACGCGAACCGCGCCGCACCAGGCCGAACAGACCGCCCGGCGCGACCACGACGATCGCGATGACCAGCAGCCCGTAGACGACCTCGCGCCAATTCTCGAACTGGTTGCCGACCACGTCGAGAAAGCCGATCGCGACCGCGCCGACGATCGCGCCCGAGACGCTGCCCGCCCCGCCCAGCACGACCATCAACAGGAAATCGATCGAGCGATCGACGCCGAACGCATCCGGCACGACGACGCCGATCAGCGGCGCGTAGAGCGCCCCGGCCAGCCCGGCCAGCGCACCGGCGTACGCGAAGGCGACGATCTTGTAGCGCCGGGTCGGCACGCCCAGGACTTCGGCGGCCAGCTCGTCGTTGCGGATCGTCTCGAACGCGGTGCCGGTGCGACCGCGCAGCAGGTTGAGGGTCAGCGCGGCGACGACCAGCGCGACGATCCACACGCACGCGTAGCCGGCCGTCCCGGCCAGCGAGAACGGCCCGAGCTTGACGATCGGCAGATCGGTGAAGCCGCTCGCGCCGCCCAGCGCCTGGCTCTGGTGGAACACGCCTTGCACGATCAGCCCGAACGCGAGCGTCGCCATCGCCAAGTAGTGACCGCGAAAGCGCAGCGCGATGAAGCCGAGCACGACGCCGACGACGCTGGCGACGACGATCCCCGCCACGGCGCCGACCCAGAACGGCAGGTTCGCGAGGTCGATGCAGGCGGCGACGGCGTAAGCGCCGATCGCGAAGAAACCCGCTTGGCCGAGCGAGATCTGGTTGACGTTGCCCAGCAGCACCGAGAGCCCGATCGCGGCGATCGCCCACATCGCGGCGTACGTCGCGGCTTGGACGAAGCCGGCGCCGTGGAGGAACAGGCCGCCCAGCAGCACCAGCAGCGCGATGGCCGGCAGCACGCGCGCGTCGGCGCGGAGACGGTCGATCAATCCCGCACCGCTCCGCGCGTGCCGAACAGCCCTTGCGGGCGCAGCAGCAGCATCACCAGCAAGAGCGCGTAGACGGTCGGCTCGGCGCGGCTGGCGCCCAGCCCGCTCTGCAAGAACTTCTCGACGACGCCGACCAGCAGGCCGCCGGCGACGCAGCCGATCGGCGAGTCGAGGCCGCCGACGATCGCGCCGACGAAACCCTTGATCGCGATCGCGACGCCGCCCGCGCCGCCGACCAGCGTGATCGGGCCGATAATCGTGCCGCCGTACGCCGCCAACGCGATCGAGAGCCCGACGCTGATCGCGCGCGCGCGCGTCACGTCGATGCCGACCAGCCGCGCGCCCAGCGGGTTGTTGGCCGCCGCGCGAATCGCCTTGCCGTAGTACGTGCGCTCGAAGAAGACGTACAGCGCCGCCAGCGCCAGCAGCAGCAGCGCGCCGATCCACAGCGACTGGATCTGGATCGTCGCCCCGGCGACGACGATCGCGTCGCTCAGCCGGCCGGTGAACGGCGGCAGCGGCTGCTGCAGCGAACCCCAGGTGGGCACCAGCGCGTGACCGTACAGCAAGACGAAGACCGTTCCGACGGTCGCGATGGTGACGCCCATCTCGCCCGAGCGCGCGGCGGGCCGCAGCACGAAGCGTTCGAAGCCCAGGCCGAGCACGAAACCGCAGATGGTAGCCCCGATCAGCGCCACCACGCTGGTGGCGTGGAACGTCTGCATCAGCGTCAGCGCGATCAGGCCGCCGACGACGGTGAACTCACCCTGGGCGAAGTTCATCACCCGCGTCGCGCGCAGGATGATGTGTAAGCCCAGCGCGACGAGCGCGTAGCCGCTGCCGACGGTCAGGCCGGCGACGATCAGCTGGAGCAGCGCGATCCTCCTTCGCTCCGGATGTTGTTGCGCTTCGCAACAATATCCTGTCCGGCGACCTACGCCGCGGGGTCGGGCAGAACCGGTCCCTTGACGCGGTACGAGACGCCGCGGAAGAGCGCGACCAGCTCGCCCTCGCCGCGCGTGACGGTGACGTCGTAGACGCCGGTGCGGCCTTTGCCCGAGCGCTCCTGCGCCTCGGCGACGAGCCGGTCGCCGAGCTTTCCCGCCGCGACGTACGAGATCGAGCACTGCAGCGCGACGGCCGCCTCGTTGCGCGAGTTGCAGGCGAAGGCGAACCCGCTGTCGGCCAGCGTGAACACGACGCCGCCGTGCGCGATCGCGTGGCCGTTGACCATCTCGTCGCGGATCGTCAACGCCACCCGCGCGTAGCCGGGCCGCGCCTCTTCGATCTCGATGCCGAGCGCCTGCGAGGCGCGATCGCGCCGCAGCATCTCCGCGGCGCAGGCGCGCGCGAGCGCATCGGGATCCATCGCGGTCGTCACCCGCGGGAGGTTGGCGCGCGCCGAGCGGCCTACCTGTCACGCTGCGATGAGCAGCGAAGTTCCGGCCGCCGGCGCGCTCGCGGGCGTGCGGGTCGTCGATCTCTCGGCACGCTTGCCGGGCCCGCTGGCAACGCTGTTTCTCGCCGCGGCCGGTGCCGAGGTGACGCGGGTCGAGCCGCCCGGCGGCGACGTGATGCGCCGCGCCGACGGCGTCTGGCCGCAGGCGCCGGCGGCGTTCGCGCTGTTGCACGCGGGCAAGCGCTGCATCGAGCTCGACCTCAAAGATCCCGCCGGCTACGACGCGCTGATCGGGCTGGTGCGCGAGAGCGACGTGGTCGTCGACGGCTTCCGGCCCGCGGTCGCGCGGCGGCTCGGACTCGACCACGCGACGCTCGCGCGGCACGCGCCGCGCATCATCACCTGTTCGATCGTCGGCTACGATCCCGACGGCCCCGACGCGGCGCGCGCGGGGCACGACCTCACCTATCTCGCCGAGCGCGGCGTGCTGGCGCTGCTGCGCACCCACGACGGCGTGCCCGCGCTGCCCGGCGTGCTGCTGGCCGACGTCGGCGGCGGCTCGTACCCGGCCGTCGTCAACATCCTGCTCGCGCTGTACGCGCGCGAGCGCACCGGACACGGCGCGCACCTCGACGTGCCGCTCGCCGACGCGTTGGCACCGTTCACGCTGTGGGCGCGAGCGACGGCCGCCGGCGGCGGATCGCTCGACGTCGCGCGCGGCGTGTTCACCGGCGGCTCGCCGCGCTACGGCTGCTACCGCACGGCCGACGGCGCGTGGTTGGCGGTCGGCGCGCTCGAGCCGCACTTCTGGCGCGCGTTCTGCGCGACGCTCGCGATCGACGAGAGCGCCGACGTCGCGGCGGTGGCGGCGGCGGTCGCGCGACACGACGCCGCCTGGTTCGCGCGCCTGCGCGAGGTCGATACCTGTGCGGCGTTCGTCGCTCCGGTCGCCGCCGCCGCCGGCGAGGGCACGTTGCCGCTGCCGCTGGCCGCGGCGGTGCGCGCCGACCCGGACGGCGCGTCCTCGGCCGCGAAGGATACGCGACCATGACCACCACCGTGCTCTCGAGCACGAGCAGCGAAACGCTCGCGCTCCCCGTCCGCCAACGGCTGGCGTTGGCGCTGCGCGTGCTGGCCGCACACGGGATCGCCGACCTCGCGGCCGGCCATGTCACCGTGCGCGAGCCCGGGACGGCGACCTGGTGGACGAACCCGTGGGACCACTTGTGGCCTTCGATGCGCGCGTCGGACCTCGTCCGCGTCGATGCGAGCGGGCGCGTCGTCGAAGGCACGACCGCGCCCAGCGAGTACCTCGAGGTTCACTTCGCACTCTACCAGCGCGCGCCCGAGCTGGCGTGCGTCGTGCACAACCATCCGCGCTGGGCGCTGCTGTTCGCGGCCTCCGGTGCGCCGCTGCTCACCCTCGACCAGCAGAGCGCGCTGTTCTTCGAGCGGCACGTCGTCTACGACGAGTATCGCGGCTTGGCGAGGGGCGCCGACAAGACGCTGCCGGCGGTCGAGGCGATGCTCGCCGCCGGCGCCCACACCGCTTATCTGCGCTCGCACGGGCTGGTCGTGTGCGGCGAGTCGTTGGAGACGGCGCTCTTCCGCACCATCTACGCCGAGCGCGCCGCCGAGCTGAGCTGCCGCGCACGGATGAGCGCGGGCACGCCGATCGCGATGGACGAGGCGGTCGCGCGCGCGACCCGCGACTCGTTCGAGCGCGGCGAGCCGCCGGTCGTCGCGCTCAACGCGGCCGCGCTCTATCGCGACGTGCTGCGCACCGACCCGACCGTCCTCGCGTGAGCGGCGGCGAGGGGCGTGTGCGCGCGATCGTGCGCCTGCGCGGGCGGGTCCAGACCGTCGGCTTTCGCGACACCGTGCTCGAGGTCGCCCGGCGACACGCGGTCTTCGGCCACGTACGCAACGTGCGCGACGGCGAGCAGTTGGAGATCGACGTCGAAGGCACAGCCGACGACGTCGACGCCTTCCTCGACGACGTGCTGGCGCACCCGCCGCGCTACGCTCGCGTCGAAGGGGTCGAGCGCGAAGCGGCGCCGCCGACGGGTGCAACTCGCTTCGCGCGCGCGAGTACGTCCTGAGGTGCTGCGCGATCCGCTGGTCCTGGCCGGCTACGTCATCGCCGTCCTCGCGACGCTGCTGCTGATCCGCCACGTCGCGCGCCTGTGGCCGAACGCGCCGCCACGCATTCCGCTGCAAATCGGCCTCGACGGCCGGCCACGCTGGCTCGCGCCGCGCGGCTTCGTCTGGCTGGCCCCGGCGATCGTGGCCGCCGTCGTCATCGTGCTCGGCTTCGCGGTCGCCGCGACGCCGCCCGACGGTACCTCCGCGCCGGCATTGTTCCTGGTCTTCCTCACGATCGCCGAGGTCTGCGGGCTGGTCGGCTGGACGACCGGGTTGCAAGTCCAGCTCGGCCGCAACCAGACCTATCGCATCGCCCCGATCCGCTTGCTGCGCGCCGCGGTCCCGATTCTGCTGACGGTCCTAGCGGCCGTCTACGTCGGAGCGACCGGGTGACCGCCGGAGTGCGACCTGATACCGAGCCACTTCAACGCGCAATCTCTCCACGTCATCGCCGTGCGACCATAACGTCACTAGCGCGTTCGCGACACTGGAAGAGAACGACGCGCAAACTGGGTCCAAGCCCGAAGCGTCGAAACTTGAATGATGTCGACGCTTCTTGCTAGATACGGCCGGAGTCGCCATGAGTAATGTGCCTTTAGAGGCGACTTGGGGACGCATGACTGAGGACATTCGTAGCTTTGAAAATCTTGAACATGCGGTTCAACTTGCAAATACAAGGTTCGGCTCCGACGTTTACTGGCGGGGACACGGCAACGCTGCATGGAATCTTCGGCCTCATGTTTTTCGTGATCCTAGGTATCACGAAATCTCGTTGTTGATTCGATTCACCCTCGGGGCTCCGGCGCGCATGCCTAATCCACCACCCTCGGCCGATCTCTTTGCATGGCTGCAATACGCGCAACATTATGGACTTCCGACTCGCCTGCTGGATTGGTCAGCGAGCCCATTGATAGCTTTGTACTTTGCGGTATGCAATGTTGAGCACGACGATGAAGATGGTTGTATCTGGGCGCTAAATCCAAGCGGGCTCAACAAACAACATCGCAATCAGTATACGCTCTTGATGCCAAGCCACCCAGACGTGATGGTGCTCGTGCAACAAGCGTTCGGCCAAGTAGCTCCTTACGATGGGGCTGCATCCCGACGGGCACTTGCCGTTACGGGCCATCTAATTGACCTTCGTATGCTCGTGCAACAAGCCCAATTTACGATTCATAGCGAGGGGACCGATTTGAGGGACTTGCCCTCTGTCGACTGGCTACTATATCAGTGGCACATCCCAAAAGGTTCAAAAGGCTTCTTACGAAGTTGGCTTCGAAGATGGGGCGTCACCAAAGGAACGGTTTACCCCGATCTTGGCGCATTTGCAGAGGAACTCGGGCAACTTCCGAGTCCCTAGCCGGCGCGATAATCGAGCGAGATAACGGCGCCGATGTTGCGACGAACCGTGATCATCCACTATCAATCGATCGACAAGGGCGCGGATATTCCAAGCCTAGACCCCTTTCGGCAGAGCCGTGTCGGGCTAGAAGACCGGGATGATGTCTTCGGGGCCGATGTCGCTGACGTCGACGCCGTCGAGGTCGAGCTCGGGGATGGCGGGGAACTCGATCCCCCACTCGCCGACGATCGCGCGCACGCGCGCCAGGGCGACCCGCCAGTTTTCGGCCTGCTCGTCGTAGGTCAGCACGCCCAGGCCGGCGTCGCGCGCGTGCTGCACGAGCACGCGGTGGTTCGGCAAGAAGTAGTCGGGGATGTCCCAGAACTGATTGGGCGGCTCCCACAGGATCATGCTCAGGAACACGAAGCCCGCCCGCAGCTGCTTGGTGATGAGCGTCTTGTACTCGTCGGAGAGTCCCGGCCAGTCGCGCTCGAGTACCGTCAGACAGATCGCGAGGTGGCGCGCTTCGTCCTGGCCGACCTTGGCGAAGATCTGCTTGAAGACCGGGTGCGTCGCCTTCTTCGACATGCCGAAGAACAGCGTCGAGCTGGCGACCTCACCCATTAGGAACGAGGTGAACAGCACGCTGAGCGGATACTTCTGCAACGAGTTCGAGTAGCCGGACCAGTAGCGGCCGCCGTTGTGATAGAGCCAACCGATGTTGTTCTGCGCGGCGCGCGCGAGATCGCTGGTGGCCGTGAAATCCATCGGGCCGCCCGGCACGAGCTTTTGGATCGCGCGCTGGCAGACTTCCTCGTGGTTCATCTCGTCGCGCGTGATCGCGAAGAAGCACTTGCGGATCGGGTCTTCCTGGTGCGTCTCGAACGCGTGGATCGTCGCCTTGGCGAACACGGCCGGACCCGAGCCGTCGAAGTTCGCCAGCACCGCGTACCAGTACATGATCCCCAGCCGCTGCTCTTCGGTGAAGTCCTCGGCCCGCAGCGTGTCCCACGGAAAGTCGGACGGATTCCAGACGTGGCGCTTGGAGCGCTCGTAGATCTCGGCCAGCTTGGGCGTCTCGACGCGCCACTCCATCGGGAAGATGTTGGGCTGCGGGACCTCCGGGAACGGCGCGAAGCCGCCGGCGGGGACGACGAGCTGCGGGACCTGGGCCGTGCTGGACATGCTGCGGGTTCCTCTCCCTACCAAATGGTCGGTTCATGCCCAGTATACCCGAGCCGGTGGTGCAGGGCAACGGGCAAGCTTCGAGAAGCCGCTCGCTCGACATGGTCAGCAACTTCGTACCGCGCAGCTCGACGGTGACGCGCGCCGGTGCCGTGCTCTGCCTCGTCGTGCTGGGCTGCGTCGTCTACGGCATCGGGCACGCCGCGAGCGGGCACCCGGTGGGCAGCCCCACCACCTGGGGTTGGGCGCCGGTCCTGTTCGCGACCGGTCTGACCGCCGCGGCCACCGGGCAGTGGAACCCGTTCTCGATCGCGGCGGGCGCCGACGGACGCTTGAGCCTCTCGAAGTGGCAAACGGTCATCTGGACGTTCGTCGCGCTGTGGGCGTACGTCGTGCTGTTCGTCCACAACGTCGGCCTCGCGTGCACGCCGTCCGACGTCCAATCGTGTCAGCTCGGCTTCCCGCAGAGTCTGCTGGTGCTGCTCGGCTTCTCCGCCACGACGCTGATCGGCGCCGCCGGCATCACCGGCAGCCAGATCGCGAAAGGCACGATCGTCAAACAACAGGCGCAGCAGCTCGACCTGAACTGGAAGTGGCTGGTCCTCGGCGACGACGGCAACATCGATCTGACCCGCTTCCAAGTACTGCTGTGGACGCTCGTCTCCGTCGGCGTCTTCGTCGGCGACGCCGTCGCCGCGCTGGCCGGAGCGACGTTCACGCCGAACCTGCCCGACATCGGCAACGCGCTCGTCCTCTTGATGGGCTTCGGTCAGGCGACGTATCTGGGCGGCAAGCTGATCGTCACGCCGGGCCGCCCGACGATCCTGAACTTCTCCGCACCCAGCGTGCAGGTCGGTCAGTCGGTGACCGTGACGGGAACCGGCTTCGGCGCGGCGGATCCCGGTTCGACGTTGCGCCTCAACGGCGCCGTCGTGCCGACCACGTCGTGGGCCGACACCACGATCGTGTTCACCGTCCCGCCGGCGCAACCGTGGAACCAGCAGCCCTGGCAGCTGCCGGCGACGCCGGGTGTCACCGTGCTGGTCGGCGCGCTGACCAGCGAGGCGAAGACGCTCACCGTCGGCAGCTAGCGCAGCGGTACGATCGCGCCGAGCGCGGCGGCGATCGCGATCCACGCCAGCGGGTTGAGCTTCCAGCGCAGCGTCGCGAGCATCGTCGCAAGCGCGATCGCGCCCAACGCCGCCGCGATCCACGCGTTCGAGGACGGCCACGCGCGCACGGCGCTGAGCCACACCGCGATAGCGGACGCCAGCATGAGGCCGCCGGCGACCGGACGGAGCGCGCGCCGCAGCGCGCCGACGGTCGCGTTGTCCTGATGGTGCCGCAGCCAACGCGCGCCGGCGACCGCGACCAGGGTCGAGGGGACGACGAAGGCGAGCAGCGCGACGCCCGCGCCGGCCAGACCGGCGACGTGCCAGCCCACCAGCGGCACCAAGAGCAGGTTCGGGCCGGGCGCCGCCTGCGCCAGCGCGACCGACGCGTTGAACGCCGCCGGCGTCAGCCAGTGCATCTGGGTGACGGTGGTGGCGTGGATCGCCGGCAGCAGCGCGTTGACGCCGCCCACCGCGATCAGCGAGAGCCCGGCGAAACGCAGCGCCAGCACCGGCAACGGATCGTCGGTCATCGCGCCCGGCGCAGCGCGAGCAGCTCGACCGCGAAGCCGACGCCGACGGCCGCGATCGTCGCGTACGGCATCTGCGTCGAGCGCCACAGCACGAACGCCGCCAGCGCGCCGCACAGCGCGAACGCGAACGTGCGCCGCTGCGCGATCGTGCCCAGCACGCGCAGCGTCGTCGCCAGCGTCAGGCCCGCGCAGGCGGCGACGATCGCGGACTCGACCGCGACGACCCGCGCCGCGCCGGCGAACGGTTCGATCAGCGCGGCCAGCACGAGCGCGACCACGGCCGGCGGCACGATCAGCGCGGCCAGCGCGACCAGCGTGCCGGACGGCCCGTGCCAGCGATCGCCGCAGATCGCAACCAGATTGACGATGTTCGGACCCGGCAGCGCTTGGCCGACGCCCGACAGCTCGGCGAACTCCTCGGGCGAGAGCCACTGCGTGCGCGTCACGAAGACGTGATACGCCTGCGGGCCGATGCCGCCGAACCCGAGCAGTCCCAGTCGCCCGATCTCGCGCGCGATGGCCGCGAGCGTGGGCGTCGCGTGCGACTCAGCGGCCGCGGACACCGAGCCCCTCGAACACCATCAAGACGACCGTCGCGGTGACCGTCGCCGGCTCGAGCACGCCGCCGGGCCGGTACCACTCGACGACCGAGTTCGACATGCCGAACACCAGCCGCACCGCTAGCCGCGGATCGAGATCCGCACGCAAGTCGCCGTCGCGTTGCGCCCCGCGCACCAGGTCGGTGACGATCCGGTCGAACTCGCGCCGCCGCTCGAGCGCATCGCGCTCGCTCTTCGCCGTCCCGCGCGCGCGAAAGAGCACGGTCAGCTCCGGCAACAGCCGCAGCGTCACCTCCGCGACGCGGGAGACGATGTACTGCAAGCGCGCCAGCGCACGGCCTTCGAGGGCACCCGGCTCGCGCAGGATCGCGAACAGCGCGTCGAGCGCGCGGGTCAGCCCGCGCTCGAGCAACGCCTCCTTGCCGCTGACGTGGTGATAGATCGAGGCTTTGGTGATTCCGGCCGCGCGCGCGACGTCGTCCATCGACGCGCCGTCGTAGCCGCGCTCCGCGAAGACGCGCAGCGCGACGTCGGTCAGCGTGTCGATGTCGTACGGGCGACGCGGCTCCGAGCTCACGGCGACGAGGAAGGCGCGGGAGACGGCGTCGACGGCGCGGGCGGCGCCGCGCGCATCGACGGCGAGGCGAACACCCCGGGTCCGAGCAGGCCGACCACGTCGCGGCGCACCGCTTCGTAGCGGGTGCGCAGCGCCGCCAAAGCGGCCTCGTGTTGGGAGAACGGGGGCTGCAAGCTGCCGCCGAGCTGACCCATGAGCGAACCGATCTGCTCGCGCATGCCGTCGGGCTGCGTGACCCCGTCCTCGTCGTTGCGATCGTTCGCGGTCAGCTCGTGCTGCAGCGCGAGATAGCGCGCGCGCTGCGCCGGCGTCGCGGTCTTCAGCCGCGCGTCGATCGCGTTGAGCGCGCGATCGACTTCGTCGTACCAACCGAACAGCGTGCGCAGGAAGTCGTGGCGTGCCACGCGCTGCTCGGGGGTGAACGGACTCTGCGGATCGTCGACCAGCGTGAAGGTCTGGGTGAAGACGCGGCCGTCGCGGTGCAGTTTGGCGACGTACGTTCCCGGCAGGGCCTCGGGGCCCGAGAGCGGCCCCATGTTCTGCACGCTGGTCCCGTTCCAGCGCGTCGGGCCGTCTTCGGTGCCGTCCCAATTGACGCGCACGATCCCCTTGCCGTTGGGCACCCAGTATTTGCGGCCGTCGTCGGTCAGGTACGAGCCGCGCAGCTCGCGCACCGGGACGCCGTCGGTGGTCGCGATCTCGATCCACGGCCGCTGCTTGGCCGGCGTGGCTTGATAGAAGCTCAGCAGCGCGCCGCCGGGCGCGGCCGGGCCGACGAAGAAGTTGGACGGCATCGAGCCGCCGTCGCCCGGTTCGACCGACGGGAACGACGCCCACAGCGTCGCGGTGCGCACCGGGAAGAACATCGTGCCGGCGGCGCGCGCGGCGGCCAGCCGCTGCAGCGGCGTCGCGTCGTCCAGGACGTAGAAGCCGCGGCCGTGCGTGGCCAAGATCAGATCGTTCACCTGCGGCTGCACGGTCAGGTCGTAGACCGGCGTGCGCGGCAGGCCGAGCCCGACGCGTTCCCAGCGCCCGCCGCGATCGTACGAGACGAACAGACCGTTCTCTGTCCCCGCGTAGAGCAGGTTCGGCTCGCGCGGATCCTGGCGCACGACGTGCACCGGCGCGTCGGCAGGCAGGTTCGACGGGATCGCGTGCCAGCTCGCGCCGTAGTCGTCGGTGACGTAGACGTACGGCCGGTCGTCGCCCAGATCGTGCCGGTCGAGCTGCACGAACGCGGTGCCGGCCGCGTACGGGCTGGCGTCGATGGCTTCGATGCGGCCGTAGGTCGGCCAGCTCGACGCGCGCACGTCGCGCCAGTGCGCGCCGCCGTCGCGCGTGATCTGCACGAGCCCGTCGTCGGTCCCGACCCAGATCGTCTGCGGATCCTTCGGCGAGGGCGCGATCGCCAGCGTGGTGTCGTAGTACTCGGCACCCGAGACGTCGAGCTCGATCGGACCGCCCGACGCGCGCTGATGGGCCTTGTCGTTGCGCGTCAGATCGGGGCTGATCGGCGTCCAGTGGCGGCCGCGATCGGTCGTCGCGAACACCACGTTGCCGCCGAAGTACGCCGTCTTTCCGTCGGGCGAGAACGCGAGCGGAGCGTTCCAGTTGAAGCGGTACGGCGAGGCGGCGAACGAGTCACGCGAGGTGAACACGTCGCGCGGGAACGGCGTCACATCGATGCTCTGCCGCGCTTTCTGATCGTAGATCCCCAGGATGCCGTCCTCGGTGTTGGTCCAGATCAGGTTGGGATCGCGCGGATCGGGGATCGCGAACATGCCGTCGCCCCCGGCGATGGCGAACCAGTCGCGGTTGAGCAGGCCGATGCCGTTGCGCGCGGTCGTCGGACCGCACCACGAGCTGTTGTCCTGCAGCCCGCCGCAGATCAGGTACGGCTTCTCGTCGTCGGTCGCGACGTGATAGAGCTGCGCGAGCGGGATGCGATCGAGGAACGACCAGCTCCCGCCCCCGTTGCGGCTGAGCACGACGCCGCCGTCATTGCCCTCGATGATGCGCTTGCCGTCGGCCGACCACCAGATCGCGTGGTTGTCCGGGTGCAAGTAGCCTTCGAGGTGCTTCCAGTGCTTGCCGCCGTCGGTCGAGACGGTCATGTACATCGAGAGCGAGATGACGCGGTTCGGGTTCGTCGGATCGACGCTCAGGTGGCTGAAGTAGAACGGCCGCTGCTCCGGCAGCGTGCTGGAGGACATCTTCTTCCAGGTGTCGCCGCCGTCGTCGGAACGCCAGATCGTTCCCTGCTTCGACTGCACGACCGCGTAGACGCGGCGCGGATCGCTCGGCGCGACCGCGACGCCGATGCGTCCGAGCAGATCGGTCGGAAAGCCGTGCCCCTGGATCTTCGACCAGGTGCGGCCGCCGTCGCGCGAGCGGTAGAGGCCGTCGTTCGGGCCGCCGCTCGAGAAGTACCACGGCCGGCGGCGGAACTGCCACATCGCCGCGAACACCGTCCGCGGCGCTTTCGGGCTCCACGCCAGGTCGGCCGCGCCGCTCGATGGCCCGAGCGCCAGCGTGCGCGACCAGGTGCGGCCGCCGTCGGTCGTCCGATAGACGCCGCGCGCGTCGCTGTCGGCCCACGGATCGCCGAGCGCGGCGACCAGCGCGACGTTCGGATCGTGCGGATCGACCAGGATCTTCGCGATCGTCTTGGTCGCCTCGAGGCCGACGTGCTTCCAGTGCTTGGCGCCGTCGCGCGAGACGTAGACCCCGTCGCCGTACGAGACGTCGTTGCGCGGGTTGGCCTCGCCGGTCCCCGCCCACACCACCTTCTCGTTGCTCGGCGCCACCGCCAGCGCGCCGACCGCGCCGAACGCCGGTCCCGTCCACGCGGACGCGAACGACGTCCCGCCGTCGCTCGACGCGAACACGCCGCCGGCCGCGCCGCCGACGTAGTAGACGCGCGGATCGCGATCGCTGCCCGCCACGGCGCTGACGCGGCCTCCCGACGCGGCCGGTCCGACCGCGCGGAAGGTGAACGTCGGCGGCACCGGTGTCGGCTTGACCGCCGGGCGTTTGACCGACGGGCGCAGGACGGCGCCGCGCGGCGCGGTGGCGGGGGACGCGGTCGCGCCCCCGAGGCTCGGAAGCGCCGTCACACAAAGCGCGACGACGAGCACGGGAGCGGTTCGCATGCGGCGTCATTCCGAAGGCAACGTGCCGTTCCCCGCCCACCCGACCGCTCGGTAGGTGCCGTCGGCGGAGCGCCGGAAGGGGACGGACGACGATGCCGACCACCGCCAGCAGCCCGACGTTGACCCGCGAGCAATCGCTCAAGCTTTTCCGCGACATGGTGACCCAGCGAGCGGTCGACACACGCGGTTTCCAACTCAACCGGCAAGGGAAGATCGGCATCGCGATGGGCTCTGAAGGGCACGAAGCCGTGCAAGCCGGGACCGGCCTCGCGTTCGAACGCGGCAAGGATCTGCTCTACCCGTACTATCGCAACACCGGGCTGATTCTGGCGGTCGGCTTCCCGCTGGTCGACTTGTTCCGCTCGCAGCTGGCGCGCGCGAACGATCGCACCGGCGCGCGCTCGATCATCAACCACGTCACCGCCAAAGATCTGGGGATCGCGTCGATCTCCTCGATCATCGCCGCGCAGTGCACGCACGCCGTCGGCGCCGCCTGGGCGCTCAAACGCGCGGGCGCGCGCGACCGCGTCGTCTTCTGCCAGTTCGGCGAGGGCGCGACCAGCCAAGGCGAGTGGCACGAAGCGCTCAACTTCGCGGCCGTCCACGCGCTGCCGGTGCTGTTCCTGTGCGAGAACAACCAGTGGGCGATCTCGACGCACGTCTCCAAGCAGATGCGCGTGCCCGAAGTGGCGCCGCGCGCCGACGGCTACGGCATCCGCGGAATGAGCTGCGACGGCTTCGACCCCGTCGCGGTTTATACGACCGTGCGCGACGCGCGCGCGCACGCGGCGGCCGGCGACGGCCCGGTGCTGGTCGAGTCGCACTGCTACCGCTTCCTCTCGCACACGACCGACGACGACGACCGCACCTATCGCTCGCGTGACGAGGTCGCCGGCCAGCGCCCCAACGATCCGCTGCCGAAGTTCGAGCAGTCGCTGATCGAAGCGGGGACCCTAACCGCCGACGAGGCGCGCGCGATTCGCCGCGAGATCGCCGACCTGGTCAATCGCACGACCGACGAGGTCGAAGCGGAGCCGTTGCCCGCGGCGGCGACGCTCTACGGCAACGTCTACGCCGGCGCCGACGACGCCTGGATCACGACCTGATCGCGCTGCTCGCGCTCGGAACGCTGCTCGCCGCGGCGCCGACGCCCTCCCCGACGCCGACGCCGCGCGCGCACGCGAAGCTGCTCGTGCCCGGACCGCAGTACGTCAGCATCGGCATCACCGCCGTGCCGCAGGTGCGCGATGAGCACGATCCGCTCGCGGCGATCGGCGCGAGCGAGCCGTCGGCGTGGCAGGCCGGCGAGTCGCGGCTGTTCGGTCGCTACGCGGTCGCCAGCGTCACGGAATACCGCTGGTACCTCGATCCGCCCGGGCCGGCGGCGATCCACCGCTTCGAGGTCCAAGCCGGCGGCGGGGTCGGGATTGCGCCGCACCTGTACGTCGGCGGCGCGACGTTCGCGCGCCCACAACAGGGCGATCCGCCGATCCACGGGCTCGGTTACGGCCTGCTGTTCATGCCCAACCCGAACGCCGCGGTCGCGCCGTACGGATGGGGCTACGCGTATCCGAACGTCGGCGGCAACGCGCTGCTGCCGGACGGCTTGCACACCGCGCTGACCTATCGCGGCACGTCGTATCGTATCGGGGTCTTGCTGCGCCGGCCCGGCAACCGCGCGGCACTCGACCTGAGCTGGTCGCGCACCGCGCTCTTCAACCGCACCAACGCGCCCACGCCGTATCAGGAGAGCGCGCTGGCGATCGGCCTGAACTACCGCCTGGGCCGCTAGCCCCGGCGCACGACGATCGCGCCGTTCACCGACGAGAGCGAGAGGTGCTGCGCGCCGTCGCCGAGGACGCCGTTGGCCTTCGCGCCCAGGCCGTACATCGAGCGCGTGACGGCGAGACCGTCGGCTCGGATGTCGCCGTTGAGCGTGTTCGCGCTGACGGTGACGCCGCTGCCGGCCGGCAAATCGATCTCGATGCGGCCGTTGACGCTGCTGGCGCGCAGCGGAGCCGACGAACGCCGGCGCTCCCAGACGCGCACCCCGCCGTTGACGGTCGTCGCTTCGTCCACGTGCGGCGCGTCGATGCGTACTTCACCGTTGACGCTCGTCCCGCGCGCCGGGCCGGCGGCGACGACGTCGACCGGGCCGTTCACGTTGGCCGCCGCGACCCCCACCCCAGCGGGGACCGTGATGTCGAAGTCGACCTCGGTGTCGTTGTCGTTCGCGCCCTGCGAGCGCTGATCGCACCCGCGGTCGGTGTCGGGCGGGTAGCGCACGCAGACCGCGACGCCGTCGGCCGACGTCTCGACCTTTACCGCGACCGTGTTCGGATCGCTGCGCTCGGCGTGTTTGCGCGCGTCGATGACCAGATGCGAGCCGACCCGCACGCGCACGCGCCCGCTGAGGTCGTGCACGGTCAGCGTCTGCCCGGGCCGAATCGCCGGCTCGGCGTGGAACGGGGCGCCGGCGAGGGCCATAACTAAAAACATAGTTACAAGGTACAAGGGGCTATCACTTCTGTCAAGGGGTGTCCCACAGTAGCTCGCCGTGCCGCGCGCGAAGGGCCGCGCATGCGAATGGAGCGCGGATCGTTCCTGCGGATCGGGGCGGCGCTCGGCATCGCGCCGCTGCTCGGCGCGGCTGCCGCTGTCGCCGAGCCGACGTTCACCGCCGAGGTCGTCCGCGCCGACCTCGACGCCATCTGGGCAGCGCTGCTCGACGTAGGGGCCGATCCGTTCCTGGCCGCCGACCGTGCCACCGTCGAAGCGCTCTATCGCTCCACGCGCGAAACGATCCGCGTGCCGCTCACCGTCCGCCAAGCGTGGCTCGCGATCGCACCGGTGCTGGGCGCCCTGAACGACGGCCACGTCTCGCTCGGCTTCGACGGCCTACTCGCCGCGGCGGCGCGGCGCTTCCCGCTGCGCTTCGCCCTCGCGCCGGACGACGCGCTGGTCGTTCTCGTCGACGAGAGCGCGACGATTCCGCGCGGCAGCGAGATCGTCTCGATCGACGGCATCGCCGCGCCGGAGTACGTGCACCTCGCGCTCGCGGCGCTCGGCGGCCAAACCGAGAGCCTGCACCGCACCCGCGTCTCGACGGAGGGGTCGGCCGTGTCGTTCGCGCTCTTCGGCGAACGACCGACCTATCACGTCGTCTGGAAGTCGGACGGCGCGGTGCACGAGCGCGACGTCTCCCTCGCGACGGCACCTTCGCGCGCGACGACGACGACGTCCGAGCCGTACACCTATGGCACGATCGCCGGCGGCGGCGTGGGCTATCTCGACTACCGTCGCTGCGAAGGGTTCGCGCGCTTCGGGCGATTCCTCACCGAAGCGGTGCCCGCCATGCACGACGCGTCGATCAAAGCACTCGTGGTGGACATTCGCCGCAACGGGGGCGGCGACAGCCGCCTGAACGACGAGCTCTGGACGGCCGTTTCGAGCAAGCCGTTCAAGCAGTTCGGCGGCGTCATCGTCAAAGCGTGCGATCGGCTCAAGCGCGAGTACGGTGAAGACAAGTACGTCGAGATCTACGGCGCCCGCGCGTGGTCGGCGCCTGACGGGACCATCATTCCGATCCGTGAAGGGCCGAACGACGACCTCTTCACGCCGGCGCGCGACGTGCCGAGCCGCTACACGGGACCCGTCTATCTCCTGATCTCGCCGCAGACGTTCTCCTCGGCGATGTCGTGCGCGCTGGCGGCCAAGGACTACGGTCTGGCGACGATCGTCGGCGAGGAAACCGGCGAGCCGGTGGACTCGACCGGTGAGGTCTACACCTTCACCTCGCCCGGTCTCGGCTTCAAAGCCTACTTTACCACCAAGGTCTTCCTGCCGCCCAAGCCGCAGCCGCCGCGCCAGGGCGTCGTGCCGGACGTCGTCGTACGGACGACGCCGGCGGACGTGGCGGCCGGCCGCGAGCCGGTGCTCGATCGAACGCTCGCGCTGATCGCGTCTGCCTAACGGCGCTCACCGATCGCGGCGTCATCCCGCGTACGCTGCGTGTACAGACGCAGCTCGGCGATGTCGCGCCGGAACAGCAGCCCCAGCGTCCAATCGATCGCGACGCGGAACCGTCGGTCGAGCCCCGGCAGTCGAACCAGATAGTACGATCGCCATAAGAACCAGGCCGGGAAGCCGGTCAGCACGATCCCGCCCGGCAGCGCCGCGACGGCGGTGCGCGCGCCGAGCGACGCCATCGTGCCCAGCGCGGTGAAGTGGAACGGTTTGGTCGGCTGGCCGCGCAGCGTCGCGACGAGGTTGTCGGCCAGCGCCGGACCTTCACGAATCGCGTGTTGCGCCGTTTGCGGATACCAATCGCCGCGATTGCTCTGCTGCGCGTCGGCGACCGTCGGGATCCAGGCGCAGTCGCCCAGCGCCCACACCTCCGGCCGATTGAGCGCGACGAAGTCCTGGTGCACCATGATGCCGCCGTTGCGCGCGTGCACGACGCCGTCGAGATCCTTGAGCACCGGCGAGGGCCGCACGCCGGCGCTCCACACGATCGTCGCCGAAGGCACCATGCGACCCGACTGCAGCGCGACGGCATGACGGTCGATGCGGGTCACGCCGTCGCCCAGCATCAGCTCGACCTTGCGGCGCTGCAGGTTGCGGGTCGTGTAGCGCCCCATCTGCGGCGGCAAGTCCGGCAGCAGCGAGGCACCGGCTTCGATCAGCACCATCCGCACGTCGACCAGTCGCAGCGGATGATAGAACGGCACGATCGAGCGGAACAGGTCGACCAGCTCGCCGGCGCACTCGCAGCCGGTGTACCCGCCGCCGACGACGACGAACGTCAGCAAGCGATCGCGCTCGGGGCCGGGCGGCGTGACGACGGCCTGCTCGAGCGCCGCGACGATGCGATTGCGCAGCACCTCCGCGTCTTCGAGCGACTTGAGCGGGAGCGTGTACTCCTCGACGCCGGGGATGCCGAACGTCGAGGTCACGCTCCCCAGCGCCAACACGAGGTGGTCGTACGCCAGGTGCGTCATCGCACCGGTGATGACGTGCTGTGCGTCGACCTCACGCAAGCGCAGGTCGAGCCGGGTGATCTCGCCGAGCACGAACGTCGTCCGCTTCAGCTGCGCGCGGATCGGCGTCGCGATGTGGCGCGGCTCGAGCTCGCCGGAGCTGACCTCGGGCAGCATCGGCGTGAACAGCGTGAAGTTCTCGCGGCTCACCAGCGCGATCGACGCCTCGTCGGGGCGCAGCCGCCGCTCGAGCCGCTCCGCGACCGAGACGCCGGCGAAGCCGCCGCCGAGGATGACGATGCGCGGACGCCCGTCGGCGGCAGGCGTGCTCGTACTCACGCTCCCACCGACCCGGTCACACGGCTGCCGGTTCCGAGCTCTCGCGCGCGATCGAGAGCTTCAGCGCGCGGACGGTGCTCCGGTCCACGGCGTCACCCACGGGTGCCACACCATCGCGACGATCAGCAGGACGCCGAGCACCAGCAGCGCCCACAGCGCCGCGCTAACGAGCCTAGCGGGCATCGGGGGCCGCGAGCAACGCGGCGATGCGGGTGCGGAACCAGTTGCCGGTCGCGGTCGCCTCGGCGGGCTCGAGCGGGAGCGGTGACGCACGCAGGCGCGCGATGTCCCAGCGCTCGCCCTCGCCCGCGCCGAAGTAGCCGTCCTCGAGCGCCGCTTCGGCGTGCGTGCGCACGGCGTCGAGCGCGATGCCGTAGGCACCCACCAGCCGCGCGGCGAGCACGCACAGACCCTCCGCTTGCGCCGCCGTGATCGGTGCGCCGCCGAAGTCGTCGGGACGCGCGTCGCGCATCGCCGCGACGGCCAGGCCGATCGACCAGCTGTTGCGGCCGCGCGTATGGGCGGCGTAGGGCTCGTCGGGCGCGAGCCGCACGTCGCGCATGTTGTCGCGCAGGTCGTGCGTGTGGTGCACGACCACGTCCTGCGGGCCGGTCAGGCAGAAATGGTATGCCGGAAAGACGGCCGCGTAGTCGCCCCCGCTCCAGTGCAACGAGATCGAGCGCAGCGTGCCGGCGGGAAAGGTCGGCCGCCATTCACGGAGCGGGACGGGCGGAGCGAGAATCACCGGGAGATGTACGACGACGACCAGCGCCCGCCCGAGGACCGCCTCCAGCAGCCTCGGCAGGGCAAGCAAGGCGGCGCCGCGCGCACGGCCGGCGGCGCCGTGCTCGGACTGGCCGCGCTGGTCGCCAAGTTCTTCGCCGCGATCAAAGCCGGGTTGCTCGCGCTGGGCGGCCTCAAGTTCCTGATCTTCGTCCCCAAGCTCATCAGCTTCGGGTCGCTGTTCGCCTCGATCCTACTCTACGCCGCGCTGTTCGGCGGCTGGAAGATCGCGATCGTGTTCGTGGCGATGATCCTGGTCCACGAGCTGGGCCACTACTTCACCTGGCGCAACTTCGGCGTCCCGGCCCGGCTGCCGGTCTTCATCCCGGGGCTGGGCGCGTTCACCGCCGCGCCGGGCGGAACGCCCGCGCAGAACGTCGCCGCCGCGATCGCGGGGCCGATCTTCGGCATCGGCGCCGCCACCGTGTGCTGGATCTACGGCCTGGAGACCGGTGAGCGTTTCTGGATCGCGTGCGCCTACATCGGCTTCTTCTTGAACTTCTTCAACTTGATCCCGCTGCCGCCGTTCGACGGCGGCGCCATCGCCGGCGCGATCGACGCGCGCCTGTGGTACGTCGGGATTCCGCTGTTCGCGCTGTTCATGATCTTCTTCGCGCACAGCGCGTTCAGCCTGATCTTCCTGGTCCTGATCGGCTTCGCCGCGTACCCGCGCCTGCGCGCGCTCTGGCACGGCCAGATCGATCCGCGCGCCTCCGGGCTCACCCCGCGACAGCGGCTGTGGACCGGCATCGCGTACTTCGCCACCGGGTTGATCGCGTTGGCCGGTGCCTCGGCGACGATCGTGGAAAACACCGCCGCGCGATGAAGGACGACGACGAGGGGCGCGCGCCCGATTTCGCCATGCAGCGCGCGGTCGAGATCCTGGCGCAGGTCTACGAGCGCTCGCGGGCCCGCGCCAACGTGCCGCCCGCGCCGCTGGACCGCCCCGTCGTGCTGACCAGCGATCAGCTCGTGTTCGCGGTCGGCACGACGACGCGCGCGGACGTCGAGAAAGCCTACGGCGTGGCCTTCCAATACCCCATGCGCGGCTGGCACAGCTACGCCGCCCGCGAAGGCGGCGCGCGCAACTTCCTGAGCCTGTTCTACTCGAAAGACGTGTTGGTCGCGGCCGAGTACTATCTGCCGAAAGCCGATCGCGCGCCCGGCTTGGCGGCGCGCGACTACGGCAGCTTCCGCTTCTCACCCGGCGACGTCGCGCTGGGCGCCTCGACCGCCGCGCTCGACGAACGCTACGGTCCGGCGGTCGGCGGTCCGGCGCCGGTCGTCTACGCCGAGGTGTTCGAAGCGCGTTTTCCCGGCGGCGTCGCCTACGTCATGGGCAACCACGGCCGGATCGAGCGGCTCGGCCTCTACGCCGGCACGTAGCGCGGCGCTAGCGCTGGCGGTCCTCGCCGCGGCGCTGGCGTTCCTGATCGTACCGCCGCCGCCGACGCAAGGCCCGTACGGCCGCGACTTCGAGGCGTACTACGCCGCCGGCGCGACCTGGAACGCGGGCGGCAACCCGTGGTCGCGCGAGCTCTGGCGGGTCGAGCGCACGATTCCCGGTGTGCGCGCGCAACGCGACGAGCTGCTGCCCTACGTCGGGCCGGCCGCGGCGTTGCCGCTGTTCGGCGCGCTGGCGCGGCTGCCGTTCGCGACCGCGGAGCGCGTGTGGAGCGGGCTGCTCGTCGCGGCGCTCTCGACGTTGGTGCTCGTCGCGCTGGCGCTGGTCCGCACCCGCAGCGTGCGCGCGCTGTTGGCCGCGTTCGCGCTGGCGCTGACGGCCGGCCCGGTGACGAGCGCGCTGGGCCTGGGGCAATCGGCGTTGCTCGCCGCGGGCGGGATCGCCCTCGCGCTGTGGGCGCTCGAGCGCGACGACGTCGCAACCGCCGCGCTCGGTGCGCTGCTCGCGGCCGTGCAGCCGAACCTGGCGCTCGCGCTGGCGGCGCGGTTGCGCGACCGGCGCGCACTGACGGCGATCGCGCTCGCGCTAGGCGCGTTCGCGCTGCTCACCGGGTGGGCGTCGCCCGACCTGGCCGGCTATCTGCGCGTGCTGAGCCGCCACGGCGCGGCGGAGCGGTTCGACGCCATCCAGTACACGCCGGGCGCGATCGCCTGGAGTCTGGGCGCGCCGGCATCGCTGGCCAACGCGCTGGGTCTGCTGTGCGCCGTGCTGGCGCCGGCGGCACTCGTCGCGGTCATCGTGCGTACGCGCGCCGGCGCGCTCGAGAGCACGCTGCTGGCGTTGGCGGCGCTGCCGTTCGCGGTGCCGTTCTTCCACGAGCACGACTTCGCCATCGAGCTGCTGCCGCTGCTCGTGCTGGCACGCACGACCCGCGGGCCGCTGCGCGCTTGCACCGGCGTCGCCCTGACGCTGATCCTCACCGACGCGTTCGGCCTCGCGCAGCGCCCGGGGGCGCAGCT
Source organism: Candidatus Sulfotelmatobacter sp. (assembly GCA_035504415.1). Classification (NCBI taxonomy): domain Bacteria; kingdom Pseudomonadati; phylum Acidobacteriota; class Terriglobia; order Terriglobales; family Candidatus Korobacteraceae; genus Candidatus Sulfotelmatobacter; species Candidatus Sulfotelmatobacter sp. Next base: position 219,520 of record DATJRY010000017.1, on the reverse strand, counting down.
CGCGATCCTCGCGCAAGGTCTGGCGGTCGCCGCCGCGTTCGTCGCGCTGGGGCGCGAACGGGTACGCGCCGCCGACCTCGCGCCGGTCGCGACGCTGGCGCTGTTAGCGCTGCTCGCCGTGCCGCTGGCGCGCTCGGCGCCGGCGCCGGTGTGGCCGGACGCGCTCGGCGCGAGCTATCGCGCGCCGGCCGGCGCGGACGCCGGTGCGCTGTGGGCCGACGAGCAGCGCGCCGCCGGCCTGGACGCGCGGCGGCCGCAGTGGGGCGCGCTGCGCGCGCTCCCGCTGCTGGGTTGCCTCATCCTTGGTGGGGCTTTAACACTCCGCTTGGCGGACCGCAGCGCAGCGAGGACCGCGAAGGGTTCGGCATAGCCGAACCCACCTAGATGTCGACGTTCATCATGTCGTCGAACGGCGAGACCTGGTTGGGGTGGAAGTTCTTGAGGTCGCTGTTGTAGCCGTAGATGTCCTCGCCGATCCACATGATGACCGTCGGCACGTCGTTCGCGATGTGCTCCTGGACGATGTCGGCATACTTCTGACGGGCTTTGGGGTCGTAGATGCCCTTGAAGGCCTCCATCGCCGCGTCGACCTGCGCGTTGCAGTACCGCACGACGTTCTGGCCGTTGGGCGGGATCTGGTTGCACTCGTAGAGGTTCGAGAGGTCGCCGATCGTGTCGCCGCCCCACTGGAAGACGATGATGTCCCACTTGCCCTTGAGCACGATGCCGCCTTCGGCCATCGGCGCGAACATCAGCGAGGACGGGTAGTGCTGGACGTTGATCGCGACGCCGATCTTGCGCCAGTCGGCGCGGATGAGCTCGATCATCGAGTCGGTGTCGGGCGTGCCGGCCGAGGTCGCGAAGTCGAGCACGAGCCGCTTGCCACCCTTCGTCCGCACGCCGTCGGCGCCGCGCCGCCAACCGGCCTGATCGAGCAGCGCGTTGGCGCGCGCCAGATCGAAGGGCACCTTCGGGATGTGCGAATCGAAGGCGGGGTTCTTGGGCGACACCGGCGTCTCTTGGAGGATGCCCAGCCCGTGGCGCAGCTTTTGCCGGATGTTGTCGCGGTCGATCGCCAGCCGCAGCGCTTCGCGCACGCGCACGTCGGCCAGCACCGGGTGCTGGTTCTGGAAGTCGAGGTGGCTGAAGTAGTAGCTGGGCTCGCGCAGCGTCGCGACGCCTTGGATCGCCTGCACGCGCGGATAGTACGACGCCGGGACATACGGCCAGAGATCGATCTCGTGCGTCGTCAGCTGGGTCAGCACCGTGTTGCGGTCGGGGATGACCTTGAAGATGACCTTCTTGAGCTTGGGCATCCCGCGGAAATAGTACGGGTTGGCCTCCATCTCGACCGAGTCGCCGCGCGTCCACTTGGTGTAGCGGAACGGTCCGATGCCGACCGGCAGCGCGTTGTACGGCGCGTTGTTGATGTTGGGCAGATTCCCCAGCAGGTGCTTGGGCAGGATGCACGGGTTCGCGCCCGCCGAGCCGAAGAACGTCGGGAGATACGACGCGTACGGTTTGCGCAGATGGTAGACGACGGTGTACTTGTCGGGCTCGTCGATCTTCGTGATCAGATCCCAGCCGTCGCGGCTGACCTCGTTGTTGGCCTTGTTGAGCACGACGTTGGTCGAGAACACGACGTCGTCGGCGCTGAACGGCTGCCCGTCGGACCACTTGACGCCTTTGCGCAGGTGCCAGGTGATCGTCTTGCCGTCCTTGCTGATCCCGCCGTTCTGCTGCGTCGGGATGACCGTCAGCAGCTCGGGAACGGGCTTGTTGTCGCGGTCGTACTTGGCCAGCCACGCCATCGTCATCGACGACATGTAGCCCAGCGTCGTCTGCTGGACCAGGTGCGGGTTGAGCCCGGCGACGTCTTCCGCGTTCGCGTAGCGCAGGACGTGCGGCTCGGTCCACAGGTGCTCACCGCCGGCACCGGTCTGACCGGTTCCCGTCGAGCCGGGGCTGCCGCTCTGCGTGCAGCCCGCCAGCGCCGTGGCGATGATGATGGCGGCGAACGATCGCTTCAAGGTCCGTGCTCTCCTAGATGTCGGCGTCGACCAAATCGTCGAACGCGGAGACGTTGTTGGGATGAAACCCGTGCAGGTCGTCGTCGTACGCGAAGACGTCTTCCCGTGCCATCGTCACGATCGTCGGGACCTCGGCCGCCAACCGCTCCTGGAGCGTGTCGGCGGCGGCCCGGCGGACCGCTTCGTCGTCGCTCGCGTTGAATCGTTCCATGGCGGCGTCGGCGGCCGCGTCGCACCAGCGCATGACGTTCTGTCCCGCCGGCGGCGCGCGTTTGCACTCAAATAGGTTACTGACGTCGCCGTTCGGCCCCGTGTACCAAGCGAAGTAACCAACGTCGAACTTGCCGGCGTAGAGGACCCCGCCGGCCTGAAACGGCGCGAAGTACAGCGGCGAGGGGTAGTGCTTGACGTCGATCGCGACGCCGACCGCCGACCACCAGGTGCGAATGAGCTCCATCATGGCGTCGCTGTCGGGACTGCCCGCCGCCAGCGTGAGCGTCAGCGCGAGGCGCTTTCCGTCACGCACGCGGACGCCGTCGGAGCCGCGCCGCCAACCCGCTTGGTCGAGCAGTGCGTTCGCCGCGGCGGGGTCGTACGGAACGCGCGGCAGATCGACGTGGTACGGGTGCCCGGGAGCGAACGGCGTCTCTTGCAAGATGCCCACGCCGTGCCGGACCTTCGCGAGGATCGTCGGCCGGTCCAGCGCGAGGCGCAGCGCGCGGCGCACGCGCACGTCGTCGAGCGGCGGGTGCTGCAGCTCGAAATCCAGGTGCTCGTAGCCGTACGACGGACGGCGCAGCACGGCCACCGCCGGGATCGCGCGCACGTCGTCGTAATAGGCCGGCGGCACCGGCAGCCAGAGATCGATCTCGTGCGTGCGCAGGCGGGTCAGCGCGGTGTCGCGGCTGGTGACGATCTGGAACTCGACCCGCTGCAGCTTGGGCTTGCGCCCGAAGTAGAGCGGATCGGGAACGAGCACGACGCGGTCGCCGCGCTGCCACGAGGCATATTTGAACGGACCGATCCCGACCGGCAGCGCGTTGTAGGGCGCGTCGTTGATATTGGGCAGCTTCCCCAGCAGATGCTCGGGCAGGACGCACGGATTCGCCCCGGCCGAGGTGAAGAAGTTGACCGGAAAGCCCACGTCGACGCTGCGCAGCCGCACGACGACCGTGTACGGATCGCGCGCTTCGATCGTCTCGATGTGGTCGAACCCGACGTGCGTGCCTTCGTCGTTCGACGGGTTGAGCACCGCGTGGGCGGAGAACACGACGTCCGCGGCGGTGAACGGCGCCCCGTCCGACCAGCGCGCGCCGCGGCGCAGACGGTACGTGTACGTGCGCCCGTCGGCCGAGATCCCGCCGTTCGCGCGCGAGGGGACGGCCAGCGCCAACTCCGGCACCGGGCGGTTGTGCTCGTCGTACCGCAGCAGCCACGCCATCGTCAACGACGAGAGGTACGAGAGCGTGAGCTGCTGGGCGAGATGCGGATTGAGGCCGACGATGTCTTCGCCGGTCGCGTAGCGCAGGACGTGCGGGATCGTCCACGGGTGGCGCGCCCGCTCGCCGGGCGCCGCGGGCGCGATCGTGCCGGCGAAGAAAACCAGGCTCGCCAGCGCCGGCACGAGTGCGCGCACGCTCAGTAGTGCAGGTTCCAGACGTCCCAGAACGGCGTCGTGATCACCGGCGTGGGCTGGAACCCCTTGAGCGCGCTGGTATACGCTTCGGCGTCCTTGCGGAACCACAGGATGATCGACGGATCGTCCTTCGCAAACTCTTCCTGGACGATGTGGTAGAGCGCGATCCGCTTCGGTTCGTCGACGGTTTGGTTGGCGGCGTTCATCGCGTCGGTCGCGCGGCGGTTGTTCCAGAACAGCCCGTTCTGCCCGTGCGGCGCGAAGTCGTCACCGGAGTAGATCGCACTGTTGTCGATGTCCGCCGCCGCCGTCCAGGCGAACAGCACGACGTCGGACTTGCCGCCCTGGATGATGCCGTTCGCCGTGTTGTCGAAGAACATCGGCGTCGGGTAATTCTTGACCTCGGCGTCGGCGCCGACCGCGCGCCAGTACGCCTGGAGCTGCGCCTGGACGCGCTTGCCCTGATCGGACTCGACCTGGGTCGAGATCTGGAAGCTCAGCCGCTTGCCGTTCTTCACGCGAATGCCGCCCGGACCGACGTGCCAGCCGTCCTGGTCGAGCAGCGCCTTCGCCTTGGCCGGATCGTACGGATACGTCATCACCTTCGGATCCTGCATCTTGGGAAACAGCGTCGGATCGAGGAAGGTGTTGCTCAGCTCGCCCAGCCCCAGACGCACTTTGTCGAGCAGCGACTTGCGGTCGATGGCGTAGGTCAGCGCGCGGCGCACCAGCACGTCGTTGAACGGCGGGTGGCGCAAGTTGAAGTCGACGTGGTCGAACACGTAGACGACCGGGGTCGCGACCTTGACGCCGGCCGCGCGCCCGAGGAAACCCATCGACGCCGGCTGCAGATTCCACGCCACGTCGACCTCGTGCGTCTGCACCTGCGTCGCCAGCGTGTTCTGGTCGGGGATGATCTTGTAGACGACCTCGTCGATCTTCGGCTTGCCGAAGACGAAGTTCGGGTTGGCCTGCATGCGGATCGCGTTGCCACGCTCCCAGGAGAGGAACGTATACGGCCCGCTGGTCACCTGCGGCCCCGAGTTGTAAGAGGCGGTGTTGAAGCTGCCCTTGGCATCGTTGTACTTGGCCAGCACGTGCTCGGGCATGATCGGACCGTTGCCGTTGACGCCCCACAGCTGTTGCAGAAACGGCGCGTAGACGCGCTTCATGTGCACGACCGCGACGGCCGGATTGCGGCAGTCCAGGTCCTTGATGTCCCGCCAGCCCTCCGTCGTGTTGACGTTGTTGCGCGGGTTGATCATCACTTGCCAGGTGAAGCGGAAGTCGCTGCACGTCACCGGGACGCCGTCGCTCCACTTGTCGCCCGGACGGATCTTGTAGATGAGCGTCAAGCCGTCTTTGGAGACGTCGCCGTTGGCGATGGTCGGCACCTCGCTGACGGCGTCGGGAACCGGCCGCGCGTGGTCGTCGTAGAGCACCGCGTATTGGTACAAGAAGGCCGAGAGCGTCCCGACGGCCTGCGAGGTCGCCAGCGCCGGGTTGAGGTTCTTCGGGTCTTCGGCGGTCGAGATCGAGAGCACGTTGGGATGGCTGGTGTCGCTCATCGCGTTGCCGCCGGTGGTCCCTTCCCCGACCTTGGTGCAGCCGCCCAGGCCCAGCGCGAGCAGCGCGGCGAGCGCGAGGGCGCGGCGCGCGCGCATCAACGCATCGTCTCCGGGTCGACCCCTTGCGCGGCGCAGAAGTCGCGGAAGGCTTGCGGTGCGATCTCGGACGGCTTGATCTCGCTGCGGCCGCCCCAGAAGACGTTGGTGTAGTCGAAGTCGATCCCCGCTTCCCGCAGGTGCTGATCGATCGCGGCCTTGTGCGCCAGAACCGTCTCCTTCTCCGTGCCGTGTGCGACGCCCATGACGTTGACGCCGCGAAACTCCGCGCCGCCTTCGCGCCAATAGGCATGGGTCATGATGTAGTGCCGTCCCACCTCACGACCGGCGTCGATCTCGCGCCCGACCGGGACCTTCCAATGGAAGAGCGCGTTGTAGCGGGTCACGCTGGCGCCGCCGGCGGCGGCGTTGGGCTTGACGTGCTCGAGGAAGGTCGAGAAACGCCCGATGACCTTCTTGGCGTCGAGCGCCTTGCCGACGCGCTCGAACTCCGCGAGCGAGACGCCCGCCGCCGCCGCCCGCGGCACCCACAGATCGCGCACGATCTCGTCCGGCGCGAACTCGCGCTTGATCGCCGTCAGCACGCGCCACTCCAGCGGGTCGAGCGAGACGATCTCGGTGTCCTTGGCCTCGGCCAGCACGTCGGCGCGCGCGCCGGGCTCCATCCCGCGCCGCCGCACGTGCCCCACGCCCAGCGCGAACAGCCGTTTCGCCGGCATCAGGCGGTAGTGCTCGGCACCGATGCGCTGCGCGAGGAACGCGACGTACTTGGCGATGTCGTAGCCCTGCGGCACCTTGAGGGTCGTCCACAGCCGGTAGTTGGAACCGGCCGTCGCCGCGTCGGTGGTCCGGATCACGACGTGGCCCGAGAACGGGTCGACGTCGGACAGCCACGCGAAGGCGTCGTTCAGCCGGTCGGCCGGCACCTGCCACGCGCACAGGCTGCCCTCGGCCAAGTTGGTCGCCATGAGCGTCTGGCGCACGCGGCGGATCGTGCCGGCGCGCAGCATCGCCACGACCCGCTCGAGGACCGTGGCGACGTCGACGCCGCTGCGCTCGGCGATCTCGCCGAACGGGTCGAGCTGGAAACCTTGGAGGCGATCCTCGCTGACCGCGAGGATCGCCGCGTTGGTCGGATCGTCGATCCAGACCGGGACGGTGGAGGGCATCGGGCTAGGGTTCTCACCCAGCCGCGTTGGCGCCCTCCGCGTAGAGCAAGGCCTGTTCGGCCTGGCGCACCGCGTACACCGCCGAGACTTCGTCGGTCAGCGCCTGGGTGATGCCGACCTGGGCGTTGAGCAGCAGCGGCAGGGTGGTGACCCCGGCCTTGTACTGCGCCTGGGTCGAACGCAGGACGTCCTGCGCCTTGGCCAGCTCGGCGTCGGTCTGCGTGAGCGCCGCATAGGCGGCCACCAGGTTCACCAGCGCCGACTGCACGTTGAGCTGGATCGACTGCTGCTCGGCGACGAGCTGCGCGACGGCGTTGTCGAGCTGCCCTTGCGCCTGCGCCGTCTCCGCGCGCGTCGCGCCGCGGTCGTAGATCGGGATGTCGAGGTCGAGCCCGATCGAGCCCGAGTTCCGATAGGCGGCCCCGCCCGGCGAGGTCGAGTCGATGTTGTAGCCCCCGGCCAAGCTCAGCGTCGGGAAATTGCCGAGCTTCGCCGCGCGGAAGTTCCATTGGTACGAGAGGACGGTCTGCTGCGCCGAGGTCAGGTCGGGGCGCAAGAGATTCGCGCGCGCGTACGCCTGATCGTACGAAGGCGTCGGGAACGCCGGCGAGAGGCTGATCGTCCCCGACGTCGCGCTCAACGGCGGGACGTCGTCCTTCGGCTGCACGTTGATGGCGGCATCGATACCCAGCGTGTTGGCGAACGTCGCCAGTGCGACTTTCTCCGTCGCCTGCTGCTTGATGACCGCGACGCGCGCCTGTTCCGTCGGCAGCTGCGCGGTCGAGAGATCGGCCGCCGCTTCCGTACCGGCGCGGATCTGCGCGGCGACGAGGTTCTCTTGAACCTGGTCGAGCGCGACCGTCGCGATGTCGACCTGCCGCTGGCGCTGCGCGGCCAACACGTTGTAGTAGGCGTTGGCGACGTTGTACGCGATCGTTTGCAGCTCGCGCTGATAGGTCGCGATGGTCGCACTCTGCGTCGCGCGGGCCGAGCGAATCTCGTCGGCGACGTGGCCGCCGTCGTAGATCAGCTGCTGCAGCGAGAGCGACAGCCCGCGGTCGGTCGACCAGCCGCCGGTCGTCGACGTCGTCGGCGCGCCGGTCACCGGGTTGATGCTGGTCGACGTGCCGGCCTGGGTGTGATCGTAGGTGTTGGTGGCGGTGGCCGAGAGCTCGGGGAACAGCGCGCTCTGCGCCAGCGCCACCGGCGCGGTGGCGATCGCGACCTGGGCGCGCGCCTCGGCCAGCAGCGGCGAGCGCGCGTAGGCGATCAGAATCGCTTGCTGCAGGGTGATGACCTGCGGCACCGCCGGGTCGACGTGCGGCGGCGAGGCCGGCGCCGGCGTACCGTAATAGGGAAACGGCAGCGGCGACTCGGTATCGGCCGAGGGCAGGCTCGGCATCGCGTTGGGGGAGACGGGCACGTACGAGGGCGCCGGCAGCGGTGCCGGCGTCGTCGTGACTTGGACTGCGCTCGGGGTCCCGGTCGCGAGCGGCACCGGCGAGACCGCCGGCGCCGGCTGGCGCGGACGAGCCGCGACGGTCTGCGGCAGCACGGAGGTCAGCGCGAGCACGGCGACCGTCCCGAGCGCCAATCGGCGCGTGGGGCGCAGCGGCATCTACTGTGCTCCGCTCGGGCCGGCCGGCCCACCGATCATGATGGGGCTGTTGTTGTCCAGCCGATCCGGCCGGGTGACGATCACCGTCGTCCCGGGACGAATCAGCGGGCTGCGGACCTCCGCCAACGTATCGGTCTGCAAACCAACCTGCACCGGCACCACCTTTGCTGTCGCCAGCTTCACACTCATCGCGGCTCCCTGCTTTGCGCCAGCCGCTCCACCCTTCTGTGGGGCGGCGGCCCCCTTGCTCATACCCGGTGAAGCTGGCATTTCGGCCACCGTGAAGACATTCGAGCCGCCCTCGCCCGAGAAGACGGCGGCGCGCGGGACGACCACCGCGCCGCGGTGCTCGGCGGTCAAGACGTTGACCGCGACCAGCATCCCGCCGCGCAGGTCGCCGCCGGGGTTGTCGACGCGCAGGCGCGCGCGGTAGGAGAGTGTCCCTTGCGTCGGCGTCGCGTTGACGTCGAAGACGTTGGCGTGATAGCTGCGCGAGGCCAGGCTGGTCGCGGTGAACGTGACCGGCGTGCCCTTGCGCAAGTAGACCAGGTCTTCGTCCGGCACGTTGACGTTGACGTAGACCGTGTCGACCTGCGAGACCTGGACGACCGGTTGATTCGGCCCGGCGAACGCGCCGGGATCGAGCAGACGCTGCGTGACGACGCCGTCGAACGGCGCGACGATGTTGGTCTGTGCGATCTCGGTCTGCAGCAATTTGACCTGCGCTTGCGCGGCCGCGAGCGCGCCGCGGTTCTGCGCGATCTGTTGCGCCTGGATCGGCGCCGCGTTGACGCCCTGCTGCTGCGCGGCCTTGAGGGCGACCTCGGCCTGCCGCTGCGTCACCTTCGCGGTGTTGAGCGTCTGCAGCGCTTGCACGTAGGCCGCTTCGGCTTGAATGTACGCGGTCTGCGCGACGTAGCCTTGCTTGATGAGCGACTGGTCGGCCACGTAGGTCGCCTTCGCGCTCTCGTAGGCCGATTGCGAGGTCTGCACGGCGTTGCGCGCCGAGGCCAGCTGCTGCTGGGCGGTCTCGATGGTCGAGGTGCCCTGCGCGGCGGTGACCGGGTACTGCAAGTTCGAGGAGCTCAACGCCGCGGTGCCTTGCTGCACCAGCGCGACCTGTTGAGCCAGCGTGGCGCGCAGCGCGGCGTCGTCGATCTTCGCCAACAGCTGGCCGCGGTGGACGCGCTGCCCTTCGTTGACGTAGACCGCCACCAGGTTGCCCGACTGGGGCGAGCTCAACGTCGACTGCTGCAACGGCGCGATCTGACCGTCGAGCGTCACGTAGGTGGCGATGTCGCTCCGCTGCGCCTTGGCGACGTCGACGGCGAGCGGCGGCGGCCCCTGCTGCGCAGGCGCTCCCCCTTTGCCGCATGCCGCCAGCGCCACGACCAGGATGGTCGCGGCCAGCGCTGTGCGCCGACTGAGTCTCATGATGCTCCTTCTCCGTGGTCGCGCCGAACGCTCGGACGCGACGTCGCCGGGCGGTCTCTTTCGTCGCCCGCCCGGTACTACGGCTGGAACGTGAAAATGATTCGTCCGGTTGCCGGTCGTATGGTGCCCGCGGGATGCGGGGCAAGATCGAGGTCGGGAGGTCCTACCAGCGCCAGACTCGGGTTGAGGAGTGGATGACGGCCGAGAAGGCCGGCAATGCCGGTGTCGACGTGCTGTCGACACCGATGCTGCTCCAGCTGGTCGAGGAGGCCGCGATGCAGTGCATCGCCCCGGTCCTGGACCCCGACGAGATCACCCTGGGGACCCACGTCGACCTCTCGCACCTGGCCGCCACCCCGGTGGGCCTGATCATCCGGACCGAGGTCGAGGTCCTCAAGGTCGACGGCCGCCGGATCGAGTTCGCCTTCGCCGCCTTCGACGAGCGCGAGAAGATCGGCGAGGGGACCCACGAGCGCTACGTCACCTCCCGCGAGAAATTCCGCGAGCGCCTGGACGAGAAGCTCGGCTGACGAGCCCGTTCGGGCGCCGGGGCGGAACCCTCACAACCCTCGTTGACGTTCGAGGGGAAGATCGGGAACCCCGGGGTTACCTCGGGGATTGACCGGCGACGCTCCTGGGTACTCGATGCACGTCCGTGCCCGAGCACCGGCGGAGGCCCGCCGCCTTCGGCTTGTCCCGGCACTCTTCCACCTCTCACAATCACCACGTAGCATGGGAGACACCAATTCAGTGAAACGACTGAGCACCGGACTTCTGGCAGTGCTGGTTGCCGCCGGGATCGGTACGACGTCGGTTTCGGCACAGCAATCTGCGGCGCAAGGAAACACTCGAAGCTTCGCGCCGACGCAGATCGCCCAGACCGCCGACCAAATGCCGCCCGCCGACTTCGGCGCCCCGCCATCGGGCGAAGTTCCGATCCTCTTCAACGATCGGCACGTTTACTCGAAGCCCGACACGCTGAAACAGAACCGCGTTCTGGCTGCGCTCGTCCGCGGCAACACCATCCTCATCCCCCTCCGCTCGATGTTCGAGCAGATGGGCGCAACGGTTTCGTACGATCCCGCGACGCGTACCGCCGACGTTTCGAAGCCCGGTTCCGACGTGAAAGTCACCGTCGGTCGGCCGGAAGTCGTGATCAACGGTGAGACCCGTCCGCTCGACGTTCCTCCCGAGATCTACAAGGGCTCCGTCGTGGTGCCCGTTCGTGTCATCTCGGAAGGCATGGGCGCCTACGTTCAGTGGGTTCCCGACCGTCGCATCGTGGTCGTTCGTTACGTAGCGGCTCCGCCGCCGCCGGCGCCGACCCCGGTTCCCACGCCGGTTCCGACTCCGGTCGCGACGCCGGTCCCGACCCCGGTTCCGACCCCCGTCCCCACCCGGAAGCCTCGTTACTACGAGCACTTCATCGCGGGCGACTACATCTTCGAGCCGACGGTCTACAACGAGTTCTCGCCGGGCAACAAGGACATGGGTCCGTCGTTCGCCGGTCGTGCTGCGCTCGAATTCCCGGCCTTCAACATCCCGTGGATGATCGAAGTCAACGCCGAGCAGTTCGCCTACCAGCACGTCGGTGACTTCGACACCTCGGTGCCGCGCAACTCACCCTGCGTCCCCGGTGCGCCGCAATACGGCAACCGTGGCTGCGTGACCCCGATCGGTTCGGGCGGCACGGGCGTCTACGTCCCGTCCTTCCTGGCCGAGGATCGCGACCTCGACGTCCGTCTGGGCGTGGAAGTCGCCTGGCCGCGCATCTACATCGGCGTTGGCTACCTGTGGCGCAACGACAACTACGGCTACCCGCAGCAGAACGGCTTCGGCTTCGGCGTCGAGAAGCTCCCGGACCTCGACCGTTCGCTCTCGCTGTTCGGCAGCTACTGGTACTACCCGAGCATCCAGGGTAACTTCACCGATCCGACCACGGGCATCGGCTACGCGCTGCAGTACCGTGACTCGAAGTACCAGATCGGTGCCGCCTGGAGCGTTCCGTTCTTCACCAACGGCGGCGTCTTCTTGGAAGGCGGCTTCATGGGTGACCGCGGCTACGCGAAGCAATTCGCGCCCGACGGCTTCATCCACGACGGCTGGTTCGCCGGCATCGGGGTCCGCTTCTAAAGCTCGCTCGGGCGGCGCGGCCGCACGACGAGAGAACCCCGCGATCCGGGTCGAGCGTAGCTCGGCCCGGATCGTTTTTTCGTCTCGTCCATCACATGAGCTAACCGGGTGGCCGCACGTTACAGGGGAGGAGCCCTCTTTTGCCCGAACGAGCGACCAGAGGGCCCGCACGGCTTGCCGAGCGGCCGGTCGGTGCGTTGGCGTACCGGCATTCCCTCTCGACACCACGCCATTGTAGGGAGATTTACGTGAAACGACTGAGCACCGGGGTTCTGGCCGCGATCTTCGCGGTCGGTATCGGTATGACGTCGGTTCTGGGCCAGACGGCCGCATTCGCGCGAGGCAACACAGGTACGCTCGCGCACGTGCAGGTCGCTCAGGACCAGTCCGGCATGCCGCCCGCTGACTTCGGCACGCCACCATCCGGCGAGATCCCGATTCTGTTCAACGACCGGCACGTCTACACGAAGCCGGATCGCTTGACCGCGAACCGCGTTCTCGCCGCCTTGGTGCGCGGCAATACCATCCTCATCCCTCTGCGCTCGATGTTCGAACAGATGGGCGCGACCGTGTCGTACGACCCCGCGACGCGCACGGCCGACGTCTCGAAACCCGGCTCCGACGTCAAGGTGACGGTCGGACGACCGGAAGTCGTCATCAACGGAGAAAGCCGCCCGCTCGACGTTCCGCCCGAGATCTACAAGGGCGCCGTCGTCGTACCGGTACGCGTCATCTCCGAAGGCATGGGCGCCTACGTCCAGTGGGTTCCGGACCGTCGCATCGTCGTCGTCCGGTACGTCGTGGCTCCGGTCCCGACCCCGGTACCGACGCCCGTTCCCACCCCGGTCGCCACGCCGGTCCCGACCCCGGTTCCGACCCCCGTCCCCACGCCGGTGCCGACGAAGAATCCGTACGAGCACTTCGTGGTCGGCGACTACATCTTCGCCTCCAAGGTCTACAACGAGTTCTCGCCCGGCAACCAGGAAAAGGGCGCCTCGTTCACCGGTCGCGCGGCGGCGGAGTTCCCGCTCTTCGGCCTGCCCTGGATGATCGAAGACGATTATCGCCAGTGGGCCTACCCGCACAATCCGGGTTACGTCACCACCATCGGTGGCGACGGCTCGACGTTCGTGCCGTCCTTCCGCGCGGTCGACACCGACAACGACGCGCGCCTGGGCATCAAGATCGCCTCGCCGCGTATCTACATCGGCGTCGGCTATCTCTCGCGCGCGGAGAACTACGGTTATCCGCGCCAGAACGGCGTCGGCTTCGGTGCCGAGAAGCTCCCCGATCTCGATCAGCCGCTCTCGGTCTACGGGAGCATCTGGTACTACCCGAGCGTCTCGGGACCGTTCACGTTCCCCGACGGCTCGACCTCGGATATCGAGGCACGCTTCATGAAGTACGAGGTCGGCGCGACCTGGACGCTCGGTTCGTCCGGGCTGTTCCTGGACGCGGGCTTCTTGGGTGACCAGATCACCAACAAGCAGCTCATGCCCGACAACGCGGCCCACGCCGGCGGCTACGTCGGACTCGGGTTCAAGTTCTAAGCGCTCCGGCGCGCGGAACGAAAACGGCCCCTGGGCGCATGCCCGGGGGCCGTTGCTTTTCCGCTCCCGGTTACGGCTGGTTCGGCTCGGGACTGACCAGCGCGGCCGGGACGGCGATCGGCGCCGCGGTCGCGCCCGCGTCCTCGCGCTGCCCCTCGGCGATGATCGTGGCATGCGGGTACGCCCGGCGCAGCCAAGCCCAGACGGTGTGCACGTGACGGACGCCGTCCTCGGTGTGGATCTTCGCGTAGAAGTGCTCGAGTGCGTAGATCGTGGTCGGCAGCCAGCTGTCGCAGGGGTACTTGCGCTGCCAGTCGCGCATCGCGTCTTCGGTCAGCGCGATCGCGCCGAACGTGTCGGGAGCCTTGTTCGGGTCGGCGTCGATCTTGAGACCCTGGTCCTTGATCGTGTTGCGGATGCCCAGGATGCTCATCTTCATCCGTCCGAAGTACTCATCCGCGGGGGCGACCTTGCAAGCGACGCGGACCACGTGGTGCACCGGCTTATGGTGCGTGTTCGCGGTCTGCCGCACGTGCCGGCGGTGCGTCGGAGATGCGGCACCAGCCGGAGCCGCGGGGACGAGCGCCGCGGCGGACGTGGCGAACACGAGTGAAAGACATACGACCAAACGTGTCATACGACGACCCTCAGCGAGCCCGTCCATGAGCTCGGCTTCTCCTTTGGAGCGATTAGGTAGTGAACGCTAGACCGACCGCCGTTAGTGCCGTTCAGCTGCAAGCTCACGACCGTGCCGATTTCAGCGAGCGCTGGCCCGCGATCCTGGCACGCATCGTGGCCGCGGCCGAAAACGGCGCGCGCTTGATCGTCGTCCCCGAAGGGACCGTCCCCGGATATGTTATCGGTGCCGACCCGGTCGACCCGCAGTTGCTTGCTGATGCCGCGCAAGACGTGATCGCGGTCGCATGCCGGAGCGGCGCGACGATCGTGTACGGTAGCGCACGAAACGGCGAGCGCGGACTCGCGAACGCAGCCTACGTGGTAACCGCCGACGGCGTCGTCGGCTTCGCCGACAAGTGCTTTCTGTGGCACTTCGATCGCCGCTGGTTCACCGCCGGCGACGCGTTGCAGCCGGTCGAGACGCCGCTCGGTCGACTGGGCGTCTTCATCTGCGCCGACGGCCGCATCCCGACCATTGCGGCGACGCTGGTCGACGCCGGCGCGGAAGTGCTCGTCGTTCCGACCGCCTGGGTGAGCAGCGGCCGCGATCCCGACGCGCTCGAGAACATCCAGGCGGATCTGATGATTTCCGTGCGCGCGCGTGAGAACGGCGTTCCGCTGATCGCCGCCAACAAGGTCGGCGTCGAAGCGCGCAGCGTGCTCTACTGCGGCAAGAGCCAGATCGTCGCGGCCGACGGCAGCCCGGTCGCACTGGGCTCGCAACACGACGAGCAGATCGTGCACGGCACGATCGCGATCGGCCCCGCCATCGTCGCGCGCGGCGCGACGCCGGCGGTCGCGCGCGGCAACGGCGCCGCGCTCCCGGCGAGCCTGCGGGTCGCGATCACCGCGCACGTCGATCCCGCCCTGCACGCGCTGGCCGCCACGGCCGGCGCCGAGCTGGTGATCGATCCGCACGCGCTCGCGACGAGCGCGGAGATCGCCCACGTCGACGACGAGGCCGTGCTCGATCCGCGCGCGCTGGTGGCGCCGCGGCTCGACGGCGTTCGGCTGTTCGTCTGGCGCGCCTCGATCGACGAGCACTGGACGACGCGGTTCGCGCGCACGCGCGCCGCCGAGCTGCGCTGCTACGTCGTCGTGCTCGACACGCTGCACCGGCGCGCCTTCGCCGTCGATCCCGACGGCGCGATCGTCTGCGGCACGCACGGCGCGTTCGAGCTGGCCGCGTTCGGTTTCGATCGCGCGCGCACCGAGGCCTGGCGCGTCGCGCCCGACACCGACGTGCGCAGCGGCCTCGAGCGCGTGCGCGAGCTGACCGCGCCGGTGGCGCGATGAGCGAAACGCCCGCCGACCAGCCCGTCTCCCGGCGCGTCCGCGTCCCCGAAGCGCTCGCACCCGAGGGAACGCAGCATCACGACGCGCCGCACTGGATTCCGGTCGCCGCCGCGGTGCTGGCGCTGTGCTCGGCGGTCTCCGGCTTCCTCGCCAGCACGCTGCAAAGCGAGGCGCTGCTGGTCAAGAACGAGCAGATCGCGATCTTCACTCGCGCCGCCGACACGTTCAACGAATACGAGGCCGGGCGCATCAAGGTCGCCGTCTACCGCGCCGCCATCGACAGCGGGAACGCCAAACACCCGGATCTGCTCGCGGCCGATGCCAAGCGCGAGGAGGCCAAAGGACCGCCGCTGCTGCGCAGCGCCGCCGAGGACAAGAAGCGCTCGGAGGCCGAGGGCGAGCGTTCGGAGCACTTGGCGACGCGCCACCGGTGGGTCGAAAGCGGCACGACGCTGTTCGAGATCGCGATCGTGCTGGTCTCGATCACCGCCTTAGCCGGCTCGCGTCTGCTCCCGATCACGGCCGCGATCGCCACCGCGTGCGGCCTGGTCGTCGACACGATCGGCATGCTGATCTGAGTCGTTCGCGCGCGCGGCGAGTCCGGTCCACACCAGCCCGAGCACGACCAGCACCGATCCCAGCGCGAGCGCCCAGGTGTCCGGCGCCGACGCGATCGCGAGCGCGGGATAGCTGCCGACCGTGAGCTGCACGGTCACGCCGCCGAGCACGACCGGCTCGCCTTGGGTGATCGTGATCCCCATCGGCGTGCCGCGATCGTCCTGCGCGGTCAGGATGACGCCCGGCTTGGTCGGATCGCCGACGTGATGCGGAAAGTTCGCCAGCTGCCTGGGCGTGAAGTAGAGCGCGCGAAAGACGCGGTGCAGGGCCGGCGTGGCGAAGGTGTCGACCGGGACGGTCAGCGCGTCGTTGATGCGCTGCATGGTGCCGAATTGCAGCACCGGCGAGAGGAACGCCGTGCCGGTGGGTTGGGTGATGGTCAGATGCGCGCCGCGCGCGTCGCTGGCGTGCACGTAGACGGCGGGGTGCGGCGCCAGGCTCAGCACCGACTCGCCGAACAGACGGCGCGTGCCCGTGCCGAGCACGACGTCGCCGTGGCCGCGCCGCCGCAGCACGATCGTTCCGTCGCCGCGCGCGATCGCCGCCGCATCCGCCGGACCGAAGAACGCCGCCGCGCCGAGCGCGGGAACGGGAACGACCGTTCCCGGCGCGCCGCTGACGTCGGCCGTGTCGGGGCCGAGCAGTCCGGACGCCAAGCCGGCCACATCGACGATCGCGGCGCCTGCCAGCGCGACCAGCAAACGCCGGCCCACGACGCCGTCGGCGCCGCGCCGCACGCCGTGCGCGTAGCCGATCAGCAGCGCGAGCGCGAGCGCCAGCGCCAGCGCGTACTGCCAGCTGTGGTAGAGCGCGTAACCGGGCTCGAGATCCTGCGCGACCACCAGCGCGATCGCGACGGCGGCGACCACCAGGGCCGTCGTGCGGGCGGTCATCGCGCGGCGAGCGCCGGAGCGACGGCGGCGCGCATCTGCGCCAGCGTCATGGCGCCGTCGATGCCGCGCACGATCTTGCCGTCGCGCCCGACGACGATCGAGGTCGGCAAACCCAGCGCCGCGTAGGTGCGCCCGTACTGCTGCTGCTCGTCGACGAGGATCGGAAAAGTGACGCCGTGCGCGCGTGCGAACGCGCCCGCGACGCCGGCCGACTCGCCCTGATCGACGCCGAGCACGACGACCTTGCCGGCCTCTTCGCGCGCGAAGCGCTCGAGGGCGGGCATCTCTTCCTGACACGGCGGACACCAGGTCGCCCACAGGTTCATCAGCACGACGCGACCGCGGTAATTGGCCAAGCCGTCGGTCCGGCCGTCCGTGCGCGGGACCAGGTACGACTGCGCCGGCGCCCCGGTCAGCATCCCGGGACCGCCACCGCCGGCGGCGCTGCCGGGGTCGGGGGTGTTGTAGCACCCGCATAGGAGGAGCACCACGACGAGGACGAGCGGGACCCGAGGCACGCCGGGGGTTTCGTGGTAGACGCCGACGCTCCGCCCGGCTGGCGCCGCCACACGCTCCGGGCCGCCGGACTCGAGCTGGCGGTCTTCGAGACCGGCGCGCCGGACGGGCCGCCGGTCCTGCTGCTCCACGGCCTGGGACTGTGGACCTCCGTCACCTGGGACCGGCTGGTCGCCCGGCTGGACCCACGGCGGCGCTACGTCGCCCTGGACCTGCCGGGCTTCGGCGCCAGCGAGAAGCCGGACGCGCGCTACGACACCGCCTTCTTCCGGCACGTCCTCGAAGCGGCCGTGCCGGCGCTGGGCGCGGGGCAGGTGGCGCTGGTGGGGCACTCGCTGGGCGGGCTGCTGGCGGCCGACTTCGCGGGCGCCCACCCGGATCGGGTCCGCCGCCTGGTGCTGCTGGCGCCGGCCGGCTTCGCTCATCCGCGCCGGCACTTGGCGCTGGCGGTCGCCGCGCGGCTGGCCCGCCCGCTGTTCATGCGCCCGCCGCGGCGGGCACTGATCGCCGCCACCCTGCGGGGCAGCGTCCACGATCCGGCCAGCCTCGACGCGGGGATCGTCGAACAGGCCCAGGCGCTGGGCGCCGATCCCGCCCTGCGCCGGGCCTTCGCGCGGGTCTACGCCGCCGGTCTGCCGGCGTTCGCTTCGCCGGCGCACCGGCGCACCGCGCAGGCGCGCTACGCGCGCTACGGGGGCCCGGTGCTGTGCGCGTGGGGCCGCCGCGACCGGTACTTGCCGATCGCCGCGCTCGCGATCGTGCGCCGCGTGTACCCGCAAGCGCGCACGCTGATCCTCGAGCACAGCGGTCATCTGCCCACGCGCGAAGAACCGGCCGCGCTCGCGACGGCGATCGACGCGTTCCTGTCGTGACCGCGTGACGCCGGCGCGGGCTCACCAGTCGCCCATGCGCTCCTCGTCGACGTAGCCTTCGAACACGATCGTGCCCGGCGCCAGGATCGCCGAGGCGACCGGCAGGCCGGCCCAGCGCAGCTCGCGCCGCAACGCGTCGTCGCCGGTGCGCGCGGTCAAGGCGGCCACCCGCACCAGCACGTCGGGCGAGCACAAGATGCGATCGGGATGCGTGTTGTAGAGCCGGTTGAAGCCGGCCAACGCGTCGTCGAGCGCGGCGAGGTCGAAGCTCACGCCCAGGTCGACGGTCCGCCGCACGCGTTCCAGGGCCGGCCTCCTAGCCGCCCGAAACACGCGAGCGATGCCCGCCCGAATCCTGGACGGGCGCGCGCTCGCGACCGAGCTGCGCGCCGAGATCGCGCAGCGCGCGGAACGCTTGCGCGCCCGCGGCGTCGCCCCGCGCCTGGTGGTCGCGATCGTCGGCGAGGACGCCGCCAGCATCGCCTACGTGCGCAGCATCGAGCGCGTCGGCGCGAAGGTCGGCGTCGACGTCGCGGTGGCCACGTTGCCGGCCGACGCGTCCGAGGGCGCGCTGCGCGGTCGCCTGCAGGCGCTCGGCGAGGATCCGCTCGTGCACGGGATCATCCTGCAACAGCCGCTGCCCGCGCACCTGGGCATTCGGCGCATCGCCGAAGCGATGCCGGCCGACAAGGACGTCGACGGCGCCAACCCGGTCAACCTCGGCCGGCTCGCGTTCGCGCAGCACACCGCGTTCGTCCCGGCCACGCCGCTGGCGGTGCTGCTGCTGCTCGAACGCTCCGAACGCTGGCCGCTGCGCGGCGCGCGCTGCGTCGTCGTCGGCCGCTCCAACGTCGTCGGCTTGCCGGTCTCGCTGCTGCTGCTCGGCCGCGGCGGGACGGTGACGGTGACGCACAAGGAGACGGCCGACCTCGCGCACCACGTCCGCGATGCCGACGTGCTGGTCGTCGCGACCGGCGTGCCGGGCCTGATCCGCGCCGGCATGGTGCGTCCCGGCGCGACCGTCATCGACGTCGGCACGACCTTCGTCGACGGCGTGCTGCTGGGCGACGTCGCACCCGAGGTGGCCGACGTCGCGGGCGAGCTGACGCCGGTTCCCGGCGGCGTCGGTCCGGTCACCAACGTCGCGCTGTTGCGCAACGTCGTCCAAGCCGCGGAGAACCTCGCGGAATGAGCGCGCGGCGCGCTACGAAAGCCGGCCGCTCAGGCTGACGGCACCCCCGAGCCCGTCGCTCGCGACGACGCGCAGCGCGTCGAAGCCGGCGTACGGGAACGCCCACGTCGACGTCAGCTGCTCGCTCCCGGGCGAGAACGTGTCGCCCCGCCGCAGACCCGAGACGAGCGCCAGGTACAGCGTCGCGGGGACGGTGTAGTCGACGCTCGCCCGCGGATCGAGGAACGTGCTGAGCACCGGCTGACCGCTCTTGCTCAGCACCGCCCAGACCGGAGCGGCGGCGAGGCCGTTGCGAACGCTGATCGCGCCGTCCGCGGCGGCGTGCCCGATCCGGGCGATCGTCGTGGGAAGCGTCGGCTCTTGCGGTTCGGCGGTGATCTCGAACTGGTCGCGCTCCCGCGCCTCGAGCAACTGCGTCCGCGTGGCCGGTTCCGCGGCGGCGAGGCCGCTGACCTCGAACGTCGACGGCAGCACGAAGTCCCACGACGCGCCGCCACCCGCGAGGAAGACGTACTCCCACGCCGCTACCAGCGTGCTCGCGAGGAACGGCTCGTTCTGCAGGAAGGCGATGAGCTCGAGGCCGCCCTTCGTCTCGTTCACGACCGAGACGGCCAGATCGCGCGCCATGGGCGGCTTCTTTCTCCGTCCGCCCCGAGGTCCCTCAGTTCTGCGAGAAGTGCTTGCCGAAGTACTGCTCTTGGTGCGCGCGGAACTCGCCGCCCGGCGCGTCTTCGCGCACCACGCGTTCCTGAGTGCGCTTGCGTTCGAGCAGCCCGCGCAGCTGCGGCAACAGCCGGCGCAGGAATCCCAGCTCGGCCGCCAGCCGCGCCTCGGCGCTGCGCAGCTCGAGCAGCCGCTGCTTGAGCGCGTCGGCGACCTGCAGCGCGTCGCCGACGACGTAGCTGGCGTCGACCGGATCGCTGGGGACTTCGACGGCGCTGGGCCGGCCGGAGAACGCGACCAGCAGCTTGACGTACTCGTCGAACTCACCGCGCACGCGCAGCGTCAGCTCGTCGGCGCGCGGGTCCTCGACGTCCTCGTCGAGGAACTCGACCTCGGCGCGCAGATACGGCTCGCGGCTGACGATGCGGGCGATGCGAAAGCGGCGCCGGCCGGTGGTGCTGATGTAGTAGCGGCCGGCCGGGAGCGGTGTGACCTCGGCGATCTCGGCGGTTGTGCCGATCTCGTGGGGCGTCACGTCGGGATCGCCGGCCTCCTGGCCGTCACGAATCAGCACGACGCCGAACGCCTCGCCCGCGTCGAGACATTCGGCGATCATCGTGCGATAGCGCTCTTCGAAGACGTGGAGGTTCAACACCGCGCCCGGGAAGAGCACGGTGTTGAGCGGGAAGAGCCGGAGCTGCCCCGTGTCCCCCATTCCCTTGTCAGGCGGATCGGGCGAAGCCCGAACGCGACGGATTCCGCACGGCGGAATCCACTAGCCGCGGGTGACCGACTTGGCCGCGTTCAGGCGCTTCTCGATGACGCCCCAGTCGACGTTGGAGAAGAACGCCTCGATGTACTTCGGGCGGTCCGCCGGCTTGTAGTCGAGCAAGAACGCGTGCTCCCACACGTCCATGACCATGATCGGCACGAAGCCCGCGACGTTGCCGTCCTCGTGCAGCGTGATCCAGTGGTTGGTGATGCGCTGCGAGGCGGGATCGTAGTACGCGATCGCCCAGCCCACCCCGCGCATGCCGCCGGTCGCGGCGAAGTCCTTCTTCCAGGTATCGAAATCGCCGTAGACGCCGCCCAGCGCTTCTTGCACCGCGGCGCCCGGGTTCCCGCCCGCGTTCTTGGTCATGTTGCCGAAGTAGTACTCGTGCAGGGTCATGCCGTTGTACTCGAAGCCGAGCCGGCGGGTCAGCTCGGCGAAGACCGGGTTCGCCCCGGCGGCTTTGCCATCTTTGATCTGTTCGGCAATCTGCTCGTTGAGCAGATTGGTGTTCTTCACGTAGCCTTCGTACAGGCCGAAATGCACCTCGAGCGTCTTGTCCGAGATTCCCTGTAACCCGGCAAGATCGAACTTCTTCGGCGTGTATGATTGCTGGACGAGCGTTGCCAACGGAAGCCTCCTGATTGTGCGTGTCCTGGAGCATTCGACGAATGCGCCGACGCGTCCGGCAGGTTCCCGCCCCTGGCGGGCGGCAAACATGGGGCTATCGTGCGCGATCTTGCCTACCTTGCACGGCTCCACAATGAGCCGTCGCCGCTGCTCCTGGAACTGGAACAGCACGGGACGCGCGAAGGGATTCCGATCGTCGACCGGGCCGCCGGTCGGCTCCTTTCGGTGCTGGTTCATTGCATGCAGGCGAACCGCGTCCTCGAGCTGGGGACGGCCTTCGGCTATTCGACCTTGTGGATGGCCCTGGCGCTGCCCCCGGCCGGCCACATTTGGACCATCGACCCCGACATGGAGCGGACCGAGATCGCGGCCTCCTACTTCAAGCGGGCAGGCGTCGACGGACGGGTCGAGGTCATCAATCAGCCCGCGCTCGAAGTGTTGGAGTGGTTCCCGCAGCGCAACCTCGACATCGTCTTCATCGATGCCGTCAAGACCGAGTACGTCGACTATCTCGAGGCGGTCGTCCCGATGCTCAAGCGCTCGGGAATCGTGGTCGTCGACAACCTGCTGTGGGGCGGCCGCGCCGCGGCGGCGCCCTCGTCGAAGGACGACGCGGACACGCGTGCGATCCGCGAGTTCAACAAGGCGTTCCTCAGCCATCCGGAGCTCGACGCCACGATCCTGCCGCTGGGCGACGGAATCGGCATCGGTGCCCGCATCGACTGACGCTTTCCGGGCCGCGATGCGCCGCTTCCCGACCGGCGTCACCATCGTGACCACGGCGCACGAGGGCCGCATCCACGGCTTTACCGTCAACGCGTTCGCCAGCGTCTCGGCCGACCCGCCGATGGTGCTGATCTGCGTCAACCGCGGCGCGCGCGCGCACCCGCTGATCACCGTCTCGCAGCGCTTCTGCGCCAACATCCTCGCGCTCGAGCAGCGTGCGCTCGCGGAGCGCTTCGCCGACGGCGAACCGCACTCGCGCTTCACGGGGGTCGGCTATCGGCTCGGGCCCAGCGGTTGCCCGATCCTCGCCGGCACGCTGGCCTACGTCGACTGCACGCTCGCCGAAGAGCTGAGCGCGTCGACCCACACGATCTTCCTCGGCACGGTCCTCGAAGCGGGGCACCGCGAAGGTGCGCCGCTGGGATACTTCGACCGCGCCTACCGTGACTTCGGAGTCGGTGTATGATCGTCGAAACGTTCCCGGTCGGCGTGCTGGGCTGCAACTGCACGATCCTCGGTGATCCGGAAGCCGGCGAAGCGATCGTCGTCGACGGCGGCGACGAGGTGCCGGAGATCGCGCGTCGGCTCGAGACGCACGGCCTGCGCGCGCGCTGGCTCGTGCACACGCACGCGCACATCGACCACATCGGCGCGGTCGGCCCGTTACGCGAGCGGACCGGCGGCGAAGCGTTGCTGCACCATGCCGATTTGCCGCTCTACGCGACGCTCGCGCAGCAGGCGCGGTGGCTGGGGATGCTCGCCCCGCCGCAGGTCGTCGCGCTCGACGGCGACCTGGCCGACGGCGAGGAGCTGCGCGCCGGTGCGATCGCGCTGCGCTGCGTGCACACGCCGGGGCACACGCCCGGCTCGACCTCGTTCGCGCTCGAGCACGACGGCGCGACGACGCTGTTCACCGGCGACACGCTCTTCCGCGGCGCGGTCGGCCGCTGGGATCTCGGGGGCACCTCGCTCGAGGACATCGTCGACTCGATTCGCACCAAGTTGCTGGTCTATCCGGATGCCGCGGTCGTGGTTCCCGGCCACGGCCCCGCGACGACCATCGGGATCGAGCGCCGCGAGAACCCGTTCTTGACCTGACGGACAGCGACCGTTCTTTCGCCACGCGTCGGCGCGTTGGCCGAGCTTGACGTCGACGTCGTCCGTCACGCGTTCGTGCACGGCGCGGCCGAGCAGATGATCGGCAGAATCTTGCCGTCGTCCGAGGGGCCGAGCAGCAGCGGGCGCAGCAGCGGGAGCGCCGGATCGCCGTACTGCAGGAGGTCGTGGTGGAAGCGCGCCAGGGTGAACGCCGGGCCGAGCTTCTTGCGGTAGTCGGCGCGCAGCTTGAGGATCTCGAGCTTGCCGAGCGTGTAGTACCCGTAGGTCGCGTCCTGCGTGCCGCGATACGCTTCGGCGCGCGCGTTGGCCGGATCGAGGAAGGCCTGGGTCTCGAAGAACCGGATCGCCTGCGGGACCGTCATCCCCTGCGTGTGCATCTTCACCCCCGCGACGTAGCGCGCGTTGCGCCAGATGGCCTCGCGCAGCTGCATGAAGCGCACCCGCGGATCGCCGTCGCCCCAGCCTTGGTCGACCATCATCTGCTCGTCGTAGTGCGCCCAGCCCTCGACGAACGAGGTCGCCGTCAGCAGCTTCTCGCTCAGCGTCAGCGGCAGGTGGCGGTCGATGACGAAGTTGGTGAAGTGGCCGGGATAGACTTCGTGCGCCGAGACGATCGGCCGTTCGTAGTCGTTGAAGCTCGCCAGGTACGCCTGCTGCACCGCGGGCGGATCGTGCGGATCGACCGGCGTGACGTAGTAGTAGGCCTGCTTCGCGACCTGCTCGAGCGGGCCGGGCGAGTCTTCGGCGGCCTCGGTCGTCGAGCGCATGAACGGCGGCGTCGGCGTCACCGCGATGCGCGCGTCGGGCGGCAGGTCGATGATGTGGTGGGCGATGACGAACGCACGCAGCTTCACCAGATCGCCTTGCGCCGCCGGGATCAGTCCGGCGGCCGTCGGGTGCTGCCGCGAGAGCTCGGCGATCACCTGCGTGACGCCGGCGCCGGGATGGATGGCGTGCGCGCTCGCGATCATCTGCGCGCGCGTCTGCGCCAGCGCCTTCTCGCCGATCGCCAGGTACTCGCTCAGCGGCAGGTCGACGCCTTCCTCGTACTTCAGTCGCGCGCTGTAGTTGGCGGCGCCGATCGCGTAGGTGCCCTTCGGGTGCGCGATCCAGGTCGTCTTGAGGTAGGCGATGTACGACTTCGTCGCGCCGACCGCGACCAGTGTCGCGTGACGGAACTCGACCCGCGTCTCCGCATCGCCGACCCCGGCGAAGGCTTGCGGAATCGTCGTCTGCAGCAGGTCCAGGCTGCCGGTGGCGTCCTGCATCGCAAGGGTCGCGGTGTCGCGATCGACGGCGGTCAAGTTCCGGCGCGCCATCGCGTAGATCATCGGGATCTCGGCCTCCCGCGACATCGTCGCGCGCAGGCGCGCCAGCGGCGGTGCGAAATTGCGCGAGATCAAGAGGAAGACGCCGTTGGAGGCGGTCTGCACGTAGCCGTCGGGCTGATGGCGCCACATCGCCATCGTGCCGTTGATCAGCAGATCGTCGTGCAACGCATTGCTCAGCATCTCGGCGTCGAGGTGGACGCGCGGCGAGAGCTGCGTTCGGTCGATCGCCGCGAGCGTCCGGAGCGTCTCGCGGTCGAGCGCGAGCTGCCGCGCGTAGTCGGCCGCCGTGAACGAGCCGAGCAGGTTGTCCCAGCGATGGATGCCGACATAGGTCGCGCTGACCGGGTTGGCGTGGAACTGCGCCATGAAGTAGTCCCGTGCCAACTGCGCGTACCGATTGTCGGCGCCGGCCTGCGCGGCGCCGGGCGCGGGGATCAGGAGCGCGGCGAACGCGAGCGTGACGAGGAGGCGGGCGAAACGCTGCATGCGGCCCGCTTCAGGCAGCGGGCGGGGTCAGCCTTCGTCGGCGGCGCAGCGCGCGCGCAGCCAGTAGAACTCGCCGCGATGGCCGGGCTCGAGCGCGGGCACGTCGGTTTCGACGTACGGTTCGCCGCCCAGCGGGATGCGCGGCCCGGCCAAGCGCGTGAAGCGCGTGCCGAGCGTGGCCGGCGGCACCGCGGCGCGGACCGGTTGGGTCGCGTTCGCCGGCCACAGCCACAGGTCGGCGCGCGCGCAGACCACGCTCGTGCGCGGTACGGCGGGAACCGACGGTGCCGGCGTCGCGGCCGCGAGCGCCAGCGCCAGCAGCATCAGTGCAGCTTGATGGTGACGACGCCGCCGTCGTCGATGACCTTGGGGCCGGCCTTCTCGTCCTCGGAGGTCGTGCCGTTCCCGCGCCGCGCCGCCGCGGCGGCTGCGACCGTCGCCCGGGCCTGCTCGAGCATCGCGTCGGTGATGCGCCCCTCGGCGCGCCCGCGCCGGTAATCCTCGATCGCCGCCTGCAGCGCGAAGCGCGAGCGCTCGGGGTAGTCCTTCTTCTTCTCGGGATAGCCGTCCAGCGCGGCTTCGATGTCGGCGTCGGTGATCAGCAGCGCTTCGTCGATCGTCTTGCCGCGCGCCAACTCGACCAGCAGCGAGCAGGTCGCCGTGCCGAAGCCGCAGCCGGTCGTGAAGTACGAGACGTCCTCGATCACGTCGCCCGGCCCGACCTTCAAGAAGAACGTGTACAGGTCGCCGCACGAGTCGCTGAAGTACTCACCGCTCGCGGTCGGCTGCTCCATCGTGCGGAATCCCGTGCGATGCTCGACGAGCTGCTGGAACTTGGCGAAATTCATTCTAACGGCGCTCCGCCCAAGGCTCCGCGCCCCCCCACGCAAAGCGTGGGGCCCCCGGCCCGACCTCGCAACAACAGTTCTTTGATTGCGCGGTAACCCTGCGCTCGGTCCATCAACATCATCGTACGTTGATTTCGAACCGGCACTCGTTGCCGCCGGTTGCGAGCGACTCCGTCTGCTGGGCTTGACCCGGCACGACGTGCTCGAGGATGGTGTGGATCGCCGAGCACGCTTCCGGGTTCTCGGCCACCACCGACGCGTACGGGCAGCAGTGCTCGTGCAGCACGATCGTGCCGCGCTCGGTCCTCTGCATGTCGGCGGTGACGCCGGACGCTTTGAGCACCGAGACCAGCGCGGCGATGCGCTCCTCGGCCGGCTTGTCGGCGACCGCCGCGCCCAGGCGTTCGCCCGAGCGGTGGCCGATCCGATCGAAGATGCCCTTGACGGCCTCGTCGCCGCCGGCATGCCGGATCTCGCGCAGCACGGCGTTGAGCATCTTGTCGTAGCGCTGCGGGAAGTACCGGTCGGCTTCGGCCGTCAGCGCGTACTCGACCGTCGGCTTGGTCCGGCTGCGGCGCACGCTGTGACCGGCCACCAGACCGTCTCGTTCCAGCACGACCAGCTGCTGGCGGATCGCGTTGGGAGACAAGCCGAGCAGGTCCGCCAGGTCGAAGGCGGACGCCGAGTGGCGCTCGCGCAACGCCCCGACGATCTTGCCGCGCGTCGACTCGAAGAAGCGGTCGTGCATCCCGCCCCACCCTACCACGGAAGTCGCAGATAGTCCAGGCTTTCCTTGACTTTCTCACCCCGGCCGCCTACGATGGCTAGGCATGTCAAAGGGGCTGATCACGCGCGACCTCCGGGTGGCCGTCGAAGGAAAAGAGATCCTCAAAGGCATCGACCTGACGGTCGAGCCGGGCCGCGTCCACGCGCTGATGGGCCCCAACGGGAGCGGCAAGTCGACGCTCGCCTTCACCATGGCCGGCCACCCCGGCTACACGGTGACCGGCGGCTCGGTGACGCTCGACGGCGAGGAGCTGCTCGATCTGCCGCCCGAGAAGCGGGCCCAAGCCGGCCTGTTCCTCTCGTTCCAGTACCCGGCGGCGATCCCGGGCGTGACGGTCGCGAACTTCATCCGCACCGCGCGCCAAGCGGTCCGCCCCGGCGACCTCGCCCCGGCCAAGTTCCGCCAGCTGGTGTTCGAGAAGCTCGACACGCTCGACATGGACCCGGCGTTCCTGGGCCGCTACGTCAACGACGGTTTCTCCGGCGGTGAAAAGAAGCGCCTGGAGATGCTGCAGATGGCGATCATCGGGCCGAAATACGCGATCCTCGACGAGACCGACTCCGGGCTCGACGTCGACGCGCTGCAAGCCGTCGGCAAGAGCGTGCAGGCGTTGCGCGCGAGCGACGAGGGCAAGGACACCGGCTTCCTGGTGATCACGCACTATCCGCGCATCCTGCAGCATCTGCCGGCCGACGTGGTGCACGTCCTCATCGACGGACGCATCGTCAAGACCGGCGGTCCGGAGCTGGCGCAGCAGATCGAGCGCGAAGGCTACGACGGCATCCGTGACGAGGTTGCGGCCGCGGGTGTCTAGCGCGACCGAAACGCCGGCCGGCGCGATGTTCGCGCCGACGGCGGCCGGGCTCGACGCGGCGGTCGCGGTGCTCGCGAACGCCGGCGAGCGCAGCGGCGGCGTCCTCGACGCCGACGAGCGCCGCGCCGCGCTGACGCGTTACGAGACCGCGATGCTGCCCGGCGGCCGTCCCTCCCGCGGCTGGCGCCACGACTACGCGAAGCTGCGCTTCGACGAGCTGCGCTACACGTCCGACCGCGTCGCGATCCCGGAGAGCACGGGCGCGCTCGTCCACCGCGGCGCGACCGTGCTGACCGCGCCCGGCAGCGTCGTGAGCGATTCGCGCGTCACCGTGCTGCCGCTGGCCGACGCGGCACGCGACGAACGTTTCCGCGCGCTGATCCCGGCGCTCGACGAGGGCGCGCAGGCGGACAAGTTCGCCGCGTTGGCGACCGCGTTCCAGAACTGCGGCGCGTTCGTCCACGTCCCCGCCGGGGTCGTGCTCGACACGCCGATCCAACTCGTCTTCGCGCAGGCCGAACCGTACGCCGACGCGATCTTCCCGCGCATCGTCGTCGTCCTGGGCGAAGGGGCGCGCGCGACCGTCCTCGAGCGCCAGATCGGCGAAGGCGCGGGGCTGGTGTGCGGCGTCGTCAGCGCGCAGCTGGGCGCGAACGCCGAGCTCGACTACGCGGCGATCCAACAGCTGGGCGAGGAGGCGCGCGTGCTGATGTATCGCAGCGCGCACACCGGCGCCGCCGCGAAAGTGCGTTGGCACCTGGCGGAGCTGGGGGCGACGCTGGCCCGCACCGTGCTGGGCACGCACCTCGAAGCCGGCGGCGCCGACACCGAGTGCGACGCGCTCTTCTTCAACACCGGCTTCCAGCACGTCGAGCTGACCACCAACACCGAGCACGCGGTCGGGAACACCCATTCCTCGACCATCGTGCGCACCGCCGCCGCCGATCGTGGCCAAGGCCGCTTCTTCGGCAACATCACGATCCGGCCGCACGCGCACGGCAGCGACGCCTCGCTGCGCGACGACGCGCTGTTGCTCTCGCGCCGTGCGCACATCGACTCGGTGCCGGCCTTGGCGATCGCGGCCAACGATGTGAGCGCCTATCACGGCGCGACGGTCGGTTCGCTCGACCAGGACGCGCTCTTCTACGCCGCCAGCCGCGGCATCGCACGGCCCGACGCGGTGCGGATGGTCGCGCTGGCGTTCTTCGAGCCCGCCATCGCGCGCTTCCCCGGCGATGCGCTGCGCGAAGAGATCCGGACCGCGCTCGACGACAAGATCGACGCCGCGACGGAGATCGACGCATGACGGCGGCGACCGCGACGATCGACCGTGCCAAGCAGGACCGAATCGTCGCCGACTTTCCGATCCTGGCCAAGCCGACCTCGCGCGGGAAGCGGCTGGTCTACCTCGACTCGGCGGCCAGCTCGCAAAAGCCGCAGGCCGTCATCGACGCGCTCGTCCACTATTACGAGAACGACAACGCCAACATCCACCGCGGCGTCTACGAGCTGGCGTCGCGCGCGACCGATCAGTTCGAGGCCGCGCGGGAGAAAGTCGCGCGCTTCGTCAACGCGGCCGACACGGCCGAGATCATCTGGACGCGCAACACGACCGAGTCGATCAACCTGGTCTCGTTCTCGTGGGGCCTGCGCAACCTCGGCCCGGGCGACGCCATCCTGACCACCCAGATCGAGCACCACTCGAACCTGGTGCCGTGGCAGCTGCTGGCCGCCAAGACCGGCGCCGAGCTGCGCTTCATCCCGGCCGACGACGCCGGCAACCTCGTGCTGGACCAGCTCGACGCGCTGCTCGACGGCGTGAAGCTGGTCGCGCTGGCGCACGTCTCCAACACGCTCGGCTCGATCGCACCGCTGGACGTCATCGTCCCGCGCGCGCACGCCGCCGGCGCGCTGGTGCTGGTCGACGCCGCCCAATCGGTCCCGCACCTGCCGATCGACGTGCAGGCGCTCGACGTCGACTTCCTCGCCGCCAGCGGCCACAAGATGTGCGGTCCGACCGGGATCGGCTTCCTGTACGGCAAACGCGCGCTGCTCGAGGCGATGCCGCCGTTCTTGACCGGCGGCGATATGATCAAGCGCGTCTCCTACGAGACGACCTCGTACAACGAGCTGCCGTGGAAGTTCGAGGCCGGCACCTCGAACATCGCCGACGCGATCGCCCTGGGGGCCGCGGTCGACTATCTGAACGGCGTCGGGATGGAATGGATCCGCGCGCACGAGGTCGCGCTGACGGCCTACGCGCTGGACCGCTTGCGCACGCTCGAACCGCGCGGCCTGGCGATCTACGGCCCGCCGCGCGCGCAGGACCGCGGCGGCGTCATCTCGTTCAACTTCGCCGACGTGCACGCCCACGATCTGGCCTCGCTGCTCGATCTCGAAGGCGTCTGCGTGCGGGCCGGGCACCACTGCACGATGCCGCTCATGGACAAGATGGGCTGGCCGGCGACCGCTCGCGCCTCGTTCTATCTCTACAACACCGAAGCCGACGTCGACGCCCTGGTGGCCGCAATCGAAAAGGCCGCCACCGTGTTTAAGGTGGCATAGCAGCATGTCGGCAGACCGAGCGCAGAACGATCGCGACGCTATCGAAATCTCGTTGCGAGGTCCTCGCGGGGGCCCCGCGACGCGCGGCGTCGTGGGGGGCGCGGAGCCAGGGGCGGAGCGCCTTTAAAATGGACGATTTCTATAAAGAGTATATTCTCGACCACTATCGCAATCCGCGGAACTTCGGGCACCTGGAATCACCGACCGCGACGGCGGAAGACTTGAACCCGCTGTGCGGTGATACGATCACGATGGAACTGGCCGTTGGTGACGACGGCAAGGTGACCGACGTGAAGTTTTCCGGGCGCGGCTGCGCGATCTCGCAGGCGTCGGCGTCGATGCTGACCGAGTCGATCAAGGGGATGCCGCTCGAAGAGGTCGCCAAGCTCTCGCAAGAGACGGTGCTCGAGAACGTCGGCATCGGCATCAGCCCCAGTCGGATGAAGTGCGCGATGCTCGGACTCAAGGTCCTCAAGAGCGCGGCGCTGGGCGAAATCGCCTCCTGGCCGGACGAGAAGCACTAATCAGCTGAGACGGGCGCCGGCGCCGCCGGCGAGTGGACGTGCTCGGCGCGGAAACCGATCCCGACGATGTAGGCCGGGATGCGCCGCAAGAGCGGGATCGACGCGAACAGGCGCACCGGCAGCGGCGCGCGCGGCAGCGAGGTCGTTTGCAGCGTGGGCTTGAGCACCATGTTCTGGATGAACACCTGCAGCGCTTGCGTCGCCTTGGTCGGCCACTCGCGGCGGCGTTGCACCGCGCGCAGCTGATCGATGGTCGGCGCACCGTTGCGCAGCGGTCGCCAGAGCAGGTTGGCGGCGGCGACGGCGTCCTGAATCGCCAGGTTGATCCCGACGCCGCCGACCGGCGACATCGCGTGCGCCGCGTCCCCGATGCACAGGAGCCCGGGCTTCGCCCAATCGCGCAAACGGTCGACGGTAACAGTCAGCAGCTGGACCTGATCCCAGTCCTTCAGCTCGTCGACGCGATCGGCGAGGAACGGCGCGAGCCGCGCGACGTCGTCGCGAAAGGCCGGCAGTCCGCGCGCCTTGATTTCGTCGAACGCGCCCTTCTTGATCACGAACGCGCACTGATAGTAGCCGCTGCGCGGAATCGCGACCAGGAAGCCGCCCGGCCCGATGTTCCCGAAATCCGCCCCCGGATCGCCGTCGTTCCGCGAGAGCCGCATCCAGAGCACGTCGATCGGCGCCCCGACGTCCTCGACGACGAAGCGCGCCCGCTCGCGCAGCGTCGACGAGCGTCCGTCGGCCGCGACGACCAGGTCGGCGTGCACGACGTGCTCGCCGTCCTTCGTGCGCACGCGCACGCCCGCGACGTGGTCGCCGTAATAGACGACGTCCGTCGCCTCGGCCTGCATCGCCAGCCGGAAGGCCGGATACCGCTTCGCCTGCGAGGCGAGGAAGTTCAAGAAGTCCCACTGCGGCATGAAGGCGATGAACTTGCAGGGGCCCGGCACGTGGCGCACGTCGACCATGCGCAGCGCCGAGCTGCCGACGTGCGCGGTCAACTCGCGAATCTCGTCGTGCGGCGTCGCCAGGAACTGGTCGAGCAGGCCGAGCTCCTGCATCAGTGTCAGCGTCGACGGGTGGATCGTGTCGCCGCGGAAGTCGCGGAAGAAGTCGGCGTGCTTCTCGAGCACGAGCACCTCGATGCCGGCGCGCGCGAGCAAGAAGCCCAACATCATCCCGGCCGGCCCGCCGCCGGCGATGCAACACCGTACGCGTTCGGGGAGTCCGGTGCTCTCGCTCATGGCGCAGGGGTAGGACGGTGGGCTTGGGCCTCCCTGCGAGGCCGGCAGGATGCGCGCGTGCCGCGCGCGGAGCAAACGGGCGTGCTCCTGTTTTCGGTGCTCGCCATCCGCGTCGCGTTCGCGGTCGTCCTCAACGCGGGGGCGTTCATCGTGTGGGACGTCGGGACGCGTCCTCCGCTCACGCTGTTCGCCGACGTGCGCAGGGCACTCGGTACGCGGCGCGGGATCGCCGCCGGTGCGATTCGATTCGTGTGCGGGCTGGCACTGATCTGGCTCGCCGCGCTCGCCGTCGGCCCGGTGATGCCCGACCGCCGCACCTTCACGGTGGCCGAGACCGGCATCTTGATCGCCGCGTTGCTGCTCGAGATGCTGGTCGGCCCCGCGCTGCGGCGGACCCGTCGTTAGAGGTCGCGGGCGCCTTCGATGCAGACGTTCTGGATGTCGTAGGCGCGTTCGAGCACGACCTTCGGGCCGTGCGGCGTCTCGAGCGTCAGCCAGATCGGTCGCGAGCCGTTCTCGACCTGATTCGTGACGACGACGCGCGTCATCGTCACGTAGTCGCCGTCGAGACCCAGCGCGCGCGCGGTGTTCGGCAAGCGCAGCGGCTGGCTCGGCCAGTACGCGAACCCGCCGCCGACCGCGTGAATCGTCTTGTCCAACGCCGCGTCGCCCGGATAGGGCTCGTTGCGGATCCGGTCGTCGGTCGAGGCGACGATCGACTCGATCGCCGTCTGCTTGACCGCGCGGTTTTCGCAGTCGGCGTGAACGGTCAACGGCATCTGCAGGCGCGGTACGTGGGGCGAACACGCCGCCAGCAGCGCCACCGCGAGCGGAAGGAACGGGCGCAGGGTCACGATCCCACCGAGTTCCGGACGTGGCCCGAAATGTCCGCTGCCGGTCTCGCGGCGGTCTTCCGCATGCGCCGCGGGCCCGCGACAATAGTCGCATGCCGCATACACCGCCCGCTCCCATCGCTTCCTCGGCCCTGCTGGTCATCGACGTGCAAGACTCGTTCAAAGCCGGCGCGCGCTGGGCACAGCGCGGCAACCCGCGCTTCGAGGACAACCTGCGACGCCTGCTGGCCGCCTACCGCGCCGCACACCTGCCGGTGATCTTCTTCCTGCACAGCGACGAAGACGAGCACTTCCAGACCGACAGCCCGGCCTACCGGCTGATGGACTTCGTGCAGCCGCTGCCCGGCGAGACGCTGCTCCACAAGACGACCCGCAACTGCTTCACCAGCACCCGCCTGCAGCAGCTGCTCACGCAGCGCGGGATCCGGCGCTTGATCGTCACCGGCATCCAAACCGAGCAGTGCTGCGAGACGACGGCGCGGCTGGGCGGCGACCTCGGCTACGACGTCGACTTCGTCTCCGAGGCGACCCTGACGTTCCCGATCCCGCTGGTGCCGGGCCGGCGCGAGGGTGAGCTGCCGGTCGAGGCGGTGGTCGAGCGCACCGAGTTCGCGCTGCGGCGGCGCTTCGCGCGCATCGCGAGCGTGGATGACATCCTCGCCGAAGTCGCCTAACATGCGCACATGCGCGTCGTCTTCCTGATCGGCGAGAGCGTCGAGCTGTTCGACCTCGCCGGCCCCGTACAGGTCTTCCACGAAGCGAACGCGCTGGGCGCGGGCTACGAGATCGTCTTCGCCGGCACCGCGCGCTCCGTCGCCAGCGAACAGGGCGTCGCGCTCGCCGAGCTGCAGCGTCTGCCGCGCGCCGCGCGGGGCGACCTCATCGTCGTGCCCGGTTCTCGGCTGCTGCGCGAAGCGGGTCGGCGCGGCACGCCCGACCAGCCGGCGCTGGTCGCGTGGGTGAAGGCCGCTCACGCGGCCGGCGCGACGATCGCTTCGGTCTGCGTCGGCGCATTCTTGCTCGCTCGCGCGGGGCTGCTCGACGGACGCGAATGCACGACGCACTGGAAACACGTCGACGAGCTGCAACGCCGCTTTCCGAAGGCACGCGTCCTCTCGGATCGCCTGTACGTGCAGGACGGCCCGATCGTCAGCAGCGCGGGGATCGCCTCCGGCGTCGACATGGCGCTGGCGCTGGTCGAAGCGCACGCCGGGCCGCGCGTCGCCGCGACGGTGGCGCGCGAGATGGTCGTCCACGTGCGGCGCCCCGGCGCCGACGCGCAGTTGAACTCGTTCCTGGACCGGCGCGACCACCTCGACGCGGCCGTGCACTTGGTGCAGGACCGGATCGTCAACCACCCGGCCGAGCGCCACACGCTCGACGAGCTGGCCGAGATCGCACGGCTCAGCCGCCGCCACCTCAGCCGCACCTTCCGCGCCGCGACCGGCATGACGGTCGGACAGTATCACATGCGCATCAGGCTCGAGCACGCGCGCACGCTGCTCCCCAACCGCCGCCTCACCATCGAAGAGGTCGCGCAGCGCTGCGGTCTCGAGGACGCACGCCACCTGCGCCGTGCGTGGAAGGCCGCCTTCGGCACCAGCCCCGGCGAGGGACGGCGCTGACTCAGCCCAACCGCCCCGAGGTCTTCTCCAGCAGGTCCCACGCCCGATCGCCGAAGCGGGTCTTCCATTTGCCGTAGAACCCCGAGGCGGCGAGCTTGGCGCGAAAGCTGCCGGTATCGGGGCGGAGTATCGTCATGCCCTGGCGCGCCAGCTTGTCGGCCAGCGCGTCGTTGAGGCGCGCGGTATCGCCGCGCTGCAGCAGCGCGAAACGCGTCAGGGAACGCTCGACGATCGTCTGCACGTCGCGCGGCAACGCGTTCCACGCGTCTTGGTTGCCGAGCAGATGATAGGCCGACCACATGTGGTTGCTGACGCTCAAGTACTTCTGCACTTCGAACAGACGCGCCGTCTCGACGATCGCGAACGGGTTCTCCTGACCGTCGAAGACCTTGGTTTGCAGCGCGGTGTAGACTTCGCTGAAGTTCAACGGCCCCGGCGCGGCGCCGAGGGAACGGAACAGATCGACCCACAGCTCGCCGGCCGGCGTACGGATCTTGAAGCCGGCCAGATCCGCGGCGCTGCGAATCGGGCGGTTCGACGCGGTGATCTGGCGCATCCCGTTCTCCCACATCTTGGGATGCACGTACAGGCCGGCGGCCCGAATCTGATCGCGCACGTCGTCGCCGAGCGCGCCGTCCATCGCGCGAAACGCTTCGTTCGAGTCGCGGAACGCGAAGCCGATCGCCTGGATCGCCGCGATCGGAACGACCCCCTGCAAGATGCCGCCGTCCAGCGTGAAGAACTGGACCGCGCCGGACCGCAGCTGTTGCAGGACCGCCGTGTCGCCGCCCAGCTGGTTGTTCGGGAAGAGCTGCACGTCGAGCCGGCCGGCGGTCTGCGCGCGCACCGCATCCCAGCATTGGCGCATCCGCACGTTGAGCGGATGCTCGATCGGCAGATTGCTGGCGTACTTGTACGTCCACTGCGCGGCGCGGGCCGGCGTGCGCGCGAACGCGACGCTCGCCAGCGCGGCTGCGCCGGCGGCGGCGAAACGGCCGCGGGAGATCCTATCGGTCGGCATCGGCATCGGCACCCTTTTCGGCGTCAGTCCAGCATCAGTCCGCCGTCGACGGTCAGCGTCTCACCCAGCACGAACGCGGCGCGCGGCGAGAGGAGCCACACGATCGCCTCGGCGATCTCCCGCGGCTCCCCGACCCGTTCGAGCAACGTCGAGCCCTCGATGCGCGCGCGGTGAGCGGGGTCGGCGAAGACCTCGCGCAGCATCGCCGTGTCGGCCGGCCCGGGCGCGACGCAGTTGACGGCGATGCCCAGCGGCGCCAGCGCGCGGGCCGCGTTGCGCGTGAGCGCCAGGACCGCACCCTTGCTGGCGGCATAGGCCGCCGTCCCCGACAGCCCGCCGCCGCGCTTTCCGGCGACGCTGGCCACGGTGCAGATCCGCCCGCCGGGCCGCATCCGCCGCGCCGCCGCTTGGATGCAAAGGAACGTTCCGATCACGTTCACGTCGTGGAGACGCCGGAACGTGGCCGGGTCGAGCTCGAGGAACGGTGTCGTGTCGACGATGCCGGCCGGGGTCGCCAGCGCGTCGAGGCTGCCCGCGAACGCGGCCAGCACCTCGTCGAAGCAGCGCGTCACGGAGGTCTCGTCGGCGACGTCGACGGCGAACGCGTGGCCGTCGATCTGGTATGCCAGCGCTCGCGCGGCCTCGACGTCGCGGTCGGCGACGGCGACCCGGTAACCGGCCTCGGCCAGCAGCTCGCACGTCGCCCGGCCGATTCCGCCGGCGCCGCCGGTCACCAGCGCCGTGCGCGGCGGCTCGCCGAACCACTCCATCCGTCCCCCTGGCCCGCGTCCACGGGCTGGCCCTCGCGTTCTCGCCGCCCCTCGCCGAGACTTCTTCCGAACGGAGGGTGGGTCGGACGCAGGAACGTTTCCTCGTTCCCAGCTAAAGCGGCTGCCAAGTCCTTATCCGGCCGTCCACTTAAAGGAGTCGAGCCCGTGAAGAACACTCTGTCGCGCGGTCGTTTCGTCGCCGGCACCGCCGGCGCAGCCGCCATTACGCTGGGCAGCGCCCCGTACGTCATCGCCGCACCGACCAAGGAAATCGTCGTCGGCCTCAACGTTCCGCTGACCGGGCCCTACTCCGACCAAGGCGCCGACCAGATCCGCGCCTACAACCTCGCCATCGAAGAAGTGAACGCGAAGGGCGGCATCCTCGGCATGCCGGTCCGCGCCGTCAGCGGCGACACCCAGTCCAAGCCCGCCGTAGCGCGCGACAACGCCGAACGCATGATCGATCGCGACGGCGCGATCATGATCACCGGCGGCTCGTCGACCGGCGTCGCCGTGGCCGTCTCCGCGCTATGCCAAGAGAAGAAGACGATCTTCATGGCGACGCTGACGCACGGCGACGAGACGACGAATCAGAACTGCCACAAGCACACGTTCCGGCGCTACAACGACGCCTACATGAGCGCGCAGTCGTTGGCGCGCACGATGGTCAGCAAGTACGGGACCGGCAAGTGGTTCTTCATCACGGCTGACTACGCGTGGGGGCACTCGAACTTCGACAACATCACCTCGGTCATCAATCCGAAGGGCGCCAAGGTCGTCAAGAACGTGCTCACGCCGTTCCCGGGAACGACCGACTTCTCGTCCGGTCTCGCCGAGGCGCAAGCCGCCAAGCCCGACGTGCTGTGCATCATTCAGTTCGGTGGCGACATGGTCAAGTGCGTCAATCAGGCGGCGCAGTTCGGCCTCACCAAGTCGGCCAAGATCCTCGTCCCGCTCGTCGACGAGTACATGGCCAAGGGCGCCGGCGCGAACTTCGACAACGTCGCTTCGACGGCGCCGTTCTACTACAAGTACCACGCCGACAAATATCCGGGCGCGAAGCGTTTCGTCGACGCGTTCACCAAGAAGTACGGCTTCCCGCCCTCGAACGGCGGCGAGTGCGCCTACGCCGACATCCTGATCTACAAGTGGGCCGCGGAGAAGACGGGCTCGATCGACCCGGCCAAGATCATCTCGGCGCTCGAAGGGAACAAGTTCCAGTTCACCAAGGAAGTGGAATGGTACCGCCCGGAGGATCACCAGGGCGTCAACTCGTGCCTGGTCGTCGAGGGCCTGCCGGTCGCGCAGCGCACCGAGAACGGGTTCGGCTACGGCCGGGTGCTGGAAGTCCACCCCGGTGAAAGCGTCGTCGCGCCGCTCTCGAGCCTGGTCTGCAAGATGGAGTCGGCATAAGCCTTCGGGTCCCCAAGCTCCCCACGGGTCGGCGCCTGCACGGACGCCGACCCGTTTCCGTATCTCAACATAGGTAAGACGTGGAAGCGCTCATCCAAGCACTGCTCAACGGATTGGTACGGGGCCTGATCTATGTGGCGATCGCCGTCGGTCTCACGATCGTCTTCGGAACGCTGCGGCTGGTCAACTTCGCGCACGGAGCCTTCTACGCGATCGGCGCGTACGTCGGCCTGGTGGTCGCGCAGCACTTCGGTTTGATTCCCGCGTTCTTGGCGGCGCCGATCGCGGTGGCGATCTTCGCGGTCTTCCTCGACCGCGTGGTGCTGCGCCACTTCTACGACAAGGGACCGACCCTGCAAATCCTGGTGACGTTCGGCATCGCGCTCGTCGTCGAGGAGACGCTGCGGCTCATCTTCGGCGGGACGACGGTGCAGTACCCGATGCCGGCGGCGCTGGCGTCGGCGTCGACCACGATCGGGCCGATCACCTACCCGACGTACCAGCTCCTGTTCGCGCTCGGCGTCATCGTGATGCTGGTGGTGGTCTGGCTCTTCATCCAATACACGACCTACGGGCTGATCGTCCGCGCGGGCGTGCGCGACCGCATCATGGTGCAGTTGCTGGGCGGGAACGTGCGGCTCGCCTCGACGATCGTCTTCGCGCTCGGCGCCGCGATCGCGGGCTTGGTCGGCGCGGCGGCCTCTCCCATCTACAGCCTCGACCCGGAGATCGGCTTCGGCTTCCTGGTCCCCTCGTTCGTCGTCGTCGTCGTCGGCGGGCTGGGCAGCTTCTGGGGAGCCGTCATCGGGGGCTTGCTGATCGGCGAGCTGCAGGCGGTCACCACGCTCTACTACGCTCCCGCCGCCGACGTGGTCATCTACGTCTGTATGGCGCTGATCTTGTTGCTGCGACCGCAAGGACTGCTCGGCGAGAGCGAGGTCATTCGCCAGTCATGACCTCGACCACGAGCGAGGCGACGCCCGCCGTCGCCTCCCCGCGCACCGGCTTGCTCGGCGCGGACCTGCGTTTCCTCGCGCTGACGGCGCTGGGGCTGGTCGTCTTCCCGTTCGCGCTGCACCTGATCGGCGGGTATGCGGGCCTGGCCACGCAGATCCTGATCGTGAGCATCGCGACGATCGGGTTCAACGTCCTGCTCGGGTACGCCGGCATGCTCTCCTACGGCCAGTCGATGTTCTTCGGCGGCGGCGGCTATCTGGCGGCGATCCTGCTGCTCCACACGATGCCGGACCATCCGAACCTGTGGCTGGCGGTGCTGGGCGCGACGATCGTCACGACCGCGCTGGCGGCGCTGATCGGCGCGCTGAGCGTTCGCCTGTACGGCATCTACTTCGCTCTGCTGACGTTGGCGTTCGCGCAGATGGTGTTCTTCATCGTCGAACAGGCGCGCTCGTGGACCGGCGGAGACGACGGCCTGCAATCGTTTCCGAACGCGCTGCTTGCGCTCGGACCCTGGAACGTCGATCTGCAAACGCCGCTCCCGGCGATCGCGCTGGGACCGTTCGGCAACCTCGGCGACCTCAAGCTGTGGTACGTCTTCGCCGCCGTCATGCTGCTCGCGGTGCTGTGGTTCGTGCGCGCGCTGACCCGCTCGCAATTCGGCGAAGTGCTCGACGCGATCCGCGAGAACGAGGAGCGCAGCGTCTTCGTGGGCTTCAACGCCGCCGCGTACCGGGTGATGGCGGTCGCGATCGCCGGGGCGCTCACCGGGTTCTCCGGCGCGCTCAAAGCGCTCTACGACGGGACGGTCTCGGTCGACTCGGTGGGTATCGAACGCAGCGGATCGTTCGTCATCTACGCCGTCGTCGGCGGCATCCAGACGCTGTTCGGCCCGGTCATCGGGACCGGGATCATCATGTATCTCGAGAACGTGCTCTCGGGCGTCGTCTCCTACTGGCAGCTGATCGAAGGGGTGATCTTCGTCCTGGTCGTCGTGTTCTTGCCCAACGGCATCGTCGGGACGATCCTCAAGCGGAGCCGAGCACGCAAGACGCTGTTGGCTTCGGTGCGGGTGAAGTGATGGATCCGATCCTGCGGACCAGCGGCTTGGGCAAGTCGTTCGGACACTTCGCGGCCAACGCCGACATCGATTTCTCGGTCGCGCCCGGCGAGCTGCGCGCCGTCATCGGCCCCAACGGCGCCGGCAAGACCACCTTCTTCAACCTGATCGCCGGCACGACGCCGGTGACGACCGGGACGATCTGCTTCGAGGACCGCGACGTCACGCGCACGACCGGACATCATCGGGTGCACCTGGGGATCGCCAAGGCGTTCCAGACGGCCAACCTCTACCCCGACCAGAGCGTGTTGCAGAACGCGCGCTTGGCGGCGCTCGCGCACGTGCAAGGCGCCTTCGCGCCGCAGCTGCTGCGACGTTCGACGCGTCTGGGGCGCGTCGACGAGCTGG
Organism: Candidatus Sulfotelmatobacter sp.; assembly: GCA_035504415.1. Lineage (NCBI taxonomy): Bacteria > Pseudomonadati > Acidobacteriota > Terriglobia > Terriglobales > Candidatus Korobacteraceae > Candidatus Sulfotelmatobacter > Candidatus Sulfotelmatobacter sp. The sequence continues at coordinate 179,640 of DATJRY010000017.1, read as the reverse complement.
CCTGCAACGCGCTCGCACGGCTCGATCTCGAGCGCGTGAGCGAGCTGCGCTGCGGCGACCTCTCGCACGGCGACAAGAAGCGCCTCGACATCGCCATCGCGCTAGCGACCGAACCGCGAATGCTGCTGCTCGACGAGCCGATCGCCGGAATGTCGCGCGACGAGGCCCGCAAGACCGAAGCGCTGATTCGCAAGCTGGCGACCGAGATGACGGTGCTGATCATCGAGCACGACATGGACCTGATCATGGGCATCTCCGACTCGATCACCGTGCTGCACCAGGGCCGCGTGCTGGCGACCGGGACGCCGGCCGAGATCCGCGAGAACGCCGCCGTCCAGGAAGCCTACCTGGGCGGCCACAGCGAAGCGGAGCTGCACGCATGACCGCCACCGCCGTTCAAACGCGCCTGCGCGTCGAGGGGATCGACACCTATTACGGCGACAGCCAAGTCCTGCGCGGGGTCTCGCTGCACGTGGGCGCCGGCGAGACCGTCGCGCTGCTCGGCCGCAACGGCGTCGGCAAGACCACGACCCTCAAGTCGATCGTCGGCTGGCTCACGCCGCAGGCCGGCAGCATCACGCTCGACGGCCAGGAGCTGGTCGGGCGCGACATGATGACGATCGCGCGGATGGGCGTCTCACTGGTCCCCGAGGAGCGGCGCATCTTCACCAACCTGACCGTCGCCGAGAATCTCAAGCTGGCGCAGGTCACCGCCCGCAAGCCGGGCTGGACGCTCGACCACGTCTACGAGAAGTTCCCCCGTCTGCGCGAGCGGCTCACGCACAAGGGCGATGAGATCTCCGGCGGCGAGAAGCAGATGCTCGCCATCGCGCGCGCGTTGGTGCAAGACGTCCACGTTCTGCTGCTCGACGAGCCCACCGAAGGCCTCGCCCCGCTGATCGTCCGCGAGGTCGAGAACGTGATCCGTGAGATCAAGGCCTCCGGGATCACCACGCTGCTGGTCGAGCAGAACCTGTTCAGCGCGCTGGCCGTCGCCGACCGCTGCTACATCATCGACCAGGGCGAGATCAAGTTCGAAGGGACGCCCGAGCAGATTCGTGAGAACGCGGACTTGCGCCGCCGTTACCTCCACGTCTAGACTCGAAGACGTCATGTACTCCGACGACGACCCTTCCAAAGAGATGATCCACGACCTCGGGCTCGATCCGGCGCTCGACGAGGACATCGGGGACGATCCGCTCTTGCGCCAAGCGCGGCGGAACGTCGAGGGGACCGTGCGCCACGCGCACGAACAGCACGAGCAGGACGAGAAACCCGGATGAACCGCCGCACCCTGCTCACGAGCGCAGCCGCGACGCTGGCCGCGCCGGCGCTGCTCGCCGTGCCGACGCGCGCGCCGGCAGCCGACGCCGCCGAACGGCGCCTGGCGACGATCGAGCTGCGCACCGGCGGTCGCCTCGGCGTCGCCGTATCGGACACCGGGACAGGCCACACGCTGGCCTACCGCGCGCACGAGCGTTTCCCGATGTGCAGCACGTTCAAGGCGCTCGCCGTCGCCGCGGTGCTACGCCGCGTGGAGTCGCGCGAGGAGCAGCTCGACCGCCGCATCCCGTACACGCAAGCCGACCTGCTCGCGTACGCTCCCGTCACCCGCGAGCACGTTCACGAGGGCGGCATGACGGTCGAAGCGCTGTGCGCCGCGGCGATCGAGTACAGCGACAACACCGCCGCGAACCTCTTGCTGGCGAGCCTGGGCGGTCCCGAAGGGGTCACGCGTTTCGCCCGCGCGCTGGGCGATCGGGTCACCCGGCTGGATCGCACGGAAACCAGCCTCAACACCGCGATCCCCGGCGATCCCCGCGACACGACGACGCCCGCGGCCATGGCGGCCGACCTGCGAGACGTGCTGATCGGCAACGCGCTGCTGCGCCCCGCACAGCTCCGGCTACAGGGCTGGATGGACGCCTGCAAGACCAGCGCCGCGCGCCTGCGCGCCGGCCTCCCGCGCGGTTGGGCCGTCGGTGACAAGACCGGCACCGGCGAGAACGGTACGGCGAACGACATCGGCATCGTGCGCCCCGTCGGCCGCAAGCCGCTCCTGGTCGCCGTCTACCTGACCGGCGCGACGGCGATCGACGGCGACCGCCGTGACGCCGCGATCGCCGACGTCGGCCGCGTCATCGGCGAAGTCTTCCGCTAGCCGTTACTCTTCGAGGGTGGTGACGTCGCCCAGCTCTTGGCCCGTCTCTTGGGCTTTGAGCAGGCGGCGCATGATCTTGCCGCTGCGCGTCTTGGGGAGCTTGGCGGTGAAGCGGATGGCGGACGGGGTCGCGATCGCGCCCAGCTCGGTGCGCACGTGCGCGACCAGCTGCGCGGCCAGCTCGTCCGAAGCGCTGTAACCGCCGCGCAGCACGACGTAGGCGACGATCGCTTCCCCCTTGAGGTCGTCCGGGACCCCGCACACGCCGGCTTCGCCGCAGGCGGGGTGCGAGACCAGCGCGCTCTCGACGTCGGCCGTCGCGATGCGGTGCGCGGCGACGTTGAGGACGTCATCGGCGCGGCCCAGGATGGCGAGGAAACCCTCGGCGTCGCACGTCGCGACGTCCCCCGCGACCTACGTGCCCCAGCGGAAATACTGTGCGTGGCGCTCGCGGTCGCCCCATACGGTGGCGAACATGTGCGGGAGCGGGTTCTCGATCACCAAGAGGCCGCCGCTACCGCCGGGCGGGATCGGCGCGCCGTTGCCGTCGCGGATCGAGAACGCGATCGGTCCCAGCGCCTTGCCGCTGCGATCCGGCCGCACCGGCGTGGTCGGGAAGAAGCCGCAGGCCGGCGCGGCGACTTCGGTCTGCCACCACTGGTTGAGCACGGCGACGCGCCGCTTGCCGATGACCTCGTACAGAAACCGCCACGCCTCGGGGTTGAGCGGCTCGCCGGCGCACCAGATCGCCTCGAGCTTGGAGAGGTCGTGCCGCTCGGCCAGCTCGGCGCCTTGGCGCAGCAGCATGCGCGCCAGCGTCGGCGCGGTGTAGAGCTTGGTCACGCCGAGCTGCGCCATCGTCGCGTAGACGGCGTCGCTCGCCGGATAGTCGGGTGCGCCTTCGCGCAGCACGCAGCGGTAGCGGTTGGTCAGCGCGCCGTACACCATCATCGTGTGGCCGACGATCCAGCCGATGTCGCTGGTGCACCAGTAGACGTCCTGCGGCGTGATGCCGGTGGTCTGGGCCAGCAGCGTCGCGGCGCCGACCAAATAGCCGCCGTGGTTCATCACCACGCCCTTCGGCTTGCCGGTCGTGCCGCTGGTGTAGAGGATGAACAGCGGGTGCTCGGCGTCGACGATCTCCGGCTCGGCGGTCTGGGGGTGGCCGGCGAGGAAGGCGTCCCACTCGATCTCGCGCCGATCGCGCGTGCCGCCCGGCCCGCCGCGGCGATGGACGACGATGCGCTCGACCTGCGGCAGCTCCGCCACCGCGACGTCGGCGATCTGCTTGAGGTCGACGGTCTTGCCGCGGCGGTAGGTGACGTCGCCGACGAACAGCACCTTCGCCCCGGCGTCCAGGATCCGGTCGCGCAGCGCGCCTGAGCCCAAGCCCGCGTAGATCACCGAGTGGATCGCGCCGATGCGCGCGCAGGCCAGCATCGCGACGATCCCCTCGACCGTCAGCGGCATGTAGATGCAGACGCGATCGCCGGAGCGCACGCCGTCGGCTCGCAGCGCGTTGGCCAGACGGTTGACCTGCGCCAGCAGCGCGGCGTAGGTGACGCGCCGCGCTTCGCCCGTCTCGCACAAATACTCGTACGCGACCGCGTCGGGATGCGTGCGCGCGGGCTCGTCCAAGCACGACACGGTCGCGTTGAGCCGCCCGTCGGCGAACCAATGCTGGTCGTCGATGCGACCGTGGAACACGCTGGTCGGCTCGCTCGCCCAGACGATGCGCTTTGCCGCCGCGCGCCAGTACGCGTCGGTGTCGCGCAGACCGTCCGCGACGTACGCGTCCTGATCCGGCAGGTGGAACCAGTGCGCGACGCCGGGCGGCGGCGGAACGATCTCGCCGGTCGAGAGCAGGCCTTCGATGGTCGAGGGGATCGTGGACACGGCGGGCTCCTCCTCGCGGCGATCAGATCTTGATGTAGTCGTGCTGGTCGATGACCGGTCCGTTGGCGCCGCGAACGACGTGATAGGTGGCGGCGTACGCGCCGCGCGCGGTGCTCAGCTCCGCTTCGATCGTCACCCCTTGCGCGTCGACGTGGCGCGTGCGCAGCGAGGTGATGCGCGCACCCGAGTCGAGAAAGGCTTGTTCCGTCAGCTCGACGTTCGGGTCGCCCGGGCTCGCCCCGAAGGCGGCGTACGCGGCGTTCTCGTCCCCGCCGATGATCGCGTCGAGGTACCGGCGGACCGTGCCCTGCGCCTGCGCGGCGAAGGTGTCGGCGGTGCGCTCGACCGGGCGCGCCGTCGGCGCGCGTTCCGCGTACGTCGGCAGCGTGGGCTCGACGCGCGGCGCCGGCGTGATGACGACGTCGGTCGGCACCGCGCGCGGCGCCGCGGCGAGGCGGTGCGGCGTCGCGGGCGGCGCGGCGGTGGATGCGGCGGTGGCGTGCGGGGTCGGCGCGGCGGTCGCCGCCTTGGCCAGCGCCGCCGGCGTCGCGTTCGCGTGCGGGGTCGCGCTCGCCGCCGGCGTCGCCGTCGCCGCGGGCGTGTTGGTCGCCGCGGGCGTGGCGGTAGGCGCGAGCGTCGGCGTCGCCGTCGCGCGCGCGACGAGGGTCGCCGTCGCAACCGGTCCGCGCGTCGCCTGCGCGACCGGCGTCACGATCGGGAACGCGCCGGTCGGGCTCGGCGCGGGACCGCCGCCGTTCTTGCTCTGCAGCGCGGAGAGAAAGGCACCGATGCCGAGTCCGGCGACGACGACGCCGATGCCGAGCGCGATCGTCGGCAGGAGTCCGCCGCCTTCGCGCGACGTGGAGCGACGCGGCGGCGACGACGGCGAACGGCGGCGACGGGGCGGTTCCGGCATCGCCGCCGAGTTCCGCGGATACACCGGGAAGCCCCCTGCCCTTGCGGGAATCATCACCCTCGAGTATGCTCCGGGTCGCTGTTCCCATCGACGTAACGACCGTCTCGTGCACCGCATCGGCCGCATTCGCGCTGGCCACGCCGCTACGCGTCGGCGACTTGCTCGCCGCGGCCGTCGTCGAAGCGCTGGGGCCGCGCGCACCGGCGGACAAGCGTGCGCGCGTGATCGCCTCGACGTTGGCGGGGCTGCGCGACCGTACGTTCATCGTCGAGATCGACGGCCGTACGTACACGGACCCCGACGACGTCGCGGTGTGCTCGGGTACCGTCGCTCTGCGTTTCTTCCTCCGACGCGCACTGGCCGCGTGAACGCGGCCGGAGACGGCGAGCGCCTCCCGTCGACCATCGGCGGGTTGGTGGACCTCGCCTTGGAGAGCGTCGTCACCCGCTTCTGGCTCTACCTCGCGCTGGCGCTGGTGATGATCGGCGCGACCGCGGCGATCGAGTATCTGATGCCGGCGCGCGACATGACCGCGTTCGAATGGCGCACCGAGTTCGTCGAGTGGGCGACGGTGCTGATCAGCGCGTACGCGATCGCCGTCGTCGCGCTCGACGTCGGCAGCCGCGTCGCCGGCGAGCGGGCCGAGACCGGCGCGCTCGCGCGCGGCGCGGCGCTGCGTTTCGGACGCGTCGCGGTCGCGGCGATCCTCTTGCAGTTCGTACTGGACAACACTGAAGTCGCCGGCGCGCTGACCGGTCCGCTCGATCCGTTCGCGCTGGCGCTGGCGCCGTTCGTGTGGTTCTTGTGGGGCGTGCTCGGCTTGGCGCCGCCGATGGCGGCGCTCAGCGGCGAGCGGGGTGCCTTCGCCGCGCTCTCCAGCTTCGTCCGCGCCGCCGGCTTCAGCCTCCAGGCGGCGAACCTGCCGCGCTTGGCGCTGCTCGCGCTGCTCGCGGTCGCGCCTTCACTGCTCGCCATCGTGCTCATCGACGCGCTCGGCCCCAAGGTGCCGACGATCTCGCACGCCTACTTCTGGTGCAACGCGCCGATCGAAGCGCTCACGCTGGCGCCGCTGACCGCGGTACAGACGGCGTTCGCGCTCGACTTCGCCCGCCGCGCCGGCCGCCTCTCTCGCTAAGGCGACTGCGCGTAGAGCTCGCCGCGGCGGGTCAGCACCAGTTCCGCGTACAGCGCGTTGGGCCACGCGAAGTCTTCGCGCGTGTACGCTTCGGGCCAGTTGGCGTTGAACGACTCGTGCAAGCGGTGGTCGCCGACGTCGGACGCGGCGATGTAGCCGAAGACGCGGCCGACCTCGGCCTCGTCGGTCGCCGTCAGCGCCTCGACGCACAGCGCGAGCGGCCACACGTAGCCGTGCGGGGTGTGCGGACTGCCCTCGCCCTGCGCGTAGCGGCCGCTGAAGTAGTACGGGTTGCGATCCGAGAGCGCGAACTTGCGCGTCGCCAGGTACAGCGAGTTCGTCTTGGGCAGGTAGCCGAAGTACGGGATCGAGAGCAGCGAGGGGATGTTCGCGTCGTCCATCACGTTGGCATGACCGCGCCCGTCGACTTCGTACGCGTAGATGCGGCCGAACGGCTTGAGGTCGAGCGTCCCGTACTGCTCGATGCCGCGCTGGATCTCGACCGAGAGACCCCAGGCGTTCTCCGCCATGCGGTTGTCGTGCCAGACGTCGCGCGCGAGGTCGGTCAGATCGCGCATGACGACCACGGCGAACATGTTGACCGGGATGTTGAAGTGGTAGCGCACCGGGTCGTCCGAGGGGCGGAACGCCGTCCACACCATCCCGGTGTAGCGCACCGGACTCCCGTGCCCGCCGTTGGCGAGCTGCGGGTTCGTGTAGTGCGACCGCTGCGGGTGGTGCTGCTCGACCCGCAGGGTCGCCAGCACTTTCTCGAACGCGGCTCGGACGGTGGGCGTGAAGATGCTCCGGTCTCCGGTCTGCCGGTAGTAGTCGTAGGCGAACCAGATCGGGTAGAGCAGCGAGTCGACCTCGAACTTGCGCTCGGTGACCTTGTAGTTGCGCGAGAAGGCGTTGGCGTAGGGGTCGATCAGGATGTACTTGGCCTGGCGCGCCACCACGCCGCGCAGGGTCGCTTGGACGCCGTTGTCGTGTTGCGAGAGCCCGATGTACGGTTTGACGATCGCGCTGGCGTCGCGCAGCCACTCCGAGTCGATGTCGCCGGTCGAGACGTAGGTCGTCCCGTCCCGCGTCAGGGTCGCGTGCCGCTGGATCGTCTCGTCGTAGGCGGTCAGATAGAGCCGATCGAGCTTCGCGTTGAGGCTCGGGCTCAGGGTCAGACCGCCGACCGCACGCGCGGGCATCGCGCTCGTACCTACGGCCAGCGCGACGGCTACGGCGAGGAGTCGACCTAGATTCCGTCTGAGCAACTCACCGTACATATCGGCACGTTTCCGTAGTACCATAATCTGGGAACGTAAAACACCTGCCCGTCCGTCCGAGGAACCCGATGACTTTCCGCCGCCGCGCCGCATGCGCCGGCTCGTTCGCGTTTCTGCTCGCCATGGCGGGAAATGCCGCCATAGCAAGCGCGGACCAAGCTTATGCGGTCAGCGGAAAGGACGTCTTCCAGCTGGGCGGGCACGACGAACGGACCCAAACCCAGTACACGGGGGTCCAGCAACTCGTGATCACGCGCACGGGTACGCAGACCCAGTACGTCGCGCGCGTCGAGTACGACAAGCGAACGGACGGCGCCGATCAGCATGCGACCGCGTCGTACACCTCGACGCTGCTGCCGTCCGGCCAGATGGAAGACGGACAAACGAACGATCCCGACTATCTGACCGTGCTCGATCAACCGTTCGCGGTCCAGCTCGACGCGCCGACCCTGCGTGATCTGGGTCACGTCAAGCGCCCGGTTCCGTTCGAATTTCCCTCGCCGATCACCGGCGCGCCGCTGCGCGGCACGCTGCGCCGCGTCCCCGACGCGACCGTCGGCGGGGTGCGCGCGATGGGAATCGCGTTCGAAGCGACCGGTCCGCTCCATGGGTCGCTGCCCGACCACCCGCAATTGGCGCTGGCCGGCCACATCCACATGAGCGGCACCGCGTACTATGCGTATGACACGGCGCTCTTGATCGCGCTCGACGCGACGCTGGAGATCGCCGGCAACCTCGACGCCGACGCCCAACGCTCGCCGGTCTCCATCCTGTATCAACGCTCGCTGCGACCGCTCGCCCAGCAGGCGGCGCGCGCCCCCACGCCACGGGCCTCCTAAGGAAATCGTTGCCAGGCCCTTGGTTCCCGAGGGCGTGGCGTCGCGGGTAAGGAACAGCCGCAACCGGCACTCCCAGGCTCCGGTCTTGGACCCTGATGAGTGCGCTCGCAGCACCGATCTTCGGAGACCGCTACCGCGTGACCGCACCGGCGACCGTGAACCGCCCGGTTCCCGGCCCCGAATCATTCGAGTCGATCGTCGACGACTATCAACGTCGGCTGTACGGCTTCGCCTTGCGCATGACCGGCAACCGTGAGGACGCCGAGGAGATCGTGCAGGACGCCTTCGTGCGCGCCTATCGGGCGCTGGCGAAGATGGACCCGCAGCAACGGGCCGAGCTGCGCTTGCAGCCGTGGCTCTACACGATCACCTTGAACGTCACCCGCAACCGGCTGCGTTCGAAGCGCCCGACCAACGTCGCGCTCGACGCGCTGGCCGACCCCGACGCGCTGCTCAACGAGACCCAAGAGGGTCCCGATCAGCCCGAGCAGATCGTCGACCGCGCGGCCGACATGGTGTTGGTCGAGCAGGCGCTGCTGCAGCTTCCGATGCATCTGCGCGCGGCGGCGACGCTGCGCTTCATCGAAGGACGCAGTCATCCCGAGATCGCCGAGATCCTCAACCAGCCCATCGGCACGGTGAAATCACACGTTCACCGCGCCGTGCGAATTCTTCGCCGGATCCTCGGACCCCAAGTCGGACGCATCGTTCCGAACGATCGTCCCGTCACCGAGGAAGAGGAGTGAACCCCATGCGCTGTGCCGACGTCGAACGGCTCTGGGACGAGATGCGCGAGGGGGTCGAGCCGCGCCGCGAGCACGTGCTGGCCCACCTACGCGGCTGCGCCGTCTGCCAAGAGATCTACCGCGAGAACGAAGGCATCGCGTACTGTCTGACCTGTTTGCCGCCGGTCGAACCGCCCGGCAGCATGGTCCCTAAGATCCTCGACCACATCAAGCAGACGGTGAAGATCGTCGCGCCGGACTCCGTCTCGACGGTCGAATCGCCGATCGGCACGCTGTTCGTGGCGTTCCGGCACTCCGGCATCACGGCGATCGCGATGGATCGCGGCGAGGGCGAGGAAGCGGTGCTGACCCGGCTGCAGCGTCGCCTGGGCCGCGCGGTCGTCCCCTCGCAAGCACCGCAGTGGGTGCGCGACACGGTCGACGTCTTCTTCCGCACCCACCGCCCCGATCTCGCCAAGGTCGATATCAGCGAGCTGACCGCGTTCGAGCAGTCGGCCCTGCGCGCGGCGGCGACCATTCCGCCCGGCGAGGTGCGCTCCTACGGCTGGGTCGCCGAGGCGATCGGACAACCGGCGGCGGCGCGGGCGGTCGGACGCGCGATGGCGCGCAACCCGGTGCCGCTGCTCTACCCCTGCCACCGCGTCGTCGACGCCAGCGGCGCGTTGCATCAGTACGCGTACGGCGTCGAGGTAAAAGCGCGAATCCTCGAGCTGGAAGGGTATCACCCCGTCCGCCGCTGAATGCGGTGGTCACACGACGTCCGCGGCTCCTTCAGACGAGAGACGAACGAAGGCTAACGAGCGGACCCAGAGGAGGTGGTCATCGTTTCTAGTGACAGTTCTTACCAAGGTTCTACGATGATCGGAGGTTCGGCGCCGTAGCCGACCTCAAACCGAAGAAAACCCCTCTCGGCCGCCCGGCAACGGGCGGCTTTTTTTCGGCCCAGCGGAGGGAGCGACCGAGCGCCGCAGGTCCTTCACGGATTTCGCAGAAAACTTTCGTTTCGTGTCCCGGCACGTTTTACTGACCGGCTTCGAACCGTTCGGCCCCCACACGGTCAACCCCAGCGAGCTGCTCGTCCGCAGCTTCGAAGGCCGTACCCTCGCCGGGTACACGCTGGCCACGCGAGTGTTTCCCTCCGAGACGCGCACCCTGCGCGACCGGCTGGAAGCCGCGCTGGCCGAGACGCAACCGGCTTTGGTGCTGGCCTGCGGCTACGCGCCCGGCCGCGCCGGGATTGCCGTCGAGCGGGCCGCCCTCAACGTGCTGGACTTCGAGATCCCCGACGCCGTCGGGACGATGCGCAAGAACGACCCCATCCAGCGCGGCGGGCCCGACGCCCGGCTGGCCACCCTGCCGCTGACGGAGATCGTCACCGCCTGGCACGCCGTCGGCGTCCCCGGCTACGTCTCGAACTCGGCGGGCACGTTCTTGTGCAACCAGATGCTCTACGAAGCGCTCGCGCTGACCGCGAACGCTTCGCCGCCGGTGGCGACCGGCTTCATCCACGTCCCCGCGCTGCCGGCGCAAGCGATCGAGCAGGGTGCGGAGCGGACGCCCTCGATGACGCTCGATCTGATGCGCAAGGCGCTCGAGTCGGCGATCGAAACGACGCTCAGCTGGCTCGACGCGCGGCCCGCGCAGCCGGCCAAGAAAGCCGGCGACAAGATGTGGATTCCCCGCGGACTCCGAGAAGTTGAACGATAACACCGAGCGCGACGACCCGCGCCTGTACGCGATTCCCGACGTCCACGGTCACTGCAAAGGCGAACACAAGCCGTACGCCGAGGAACGCCCGCTCCCGCTGACCGCGCGGATGCTGTTCCTGTGGTTCTATCACGCGTGCCGGCGCGGGTATCCGCGCTTCCTGATGGTCGCGGACCACATGAACTACCTGACGTTCGAAGATCCGGCGTCGGTCAATCTCGTGCGGCGCGCGCTCAAGCTGGCGCAGGCCGGCGATCTCTACGGCGCGGCCGAGACGGCCGGCGTCGACGTCGGTCACGCTGCGGTCGTCAGCGAGGGCTTGCGCCGCGGCATGCGCTTCTCGATCGGCGCCGAGGTCGACAACGACCCGCGCTCGCGCCCCGACGCGCAGAACATCGTCGAAGCGATGCGCCCCGACGCGATGATTCGCTCGGTCCACTTCTTGCCGATCACGCACCCGGTGCACGGCGAGAACTGGAGCTGGCCGTTCGACAACCCGGAGTTCCAGGAGTTCTTCGACGTCGTCGGCACCGACCAGACCTGGGAGCTGTACGTCGCCGCGCTGATCGACGCGATCGAACGGCTGCCCGGCCACATCGTCGGCCACTTCTACGTGCCGGCGGTGTTCGGCCATTGGCCCGAGCAGGCGAAGCTCGAAGAGTACGAGGACCGCATGCTGGCCGCCGCCGGCGCACGCGGAATGGCGGTCGAGTTCAACACGCGCTTCCTGTACCGCGAGCACTCCGACGAGGACAAGGCGCGCTACCTCGAGGCCAACAAGCGGCTGTTGCGCAAAGCGCGCGACCGCGGCGTCGGCATCGCGATCGGTTCGGACGCCCACTCGCCGCGCGACCAGGGCGGCGCCTTCGAGATCGTCCTCGACGTGCTCGACGAGCTGGAGATCAACGAGCTGGTCTTCCCGATCGGTGGTCTGCTGCGGCGCGTCGCGCTGCGCGTCGTCCGCGAGCCCGAACCCGAGCCCGCGCCGGTCCCCGAGCCGCCGCCGCCACCGCCGGTCGAGGCGGGACCGCCCAAGCGCGCCAAGGCGCCGGTCGAACGCGCGCCCGCCCCCGTGCGTGCCGAGCAGGCCGCACCCGAACCCGCTGTCCCCGCCGAGGCCGCGCCCGCCGCCGCCAACGGCACCGCGTCGACCGAAGAACCGGTCCGGCCCGCGCCACGGCGACCCAAGCGCCCCGCCCGCCCCGCCGAACCGGCCGTTGCCGCCGCGCCGGGGCCGGCGCCCGAAGCCGTCGCCCCCGCGGTCGAACCGGTCGCCGAGGCGCGCCCCGCCGCACCCCCGCACGCGAACGGCAGCACCGCCCCCGCTCCGCCGGCCGCCGAGCAGGCAGCCCCGAGTCCGGCGCCGGTGAGTCCCTCGCCGGCGGCCCCGGCGCGCAAGCCGCAGGCGCCCGCCAAGGCCCCCGCGCCCAAACCGATGCCCGCCAAAGCGGCGCCCGCGAAGCCCGCGCCCGCGAAGCCCGCGCCCGCCAAGCCCGCGGCCAAGCCCATCGCCGCCAAGGCGGCGCCGGCCAAGAAGACGTCCGTCAAGGCGGCTCCGGCGAAGCCGGTCGCCAAGCCGAGCGCGAAAAAGTCCGCCAAGCCGGCCCCCAAGCGCGCGGCGCCCAAGCCGGCGGCCAAGAAGGCGGGCAGCAAGCCCGCCGGCTCACGGCCGGCCAAACCGGCCGCGAAGCCGGCACCCAAGCGTGCGGCTCCCAAGCCGGCCGCAAAAAAGGCGGTCGCCAAGAAGACCGCCGCCAAGAAGGCGCCGGCGCGCCCGGCCTCCGGAAAGAAGGCCAGCGCGAAGTCGGCTCCGGCGCGGAGCGCGTCCGTCCGCAGGGGCGCGCCCGCGAAGAAAACGGTCAAGAAGACGGCCTCGAAGCGCCGTTAGGAGGAATCGGTTTTGCGAAGACTCACGATCGGCGCGCTCGCGTGCGCGCTGGCTCTGGGTGCGTGCACCAAGGTCGGCGATCAGACTGCCGGCGGCACCACGGCGCCGAACGCCGGGACGGTCCCCGGCGAGCTGCGCGTCGCGGTCCAACGCGAGCCCAATAGCCTCAACCCGATTCTCTCCGCGTTCACCATCGAAGGATTCGTCAACCGGCTGAGCTTCGACAACTTGATCGAGGTCGCGGGCGACGGCAAAACGCTCGTGCCGGACTTGGCGACGGACGTTCCGACGACGCAAAACGGCGGCATCAGCAAAGACGGGTTGACGATCACCTACCATCTGCGCCACGGCGTCAAGTGGCAAGACGGCGTGCCGTTCACCAGCAAGGACGTCAAGTTCTCCTGGCAAGCGATGGTGAACCCGAACAACAACGTCAACACGACGGTCGGCTACGCGGACATCAAGTCGGTCGACACGCCCAGCGACGACGTCGTCGTCTTCCACCTCAAGCAGAAGTTCGCGCCGTTCGTCAACACGATCTTCGCCGAGAGCGACAACCCGATCTGCATCGTTCCCGAGCACATCCTGGGAAAGTTCCACGACCTCAACCGCATCCCGTTCAACGAGCAGCCGATCGGGACGGGACCGTTCAAGGTCGCGCGCTGGGTGCGCGGCGATCACATCGAGCTGGTCGCCAACCCCGACTACTGGCGGGGCGCACCGAAGCTCAAAAGCATCATCGTACGCATGATCCCCGACGAGAACACCGAGATGAACGCGCTGCGCTCGCACGACGTCGACTTCATGCTCGAGCCCTCGCCGAATCTCTACACCACGCTCAAGACGATGCCGGGCGTCAAGGTCGTGCTCGACCGGAGCCCGCAGGCGCTGTGGATGCTGATGAACACGACGCGTCCGCCGCTCAACGACGTGCAGGTGCGCCGCGCGATCGCCTACGCGATCGACAAAGCCGCGCTGGTCGACAAGTTCACCGGCGGCTCGGCCTCGATCGCGTGGTCGGATCAGCCGGCGTACTCGTGGGCGTACAATCCGCACGTCACCCAGTATCCGTACAGCGCCGCCAAAGCCAAGCAGCTGCTGGAGCAGGACGGCTGGACGCCGGGCGCCGACGGCATCATGCGCAAGGGCGGCAAGCCTCTCTCGCTGCAGGTCTCGTACAACAGCGAGAACGCGACGCGCCGCTTGGCCGCGGTCGAGATCCAGTCGAACCTGCACGACGCGGGGATCGACGTGCAGGTCAAGAGCTATCCGGGGAACCTCTTCTTCGCCACCTACGGCCAGGGCGGAATCCTCAGCACCGCCAAGTACGATCTCGCCGTCTCCGGCTGGGTGGCGGGCATCGACCCGGACGATCACTCGCTGTACGCGTGCGATCAAACGCCTCCGACCGGCACCAACTACACCCACTACTGCTCCAAAGAGATGGATGCCGACCAGCGCGCTGCGCTCGCCTCGTACGACGAGGGACCGCGGAAGGCAGCCTACGACAAGATCCAGGAGCTGATCGCCAGCGACCAGCCCACCGACTACCTCTGGTTCGCCGTGTTCCCGCAGGCCATCAACCCCGCGTTCCAAGGCTTCGATCCCAATCCGATCAACGAGTCGTGGAACGCCTGGCAGTGGTCGATCTAGCGGGATCGAGCCTGACGAAGGAAGCCCCATGTTCGACGAGCCGCTGAGCCCGATCGCTCGCATCCCGGAGCTGCGCTGGCTCAAGAACATCATCGTGGAGCGCGCGCTGACGCGCGGCGACTATCTGCTCGCCGGCGGCGCGCGCAGCGACTACTACATCGACAAGTTCCGCCTCTTCAGCGACCCGCACGTGCTGCGGCGCATCGCTCGTATGTTCACGCCGATCGTCTCCGACATCAGCCCGCACGTCATCGGCGGAACCGAGCTCGGGGGCGTGATCATCGCCACGGCCGTCTCGCAGATGACCGGGCTGCCGATGATCGTCGTCCGCAAGACCCCCAAACAATACGGCGCCTTCGCCGACGAATACGTCGAAGGCCCGTTCAGCGCCGGCCAACACGTGCTGCTGCTCGAAGACGTCGTCACCACCGGCCGCGACCTGCTGGCGGCGCGCGCGCGCCTCGAAGAACTGAACCTCAAGGTAACACCCTACGCGGTCGTCGCGCGCGGCCTCGCCCCCGTCAACTCGCTGATCCAGTTCTCGCTCCCGAGAAGCGACGCAAAAACCGAGAACTAACCGTCGTGGCAGCGGTTGGTGCGCGGTGCGTTGGCGGGGCCGCTCCCTACGCGCATCCAGCGCTCCGTCGCTCTGCGCTCCGCGCCTACCGCCCTCCGGGCTCACGCCGCTCCGCGACGCCCCGTCAACGCACCGCGCACCAACCGCCCGCGAAAGCTCGCCGAAGGTCTCGATTCTAGATCATAGCGGCAGCCAAGCTCGTACATGGTCGACAACCGTGCTCCACAGGGACGAGCAAGGCAACCATAGGAGCACGTCGCATGAACAAGCACAAGATCGAGCTCACGAGCGGTCGTGTCGTCAGTGTCGATCAGCGCAGCCGTGACGACGTTTGGGCTCTTCTCAATTCCCCTCGCACAGGTTCACGATGGGCCAACCTGTCGACCGTGGGTGCGGACGAGAAGATCAGCGGTTCATTGCTCATTGTAATCGACCAGGTCGTTTCGATCGAAGACGCCTAGTCCGAGCGCTATCCATGGCCGTGCGGTGGGCGGCAGACGGTGCGCTGCCGGGGCCTCGCGTCGTCGCGAAGGCCCGGAAGGCCGAGAGCGACGAAGCGCGGAGCGACCGCAGCGCAGGATGCGCGCAGGGAGCGTCCCCGGCAGCGCAGCGTCTGCCGCCCACCGCACCCGCGAAGCGCTACGGGCTACAGATCGAGCACGCGGTGGTCGTCGGCGACGATGATGTCGCCGGCGAAGATCTCACGGGCGGACTCGTCGAGATCCATCGCGGTGGATTCTTCGCCGTAGTGGGTGAGCACGAGCCGGCGGACGCCCGCGGCCCGCGCCATCTCGGCGGCGTCGACCGCGGTGGAGTGACCACGCATCCCGGCCTCGCATTCGCCGTGGCGCAGGGTCGCTTCGCACAGAAACACGTCGCTCTCGCGGGCCAGCTCCACCACGCGTTCGTCGGGCGCGGTGTCGGCGGAGTAGGTGACGCTGGCGCCGTCACGTTCCCAGCGCACGGCGAAGGCGGGGATATAGTGAGCGGTGTGGGCGAAGCGCAGCGTTGCGCCGTCGATGCGCAGCACAGCCGACGGGTCGTATTCGCGCAGGTCGAAGACATCGCTGAGGAACTCTCCGCCTTCGCTGGCGAAGGCCGAGACCAGCGTGCGCAGCATCGCGGTGCCGCCCGGCGGCAAGTGCACCGGCAGCTTGGAGGTGCGGCGGCGAGAGCCGTAGCGCAGCGCGTAGCGGAGCGGGATCAGGTCGATGAAGTGGTCGGCGTGCATGTGGCTGATCACGACGGCGCTGAGCCGGTCGTAGTCGGCGTAGCGGCGCAGGTTCGCGAGCGCGCCGGTACCGAGATCCAAGACGATCGGGGTCTCACCGTCGTCGACCAAATACGAGCTACAGGCGCGATCCGGCCGCGGGATCGAGGCACTCGAACCCGCGATGGTCAGTCGAGCCGTCGCCGTTAGAGCGATCGGACCGCCTCGAGCACGGCCTTGGCGTGGCCCTCGACGGACACGCGCGGCCACACTTTCACGATCGTCCCGTCGGGGCCGATCAGAAAGGTCGAACGCTGGATGCCGATGCTCTTCTTTCCGTACATGTTTTTTTCGACGATGACCCCAAAGGCATCGCAGATGGCGGACGTCGTGTCGGCCAACAGAGGAAAGTTCACCTCGTACTTGGTGGCAAACTTCTTTTGCGCCTCGACGGTGTCCCGACTCACACCGACGATGGCGGCGCCGGCCTTGGCGAGCGCGGCCTTCTGGTCGCGGAAGGCCTGGGTCTCGGCGGTGCAGCCCGGCGTGTCGGCTTTGGGATAGAAGTAGACCACCAGCTTCTTACCGGCAAAGCCGCGCAGCTGGATCTGGTGTCCGTCTTGATCGCTGGCGCCCACGTCCGGCACCTTCGCACCCGCTTCGAGCAACGCGCCTCCTGATGGCTATGTGTTGGTTGCCGCCAAGGACTCGCGAGTCCCCGCCGGCGGTTTGAATTGTGACATCGGGACCAAGAACAGAAGCCGGTCGTAGGGCTCCATCTCGGCAAAGGAGTCGATGAAGAGGAACGAGCCTCGCCGCCAGACGCCGAGGGGTATGCACAGGTCCGCCGGAGGGGGTTGCGGCACCTCTCCCTGCTGGCGCTCCCCCACGTTGTAGGTGTCCTCGCCGAAGGCGATCCGGCCGCGCGTCCCCGGAAAGCGCGAGAGCATCGCGAAGACGGGCGCGGCCAGGCTGGTCGTCGAGAAGGTCTGGATCGCGTCGAACTGGCTCGCTATCGAAACTGCGAAGGCGTCGTCCTGGACGCGCATCACGACCGGGATCTGCGGGTTGCGGCCGTGTACGCCCAGCGCGACCTCGAGGTTGGCGGTATCCGACTCGGTGACGGCGATCACCGCGCGCGCCGCGCCGAGGTTGCACAGCGCCAAGGTCGCGTCGCGCGTCGCGTCGGCGGTCATCAGCTCGATGCGCCGCGCGCGGGACGCTTCGACGATCGCGGCGTCGGGGTGCGTGTCGATGACGACGACCTTGTGGCCGAGCGTGAGCAGATACTCGACGACGCTCTGCCCGACGTTGCCGACGCCGCAGACGAGCACGTGCCCGTGGGTGTGGATCTGCCGCAAGCCTTGCAGCGCGGTGAACTGTGCCTGCGTGAGCGCGGAGCTGAGGAAGGCGATGAAGATGCCGCTGGCGACCAGGCCGCCGATCATCACGACGTTCGAGGCCAGCATCGCGACGCCGCCGTGGCCCAGCGGCGTGATGTCGCCGTAGCCGGTGGCCGTCAACGTCGTCGCGACGAAATAGACGGCCGTGACGGGGTCGAGTTGCAGCGCGACGCCGAAATACAAGATCGCGAGCACCACGAAAGCGCCCAGCCCGAACACCAGCCGCCGCAGGACCGGGTCGATGCGGCGCGCCGACGCGAGCCGCTTCGTGAACGCGACTTGCAGCCGCCGCAGGTGGTTGTGACGCCGCTCGGTGCGCACGACGTGGCGGGACACGCTGCCGGCGGCGAGCTGATCGACCTTCGCGAACACGACCAGCCGATCGTCGGGTCCCAGCGGCAACGTCGAATCGCTGATCGGCAGCCCGGCGCTGGCGATCACGCGCAGGCGTAGTTTCGCCTGCGCCTCGCGGACCGCCAGCCCGACCACGCCCAGCTCGGCGGCCGTGCGCTCGGCGAATCCGGCCTGCACGCCGCCCGCATCCGGGAATTGCAGCGCATAGAAGCACGACGGGTCGAGCGCGGCCCCGACGAACGAGGCCGCGGAGTGGGAGGCCAGCGAGATCACCGAGCAGTCCGGCAGGTTCTGCTCGAGCTTGCGGCCCAAGGTGCGGTTGAATTGCCGCAGCACGACGCGGATGGTGGGGTTCAGGTCGCGAGCCTTGAGAGCGACCTGCAAGTTGAGGCGATCGTCGTCCGAGATCGCCACGATCGCGGTCGCCTCGCCGACGCCGGCCACGACCAGCGCGTCGTAGTCGTTGGGCGCGTGCGGTACGTACTCGCAATCGATGCGCTGCAGCTTGGCTGCCAGCGCGTGATCGTGCATCCAGACCAAGGCGGCGCGGTGCCCCTGGGTCGCGCAGAGCTCCTCGCAGACGCGCACCGCCAGGGCGTCGCCGCCCACGACGAGGATTAGAGGAACCGAACGCATGACATCGCCTTCGACCGAGTCTCCGCATCCGCTAGCAGCGCGGCTCATCACCGCGCTGCACGAGCATCCTCTCGATGCCCCGGTCATCGAGATAGGTATCGGTTCGGGGCGCAACAACCGGGCCCTGGTACGGGCCGGTGTCCAGGTGGTCGGCGTGCCCGACCAGACGCCGTACACGCAGCTGCCGGGCGGCCGCGCCAACTACGGCGCCGCGCTCGCGACCCACGCCTACCTGCACGGCGAGACCGACAAGGTGCGCCAGGGACTGGCCGAGCTGCGGCGGGTCCTCAAGCCCGGCAGCCGCGTCTATCTGACCTTCGGCTCGATCCGCGACGCGCGCTACGGCCTGGGCATCCCGCACGACGAACGGACCTTCGCGCCGGGCGAGGGCGAGGAGGCCGGGATCCCGCACGCCTACTTCGACCGTCACGGCGTGCTCGAGCTGCTCGAACGCGGCGGCTTTCGGCCGCGCTCGCTCGAGGAGGTCGAGGTCGACGACGTCGTCGGCAGTTGGGCCCATCCCGACGGCTCGGACGGCCGCGTCCATTGGTTCGTCGAGGCGGAGCGCACGTGATCCGGCGGATTGCGCTCTGTGCCGCGCTGGCGCTGCTGGGGGTCGCGCAGGCGGTCCCGATCGGTCCCGGCACGCCGCTGACGCGGATGACGCCGGCGCCCGGGCCGCCCACGCAGCGCTGGCTGCTGGTCAGCGACGTCCACTTCAACCCGTTCGCCGACGCGACGCTGGTCGACAAGCTCGCCGCCGCACCGCCCGCCGGCTGGGAGGCGATCTTCACCAGCTCGGCCCAACGCACGCCCAGCGGCTACGGCACCGACACCAACGACGCGCTGCTCGACTCCGCGCTGACCTCGATGCGGTTGAACGACCCCGCGCCGCTGGTCGTCGTCATCGACGGCGATTTCCTCGCGCACGGCTTCCAGTCGCTGTTCGACAAAACCGCGCACGTCCACACCGACGCCGCCTATCGCGCCTTCGTCGACAAGACGATCGCGTATCTCGCGCTGCGCTTCGGCGAGACGTTCCCCGAGGCGCAGTTCGTTCCGTCGATCGGCAACAACGACTCCTACTGCGGCGACTACAAGAGCGCGCCGGGCAGTCCGTTCTTGGCCCACTTCGCGGCCGCGTGGTCGCCGCTGGTGCACCGTCACGGCGCCTCCGACGCCGCCGACGGCGGCGCCGACGATTTCGTCGCCGGGATCTCGGCCGCCGGCCACTACGTCACCGACGTGCCCGGGATGCACCTGCGTTTGGTGGTGCCGAACAGCGTCGTGTGGTCGGCCAACTACGACGACCAGTGCGGCGACCCGCACCGCAACCCGCCGCAGGCGGAGCTGGCGTGGCTCACCCGCACGCTGCACCGTCCGAGCGCCGCGCCGACGTGGCTCGTGACGCACATCCCGCCCGGGATCGACGTCTACTCATCGCTGCAAGGGAAGACGCCGGTGACGACCTACGCCGCCGCCTACACGAGCGCGGTTCCCGACCTGATCGACGCGCCGTGGGCCGGCGTGCAGACGGTTCTCACCGGCCACTTCCACACCGACGGCTTCCGCATCGTCGGCTTCGGCGGTCCGCACCCGGTGCCGCTGCTGACGATCCCCTCGATCAGCCCGATCTTCGCCAACGCACCGGCCTACGTCGACGCGCGCGTCTTCGAGGCGACGATCGTCGACGCGACGACCTACGTGCTGGCCGGACTGCCCACGCTGGCCACCTCGGGTGCGCCGCCGGCGCTCACGTGGGACGCCGAGTACAGCTACGCCAAGGATCTCCACCTGCCGGGGCTCGACGCCAACGGCCTACACGCGCTGCAGGACGAGCTGGTCTCCGATCCGGCCGTGCGCACCAACTTCGAGAAGTGGTTCGTCTCCGGCAGCCCGGTGGAGTCGATGACGGACACCAACTGGCCCGCGTACTGGTGCGCCGACGTCGACCTGACGGTCGCGGCCTGGCAGACGTGTCTGGCGCAGCAGCCGGGGGCGGCGCACACCCAGCAGTGAACGCGGGCCGTCAGTACCGCGGGACGCTGGGGTCGATCCGCTCCGACCAGTCGTCGATCCCGCCGGCCAGGTTGACGGCGTTGGGGAAACCGTTGCCGTTGAGGAACGCGGTGACGCGGCCGCTGCGGCCGCCGCCGTGACACATGACGACGATCGGCAGATCGTGCGGCAGCTCGCCGAGCCGCTCGGGGACCTGCGCCATCGGAATCGTCGTCGCGCCACTGACGGACGCGGTCGCGATCTCATCGGGCTCGCGCACGTCGAGCAGCAGATGCGGCTCGCCCGCGTCGCGGCGGCGCTTGAGCTCTTCGACGCCGATCTCGGTCATGGACGCTCTCCGGTTTTGGTGACGATCAGATCGCGCGTCGGACTCGACGCGCTGGCGTACGGCTTCCGTTCCATGCGGCCGGCCAGGAACGCGTCGCGGCCGGCTTCGACGCCGGCCTTCATCGCGCGCGCCATGCGCACCGGATCCTGCGCCAGCGCGATGCCGGTGTTCATCAGGACGGCGTCGACGCCCAGCTCCATCGCGATCGTCGCGTCGGAGGCGGTGCCGACGCCGGCATCGACGATGACCGGCACCCGCGCGCGCTCCTTGATGAGCCGGATCGAGTACGGGTTGCAGACGCCCAGGCCGCTGCCGATCGGCGCCGCCAGCGGCATGACCGCGGCGCAGCCGAGCTCTTCGAGCCGCTTGCACGCGATCGGATCGTCGACGACGTACGGCAGCACGGTGAAGCCGTCGCGTACCAGCTGTTCGCAGGCGACCAGCGTCTCGCCGGTGTCGGGATAGAGCGTCTGCGGGTCGCCGATCACCTCGACCTTGATCAGCGCGGTGCCGAGCGCTTCGCGCGCCAGCTTCGCCGTCAGCACCGCGTCCTTGGCGGTGAAGCACCCCGCGGTGTTCGGCAGCACGGTCATGCGCGCGCGGTCGATGTAGTCGACCAGCGTTCGGCCGCTGCGCTCGTCGAGGTGCATGCGGCGGATGGCGACGGTCACGACCTGCGCGCCGCTGGCCTCGTGCGCCTGCTGCATGATCTCGAGCGAGGGGTACTTGCCCGTCCCGACCAGCAGGCGCGAACGGAACGTGTAGCTGCCGATCCGCAGCAGATCGGCGTCGGTATCCATGATTGGTCCTCTATCCCCCGGCCACGGCGACGATGATCTCGAGCCGGTCGCCTTCGCGCAGCGCCGCCCGCGCGTGGTGCGCGCGCGGCACGACTTCGTCGTTGAGCGCGACGGCGGTGCCGTCGCGGCGGACGCCCAGCGCGCCCAGCAGCGCGTCGACCGTCGCGTCGGCCGCGACCTCGCGCGGCTCGCCGTTCACCGTTATCGTCACGAGGTGGCGTTCGCGCCCCTCGCGGCAACCTCCCCGACGATGCGCGTCGGCGCGAAGGGCGCCAATCGGTCCTCGTCGCCGTCGACGATCAAGGCAGCCAAGGCGCGGCCCGTTGCGGGCGCCAGCAAGATGCCGTTGCGGTAGTGGCCGCTCGCGACCAGGTATCCGTCCAGCGCGGTGCGCCCCAGGTACGGCCGGCCGTCGTGCGAGCCGGGCCGCAAGCCGGCCCACGTTTCGACCAGCGCGAACGCGCCGAGCGCCGGCGCGACGGCGAGCGCCGCGTCGAGCAGGTCGCGGATCCCGGCGGCCGTCACCCGGGCGTCGAAACCGCGCTCCTCGACCGTCGCCCCGACCAGCAGCCGGCCGTCCTCGCGCGGCACCAAATAGCGGTGCCCGAGCCAGACCAGCGCACGCAGGGCGGTCGGCGGAACCGCCAGCGCCAGCATCTCGCCGGCGACCGGTCGCACGGGAACGCGCGCGGGCGGCGGGACGCCCGCGAGCTCGCCGGCCCAGGCGCCGGCCGCGTTGACCACCGTCGGCGCCGCGGCGAAGCCGTGCGCGGTGCGCAGCCCGCGCACGCGCCGCGCGTCGGCCTCGAGCGCGAGGCCCTCGACCCATTCGAACCGCACGCCCAGCGCGCGACACGCGGCGACCAGCGCGCGGCCCAAGCGGCGGTTGTCGACCTGCGCTTCGTTGGCCACGAACAGCGCGCCGGCCAGATCGCGCGCCAGCAGCGGCTCGCGCGCGTGCGCGCCGGCGCGGTCGAGCAGCGCGACCTCACCGCCGTTGGCGCGGTACCGCGCGGCGCGCGCGGTCAGCGCCGCCAGCGCGGGCTCGTCGAGCGCCACGTGCAGCGTTCCCTCGCGCCGAAAGCGCGCGTCGACGCCGCTGCGCTCGCGCAGCTCGTCGACGAAGACCGGATACGCGTCCAGCGCGGCGCGGCAGAACGCCAGCATCGCCGCGTCCGGCATCTCCTCGCTGAACGGCGCCAACATCCCCGCGCCGGCCCACGACGCGGCGCGCGCAGGCTCGGCGCGATCGAAGACGGTGACCGCGAGCCCGCGTTTGGCCAGCTCGTAGGCGACGCTGCAGCCGATCAGGCCGGCGCCGACGACCGCGACGTCAGGCACCGGCGCCGCTCACATCCCCGTGTAGACCGGCCCCTCACCGCCCTGCGGCGGCACCCAGGTGATGATCTGGTAGGGATCCATGATGTCGCACGTCTTGCAGTGCACGCAGTTCGAGAAGTTGATCTGCAAGCGCCCCTCGGCCGGCGCGCCGTCGGCCTTGGTGAAGTGCGGCTCGTAGACTTTGGCCGGGCAAAAGTACTGGCACGGGTTGCCGTACTCGACGGTGCAGCGGTCGGCGCAGATGTTGGTGTCGGCGACGTGGAGGTGCGGCGGCTGATCCTCGTCGTGCATCGTGCCGCTCTTGAAGACGTCGGTCAGCTTGTCGAAAGTCAGCTTGCCGTCGGGAACGACGCGCTTGCTCTTGGCGACCGTCTCGACCTGGCCGAGCGGCTTCATCCGGGCGTAGCCTTCTTCGCCGGCCAGCTTGTCGTGGATGCCGAACCCGCGCCCGCCGGTCATCAAGCTGAGCTGCGCGTTGACCAGCCCGCCCCAAATGCCGCTGCTGAAGCCTTGGTGGAAGTTGCGCGCAGCGTGCAGCTCGGTGAACGCCCACGACGCGCGGAACTTCTGGTCGTACGCGCCGAGCTTGGCGGCGCTGGTGTCGTCGGCTTGCAGCGCGTCGAAGATCGCCTCGGCGGCCAGCATGCCCGACTTGATCGCGAGGTGGATGCCCTTGAGGCGCAAGCCGTTGAGGAACCCCGCCGAGTCGCCGACGATGCACAGGCCGTCGGCGTAGAAGCGCGGCATCGCGTGCAGGCCGCCTTCGGGGATCGCCTTCGCGCCGTAGCGGATCATCTCGCCGCCTTCGAGCAGCGGACGAATCGCCGGGTGCAGCTTGTAGCGCTGGAAGTTGTCGTGCGGATCGGTCGTCGGATCGGCGTAGTCGAGCCCGGTCACCAGACCGATGTCGATGACGTCGTCGGTCATCGCGTAGATCCACCCGCCGCCGAAGGTGTTCCACAGCGGCGCGCCCAGCGTGTGGATCACCGAGCCGGCTGCGAGCCGGCCGGGGACGCGCCAGAGCTCCTTGATGCCGACCGCGTAGACTTGCGGATCGCGGTCGCGGTCCAGACCCAGGCGCGCGACGGCGGTCTTGGTCAGCGTGCCGCGCGGACCTTCGCCGAGCACGACGACCTTCGCCATCAAATCGGGGCCCGGCTCGTAGTTGGGCTTGTGCGAGCCGTCGTGCGCGACGCCTTTGTCGCCGACGCGCACGCCGATCACGCGATCGCCGTCCCACAACAGCTCTTGCCCCGGGAAGGCGGGGAACACGTCGGCGCCGCCCTCTTCGGCTTTCGCGCCCATCCACTTGGTGAGGTTCGAGAGTGAGGTGACGTACTTGCCGTGGTTGTTGAGCACCGGCGGCGTGAACGGGGCGGCGATCTTTCCCGAGTTGGTCAGGAACCACATCGCGTCGCTCGAGACCGGCACGTCGAGGCCGCCGGTGATGTCCTCGCCGGGAAACAGCTCGTGCAAGGCCTTCGGATCGACGACGGCGCCGGAGAAACCGTGGTTGCCGATCTCGCCTCCCTTCTCGATCACCATCACGCTGATCTCGGCGCCCGCCGCCGCGGCGAGCTGCCGCAAGCGGATCGCGCCGGCGAGCGAGGCAGGACCACCTCCGACGAAGAGGACGTCGACTTCCAGGGAATCGCGCTGTGCCATGACCCGGAACGCTTCGCGAGCGGGGGCGACGGCTCCGGCCTAGCGCTCTTTGTCGGATGCCAGCACGGCCAGCGCCGTGGTGACGGCGACGCGATGCGTCGCGATCCGCTCCTCCCACGGACGCGGGCGCGGCGACTCGATCGTCAACGGCGAGGTGCCGCGGCGATAGTGGAACAGCGAAGCCGGCAACCCCTTGAACAAACGCGCCTCCGCCTCCGCGTCGACGATCACCGCGCCGCGCTCGAGCCGATACGCCGGCTCTTCGGACGGCGGCGTGCCGAGATCGAAACTCGCGTCGAGCGTCTGCACCGGCAAGCCGGCGTCGTCGAGCGCGCGCACGACCATCGGCGCGAAGCGCGGCGACGCGCCGGGAGCCAGCGGTTCGAACACGTACGCACCCTGCGCTTCGTAGTCTTCGTGCAAGTCGATCGTGAGCACGAAGCGGCGGTCGCGGTTGGCGGTGATGACGGCGCGCGCCTCAGGCGTCGTGCCGCCGCGCGAAAAACTGCGGTTGACGTCGTCTCCTTCCGCGTTCTCCCGCGTCCCCACGACGTACCCGCTCGGGTTCAGGCACGGCCAGATGCGGTAGGCGAACCGCGCGTCGAGCAGACCGTCCCGCACCAACGAGAGCAGCGCCCAGGGCGCGGCCGGCTCGTCACCGTGGACGCCCGCCGAGAGCGAGATCGTCGGAGCACCGGCCGACCCCATTTCGGCCAGCAGCAGCGTGCGCGGAGCGCCCACGCAAGCCACCTCGCGCACGCGAACGTCGCGAACGCGCACGGCACGCCAGGCGGAAGCCAGGGCTTCATAGGGTCGCAAGCGGTCCATCGGGAAGCTTCCCTTCATGGTTCGTCAAGTGAGCGCCGCCCTTCTGGCGGTGCTCGTCGCCTTTGCGGCGTTCGGGCAGGTCGCGCCCGTGGGGGCAGCGAGCGGTGACAAGGAGCTGACCCGCGTCAAGGGCACGGTCGGCTACAAGCAGACGCTCACCGACACCTTGCATCCGGTGTTCTCGCGCGAGGATTTGCCGGACGACGCGTACGCCGTCACCCAAGCCAACTCGGCCGCGATCTTGACGCTGCGCGACAGCTCGCAAGTCGACATCGGCGAAAAGACGACCGTGCAAGTCGGCGCGTTCAACGCCGTCGGCGCCGGACAGAACCAGATCACCTTGGCGCAGGGCGCGATGCACTTCAAGGTCGTGCACCCGCAAGGCGGACAGTCGAACTACACGTTCACCACCCCGACCTCGCAGATCGCGGTACGCGGGACGGAAGGCTTCATCGCGAGCGGCCCGCAGGGCACGCAGATCGTATGCGTCGTCTGTCAGCCGGGCGACGTCGTCGTGCAGATCGGAACCAAGACGTTCACCCTGGTCACCGGTCAAGGCGCGACGATTCTGGGCAACTCGATCCTCAACGCGACCTTCCAAGTGACCAACGCGAACCTGATCAACAACCCGGCCTTCAACCAGTTCGGCAACCTCAACCCGCCGGCCGGTTCGACACCGTCCGACCCGACCGGGTCCGGTTCGGGCGCGGGCGGCGGTGGCGGTGCAGGCGCCGGAGCCGGTGCCGGGGCCGGGGCCGGGGCGGGTGCCGGCGGGATCGCCGGTTCCACGCTCGCGCTGGGCGCCGCCGGCGCCGCGCTGGCCGGGCTGATCGTCGCCGACGCGACGCGCGGCACGCCGACGCCCACGCCCACGCCGGTCGCCACGCCGACGCCGACCGCCTCGCCGACGCCGGTGATCACCGCGACGCCGACCGCCTCACCGACGCCGGCGATCACGGCGACGCCGACCGCCACGCCGGTCCCGACCGCCAGCCCCTCGCCGACGCCGATCCCGTCGGGCGTCCCGGTCACCTCGCCGACGCCGACCGCATCGCCGACGCCGACGATCCCGCCGGGCTTCAGCGCGCTGACCGTCTCGCCGACGACCGTCCAGATCACGCAGGTCCCGGGCTCGGCGACGTTCACCGTGCAGCAGACCGGTCCGAGCGGCACCATCACGATCGGACAGCCGAGCTGCGGCGGCGACGGCGCGGCGGCGACCGTCTCGCCCGGCAACGTCAACATCGCGCCAAACTCCGCGGCGACGACGATCACGGTCACCGCGCAGGCGGCGCCGACGGTCTCGCCGGCGCCGAGCGTCGCCTGCACCGTACACGTCACCGGCGCGAACAGTCAGAGCGCGACCGTCAACGTCGACATCTACACGAGCTCGATCGGCGTGAGCGGCAAGAAGAAGACCGCCGGCGGCTCCTCACCGCAGCCGCGCGCGGCACCGAACCCCTTCGTCAATGGGCGCCCGCCGCAGCGGTGAGCCGGCCGCGGCCGGCCTCACTCAGCGCGGCAGCGGCGTTCCGTTGATCGCGGCGTCGAGGATCTCGAGGGGATGCGCGGCCGGCAGGTGCGCGCCGCGCTCCGCCAGCAGCGAGCCGATCTGCAGCGTGCAACCCGGGTTGGCGCTCGCCAACAGGTCCGGCGCGCAGCGCTGCACGTTGTCGACTTTGCGCAACCCGATCTCACGCGCCGCGGCCGGCTCGAACAGGTTGTAGGTACCGGCGCTACCGCAGCACTGATCGCCCTCGGCGATCTCGACCAGCTCGAGCGCCGGGATCGAACGCAGCAGCGCGCGGGGCTGCTCGCGCACGCGCTGCGCGTGGGCGAGGTGGCACGCGTCGTGATACGCGACGCGGAGCGGAAGCGGGCTGCGCGGGGCGCGCGGCTCGAGCGTGGCCAACCACTCGTTGACGTCGCGCACCCGAGCGGCGAACGCCGCCGCGCGCGCGGCCCACGCCGGCTCGTCCGCGAGCAGGTCGCCGTACTCTTTGAGCGAGGAGCCGCAGCCGGCGGCGTTGACCAGGATCGCGTCGACCGGTTCGCGCTCGAAGCGCACGATCAGCGCGCGCGCGAACGCCTTGGCCTCCTCGAGGCGGCCGCTGTGCAGCGAGAGCGCGCCGCAGCAGCCCTGCCCGCGCGGCACGACGACCTCGCAGCCTTCGGCCGCCAGCACCCGCACCGTCGCGGCGTTGACGCCCGGGAAGAACGTGCGCTGCACGCAGCCGGCGACCAGCGCGACCTTGGCGCGCTGCGCGCCGCGCGCCGGCGTGCGTTCCGGCAGCGCGGCGAAGGTCGCGGCCAGGTCCACCGGCGGTGCCACGGTCGCCAGCTGCCGCAATCGCGCCGGGAGCACGTTCCCCAGCGGGCCGGCGACGAGCCGGCGCACGCCGAGCTTTTCCGCCAGCCAGAGCAGCGGCGCCAGCGCGCGCAAGCGCGCGGGGTACGGGAACAACGCGAACACGAACGAGCGGAACGCGCGATCGCCCGGCGAGCGCGGCACCTGCTCCTCGACCTTCGCGCGCGCCGTTTCGATCAGCAGATCGTAGCGGACGCCCGACGGACACGCCGTCACGCACGCCATGCAGCCGAGGCACTTGTCGATGTGCTCGCCGACCAGCGCGTCGAGCGCGATCGTACCGTCCTCGACGCCGCGCATCAGGTCGATGCGCCCGCGCGGCGAGTCCATCTCCTCACCCCACGCGTTGTACGTCGGACAGGCGGGCAGACAGAAGCCGCAGTGCACGCAGTCGGCGATCAGGTCGGCGTAGGCGCGCGCGCTCACCTCAGAGCCCTCCCACGAAGCGGCCGGGGTTGCACAGGCCGCGCGGATCGAAGTTCGCCTTGAGGGCTTGCATGAGCGGGAACGACGGCGGCGGCGGTCCCCACACGTCGACCTGCGCGCGCGCGGACGGCGGCAGCGCGTGGACGACGACGGCGCTCGCCGCGCGGCGCATCGCGGCCAGGTCGAACGGCTCGTCGCTCGCGCGCAGCGCGACGCCGAGCAGCGGGAAGGTGATCTCGCCGGCGGGCGTGCGGCTCGGCGGCGTCACCGCCCGCGCGCGCCATGCGCGCGGCTGCGCGTCGACCGCGGGCGGCTCGGCCGGCGTCGCGCCGAGCGCGCGCAGCGCGGCGTCGGCCGCCGCGCACTGCTCGGCGACGCCGGCCGCGGTGCCCGCCATCTCGACCGTCAGCGTGCGCCCGTCGTGAACGACGAACGTCTCGGGCTCCAAGCGCTGGGCGGTGAACGCGCGCGACGCCGCCGCGATCGTCTCGCGCGCCGGCAGCGCGTAGGTCAACGTCGTGCGCGCGGCGGGGACCGGATAGACGCGCAGCGTCGCCTCGACGATGCCGAACAGCGTGCCGAGCGAACCGACGGCCAATTTGGGGAGATCGAAGCCGGCGACGTTCTTGACGACCTTGCCGCCACCGCGCGCCGGCGTCCCGTCGGGACGCACCACGCGCACGCCGACGATCAAGTCTTTGGCGGTGCCGTAGCGCTGCCGGCGCGCGCCGTAGGCGTTGGTGGCGAGCGCACCGCCGACGGTCGCGCGCGTTCGGTCGAGCACGTCGAGCGGCAGCATCTGCCCGTGTTCCGCCAGCACGGCGTCGAGCTCGGCGAACGTGATACCGGCCTCGACCGTGATGGTCTGGTCTTCGGGCGCGTAGTCGACCACCCGCCGCAGCGCGTTGGTGCGCACGACGGTGTCGAGCGCGCGCGGGGCGTTGCCCAGCTCGAGCTCGGTGCCGCCGCCGACGAACGCGAACGCGGCCCGCGCCGCGTTCAGCTCGACGAGCAGCGCGCGCAGCTCGTCGACGTCGCGCGGCGTGACGACACGGCGTGGAACGACGCCCGCGATCGCGATCTGCGCGTCGGTCATCCGCGTCCCGCCTCGCCGCCCAGCTCGACCGCGTGCGGGACGTAGGTGCCGGGACGATCGCCGCACAGCCGCGGCGTCGGAAAGACTTTCTCCGGGTTGAAGCGCCGCTCGGCGTCGAAGGCGGTCCGAATCGCCATCATCGCGTCCAGATCGTCGTTCGAGAACTGTTCGCCGAGGTAGCACGCCTTGTCGTGTCCGACGCCGTGCTCGCCGGTCACCGAGCCGCCGTAGCGCAAGCAGACGCGCAAGATCTCGCCGCCGACGTGCTCGGCCTTCTGCTCCTCGCCCGCGACGCGTCCGTCGTAGAGCACCAGCGGGTGCAGGTTGCCGTCGCCGGCGTGGAAGACGTTGGCGACGCGCAGGCCTTGCTGCGCGCCGAGCGCGGCGATCTCGCGCAGCACGGGCGCGATCGCCCGCCGCGGGATGACGCCGTCCTGGACGTAGTAGTTCGGCGAGATGCGGCCCATCGCGGCGAAGGCCGCCTTGCGGCCCTTCCACGCCAGCGCGCGCTCGTGCTCGTCCTTGGGCGTGCGGATCTCGATCGCGCCGGCCGCGCGCAGGTGCTCCTGCGCACGCGCCGCGGTCTCCTCGACCTCGGCGGCGGGCCCGTCGACGTCCATCAGCACGAGCGCGCCGACGTCGAGCGGCCAGTCGACCCCGGTCGCCAGCACGATCGCTTCGATGGCCAGCTGGTCGCACATCTCGATCGCGGCCGGGATGATGCCGGCGCCGATGATGCGCGAGACGGCATCGCCGCCCTCGTCGGTGGAAGGAAAGGTCGCGAACAGCGTGCGCGTGCGTTCGGGCGTGCGCAGCACGCGCACCAGCACCTCCGTGACGATTCCCGTCATCCCCTCGCTGCCGACCACGACGCCGCACAGATCGTAGCCGAGCGGATCGGGTGCGCCGTCGGCCGAGCCGATCTGCACGACCTCACCGGCGCCGGTCACCAGCGTCAACCCCAGCACGTGATTGACGGTGAAGCCGTACTTGAGGCAGTGCGCGCCGCCCGAGTTCTCGGCGACGTTGCCGCCGATCGTGCAGACGCTCTGCGAGCTGGGATCGGGCGCGTAGTAATACCCCAGCGGCGCCAGCGCGCGGCTGATGTCCAGGTTGATGACGCCGGGCTGCACGCGCGCGATGCGTTCATCGAGGTCGACCTCGAGGATCTTCTTCATCCGCGAGAGCCCGATGACGACGCAGCCTTCGCTGGGCAGCGCGCCGCCGGAGAGACCGGTCCCGGCGCCGCGCGGCACGATCGGCATGTCGAGCGCGCGCGCCAGCCGCACGCAGGCGACGACCTCCTCGGTCGAGCCGGGCAGCACGACGATCTCGGGCCGCACGCGATAGCCGAGCAGCCCGTCGCACTCGTAGGTGCGCAGCTCGGTCGGCGCGACGATGGCGTTGCGCGGCCCGACGATCGCGGCGAACCGCTCGTACAGGGTCGTGGGTCCGAGCGTCGCGCTCATGCGCGCACGCGCGCGCTCGCGGCGCCCAAGGCTGCACGCTGCAGCAGCGTCTCGCGCACGGCCGCGACGTGCTCGGCCGAGCGCGCCGCCGCCGCCGCCTCGTCGCCGGCGCGCAGCGCGACGACGATCGCCTCGTGCTCGCGCAGCGTCGCCCGCCGCCGCAGCGGGTCGGAGAGCGAGAGAAAGCGATGGACGATCAGCTCCTCGCGAATGTCGCTGAGCATGCGTTTGAGCCGCTCGCTGCCGCCGGCGGCGACGATCGCGTCGTGGAAGTCGGTGTCGTGCCGTTCCATCTCGTTGGGATCGTCGATCGCGGCGCGCATCCCGGCCAGATGGCGCTCGACGCGCCGCAGGACCGCGTTGTTGGCGGCTCGCGCCGCACGGCGCGCGGCCAGTGACTCGAGCGCCTCGCGGATCTCGAACAGGGCCTCGATCTCCGAGGCCGCCAGGACCCGCACCACGCTGCCGCGCTGACCGCGGGGCTCGAGCAGCCCGGCGGCCTCCAGCCGTCGCAACGCCTCGCGAACCGGGGTTCGGCTGGCGCCCAGGCGGGCCGCCAGCTCGGCCTCGATGACCGGCGTCCCGGGCGCCAACTCGCCCGAAAGGATGGCCGTCCGCAGCCGGTCGTGGATCCGATCCCGCAGCGGCTGCTCGCGGCGCAAGGGCTGGAGCGTCCTGCCATCCATGCGGGTACCCTAGCGCACGACCGCTCCACCCGTCAATACGGGATGCCGTATCCCATATTGACAGGCTCGGATCGGCCGCTGTACGCTGGCGTACACAGGCGAGTTTTGGGATGCCGTATCCCGGGACGGACGTTCGCCGGGAAGCGGGTCCCTAGGCAGCGCGGGTTGGAGCTCGGCGCGACGCAAGGCCCCGGCCCGGCCGCGTTCGTGATCGCGTCCCCGTTCCGCCCAACGGACTGGCGGTCTCCGGACCGCTGCCCGCGGCGGCCCGGTCGCGTCGCTCGCCTGTCCACGAGGCCGCGCGCGGGTTCGATTCGAAGCCGCGCCGCATGACGGATCGACCGACCATCGGTTTCATCGGCCTGGGCATCATGGGCAAGCCGATGGCGAAGAATCTCCTCGCCGCGGGCTACCCGCTGATCGCGCTCAACCGCTCGAGCGGTCCGCTCGACGAGCTGGTCGCGGCCGGCGCGCAGGGCGGCAGCTCGCCGCAGGATGTCGCCGCGCGCAGCGACGTCCTCATCACGATGCTGCCCGACTCGCCCGACGTCGAGGCCGTCGCGCTGGGCGAGTCGGGCCTGCTCGCCGGCGCCAAACGCGGTGCGCTGTGGATCGACATGAGCACCATCGCACCGGCGACGACGACGCGCGTCGCCGCGGCGCTCGCGCAACGCGGCGTCGATGCGCTCGACGCGCCGGTCAGCGGCGGTGAGAAGGGCGCGATCGAGGGCACGCTCTCGATCATGGTCGGCGGCAGCGACCAGGCGTTCGCGCGTGCCGAGCCGATCTTCGCGGTGCTCGGCAAGAACGTCGTGCACGTCGGCGCGCTCGGTGCCGGTCAAGTGACCAAGGCCTGTAACCAGATCGTCGTCGGCGTGACCATCGAGGCCGTCGCCGAGGCGCTGGCGCTGGCCGCCGCGGCGGGCGTCGATCCCGTCAAGGTGCGCGCCGCCCTGCTCGGCGGCTTCGCGCAGAGCAAGATCCTCGAGGTGCACGGTCAGCGCATGATCGACCGCGCCTTCAACCCCGGCTTCAAGTCGAAGCTGCACCGCAAGGACATGAACATCGCGGCCGGAGCCGGCGACGCGAACGGGCTCGACCTGGTCGCCGCCAAGCTCGTGCGCGAGCGCTTCGACCAACTCATCGCGCGCGGCGACGGCGAGCTCGATCACAGCGCGCTGCGCACCCTCTACGAGGCCTAGGTGCGGGGTTTCGCGCGCGGGCTTGCCGCGCTCGTCCTGATCGCGGCGTCGTCGACCGCGGCCCGCGCCCAAGCGACGATTCCGGTTCCACCGTCGTGCCCGGTTTCGACATGCGTCGCGCCGCTCGCATCCTCGCAGCTCGAGAACCTCGGCCGGCTGAAGGCCGAGATCAAGACCTACTACACGAACGGTGCCTACGCCGCCGAGACGGCGACGATCGAACACGACGCCGCGGGTTACCTGCGACGCCGCGTCGCCGCGCACGTCACCCACCCGGCGATCGTGCTGGACATCGACGACACCGCGCTGTCCACCTTCGGTTACGAGGCCGAACACGACTTCGGGTACGACGCCGCCTCCTGGAACGCGGCGGCTCGTCGCGGGTTCCCGGCGATCCCCGCCACGCTCGCGCTCACGCGCGCCGCGCACCGCGCGGGCGTCACGGTCTTCTTCATCACCGGCCGGCGAACGCCGCAGAAGTCGTTGACGGCGGCGAACCTACGGGCGGATGGCTACGCGTTCACCGCGCTCTACATGCGTCCCGTTGCCGATCACGACAAATCCGTCGTCCCGTTCAAGAGCGGAACGCGCGCCGCGATCGAACGCGCCGGATACCATATTCTCGAGACGGTCGGCGACCAGTGGAGCGACTTGAAAGGTGGCCACGCGGAGCGCGCCTACAAGCTGCCCAACCCGATGTACTACTTACCGTGAGGGCCGCGCTCGCCGCCCTCGCCTTGACCGCGTCGCTGGCGTGGCCCGGTCTCGCCGTTGCCGCGACGCCGTTGACGCCGGCGGCACACGGCGACTTCGGCCACTACACCTTCGCGTTGACGTGGCAGCCCGGGCTGTGCAGCGTCGACGACGCTCCCCTGACCGGCGCGCGGCAACCGCAGAGCTGCGCTCCCGGCCAGCCGCGCGAGCCGCTGATCGGCCTGCACGGCCTATGGCCGTCGCGGCCACAGGCGCTGGTGCGCGCGCACGTGCCCGTTCGCGCGTGGTGGTCACAGGGCTGCGACCTCTTGCATCGCAGCAATGCGGTGCCGCCGCTTTCGCCCGCGCTACGCGCGCGGCTGGCCGACGCGATGCCGCGCCTGCGCACCGACCTGCTCCGGCACGAGTACGACAAGCACGTGCAGTGCTTCGGGTTCGACCCCACGCGCTTTTTCACGACGGAGCTCGCCATGCGCCGCGTCGTCGCGGACTCCTCGTTCGGCACGTATCTGGTCGGCCGGGCGGGCCGGACGGTGACGCACGACAGCCTCGTCGCGGCGTTCGAACGCGGCTTTCGGACGGCCGATGCGCGCGCAATCCAGCTGCAATGCCGTCGCGACCCTCACGGGCGCACGGTGCTCACGCAGCTCTGGCTCACGATTCGCGCGAACCGCCTGGCAGCGTTCCCATCGGCGACGTCGTTGACGCACACGCCGATCGATCAGGATACCTGTCCCGCGACCTTTCTCGTCGCGGGCTGGTAGTGATATTCGCCGACGGTGACGGGCCGCGGCGTGCGTTCGTTGCCCGTGCCTAGTCGGCCGTCCACTCCAGGAGCGCGCGGCGTTCGGCGTGCTCGAAGCGCTGCTTCGTCTTGATCGCTTCGACGTAACGGCGCTTGCCGGCGCGGTTGCCTTTGCCGATCAGCGTGGCGCCGACGAAGCGGCCCTCGAGGAAGTAGAGCGCGCGGTACCACAGCTTGTCGCGGTCGACGTGGGTCACCGTCTCGATCCCGCTGTGGTACTCGGGCGAGAGGCCGAACTGCGTGATCGTCTGACCGCTGAACACCAGCGAGCTGTACTCCGGGACGGTGTCGAAGGCTTTGCGCTCGCCGCCCTGCATGTTGTGTGCGGCGAGCTTGCCGTGCGCGCCGGCGCTGTTCCAGGTGCCCATGCGATAGTGCAGCTCGGCGATCGGATCGTAGAACTCGGCGCAGTCGCCGGCGGCGTAGATGCCCGGCACGTCGGTCTCGAGATACTCGTTGGTGACGAAGCCGGTCTTGGTGCGGATCGGGGTGCCGGCGGCCAGCTCGAGGTTGATCGTCAGACCCAGACCGATGCCGACCAGATCGGTCGCGATCTCCTCTCCGCTGGTGGTGACGACTTTGCTGACCGCGCCGTTGTCGCGCACCAGCGAGCGGATCTCCTCGCCGAAGTGCAGGTGGACGCCGTCGGCGCGCGCCGCCTCGTGCAGCAGCTCGCCGGCGGCCTCGTCGAGCATGCGGCGCAGGAAACGCGGGCCGCGGATCAGCCAGTGCGTCTCGACGCCGCGCGAGACGAACGCCTCGGCAAGCTCGTAGGCGATGAACGAGCCGCCCACCGCGACGCCGACCTTGGCGGTCTCGAGCGCCTCGGAGATCGCCTTGGTGTCGTCGAGGTATTGGAAGTTGTAGACGTTGCCCGCGCCGGCGGCACCCGGCGCCTCGGTCGGGTTCGGGCGCCCGCCCGTGGCCAGCAGCAGCGCATCGTACGGATAGCTGACGCCGCCGGCCGTGACCGCCCGGCCCGCGACGTCGATCGCCTCGACCCGCGTGTTCAAGTGCAGCTCGATGCCCAGCTTCTCGTGCCAAGCGAGGTCGCGCATGATGACCTTCTGCTCCGTCACCTGCTTGCGCAGGAGCGGCGGCAGCGCGATCCGGTTGTAGAGACAGTACGGCTCGTCGCCGAAGAGAACGATGGAGCAGGTCGGATCGGCCTTGCGCAGCTGCTCCGCGCAGGTCGTCCCCGCGAACCCGTTCCCGACGATTACGTACTTCCTAGCCACAGACGTCCACTCTCTCCCAACCCCGGGTACTCCCGCTACGACTATGAACCCTCGCTTGGTGAACCTGCTCGCGAGCTTCATCCGCGCGACCAGCGACTACGCGCTGGCGCGCCTCGAGTTCGCCCTGCGCTTCGCCGAGCGGCCCGCACCGCCCGTGCTCGACCGCCTGCCCGACGCCTCGGCCCGCACGCTGCAGGCCCATTGGGACGGAGTCGAGACCCAACTGGCGACCATCGTGGCCTACGTGAAACAGGTCGAAGCGACCGCCGGTACCCAAGAACGCACCGACCCGGCCTTCCGCTGGCTGCGCCGCACGGTCCGCGAGCTCGACCAATACGCGCGCGCGTTGCGCTGGGTCCTCACCGTCGACGGTGGCGACCCGACCTGAGGAGAACGATCTGCGATGGACTTCTTGAACCGGGCGATCGACCAGGCGAAGCAGCTGCAGCAGCTGGCCGCCGACGCGCTGCAGAAAACGGCCGACCAGGCGCAGCCGCTGGTCGCCGACGCGGTCACCCGCGCGCAAGAGCTGCAGCAGACGCTGGTCGACCAGGCACCGCACGTGCAAGCCGCCGCGAAGCAGCAGTACGACGCGGCCGTCGAACACGCGGGCACGTTCATCGAGACCGGCAAGACGGTGCTGGCGCAAGGCGCGCAGGCCGCCCGCCCGCACCTCGAAACCCTGGCGGATCAAGCGAAAAAAGCCGCCGACGCGGCGGTCAACGCCGTCAAGAACGCGCAGCCGAAGCCCTGACTTAAACGGCGACGGCGGCGCGCTGCGGGACCGCGACCGCCAGCCGCACGAACGCATCCAAGCCGTGCGGCCCTTCGTCGAGCAGCGCGCGTGCGCGGCGCGAGCCGGTCCGCTCCGCGTGCTCGACCAACAGCGCGCGCAACCGCGCGCGGTCGGGATCGTCGAGGTCGTGCGCGACCAGCGGCGTGGGCCCCAGCCGCTGCGCGTGCTCGCGCAAGACGAACAGCTCGCCGCCGGTCATCCCGCTGGCCAAGTTGCGACCGGTCGGACCGAGGATCGCGACGGTGCCCTTGGTCATGTACTCGCAGGCGTGGTCGCCGGCGCCTTCGACGACCACCGTGGCGCCGCTGTTGCGCACCGCCAGCCGTTCGCCGGCGGTGCCGCGGACGTACGCTTCGCCGCCGCGCGCGCCGTAGAAGCACGCGTTCCCGATCGCCGGCTCGTCGGCCGTGCCGGCGCCGCGCACGATCAACGTGCCGCCGCTCATCCCCTTGCCGGTGCCGTCGTTGGCTTCGCCGTCGAGCTCGAGCGTCAGCGGAGCGGCCAAGAACGCGCCGAAGCTCTGCCCCGCGCTGCCGCGGTAGCGGTAGACCGCCGGGCCGACGTACTCGCCGCGCTGGCGGCGGACCACCGCGTCGTACGAGAGCCGCGTCGCAACGGCACGGTCGGCCGGCGTGATGCGCTGGGTTCCGCCGGCGATCGCCTCGTCGTCGAGGTGCGCGTTGTCGACGCGCGCCGAGTCGTACGGCGCACGCGTCTCCGGCAGACGCAGGATCTCGTCGAGGTCGATGCCCTTCGCGCGTTCGTAGCGCGGCTTGACCAAGTCGCTGCGGCCGCGGATCTCGCCGAGCGAGCGGGCGCCCAGAGCGGCCAGGCGCCGGCGCACGTCGCGCGCGACGAAGCGCAGGAACGTCTCGGCGTCTTCGGGCGTGCCGGGGAACTTGCCGCGCAGCGCGGCGTCCTGCGTCGCGATCCCGACCGGGCAGGTGTTGAGATGGCATTGGTGCGCGTAGATGCAGCCCAGCGCGACCAGCAGCGCGGTGCCGAAGCCGAACATGTCGGCGCCGAGCATCGCGCCGAGAATGACGTCGCGCCCCGTCTTGAAGCCGCCGTCGACGCGCAGCCGCACGCGGCCGCGCAAGCCGTTGGCCACCAATGTATGGTGCGTCTCGACCAGACCCAGCTCCCACGGCAGCCCGGCGTGCTTGATCGAGCCCAACGGTGACGCGCCGGTGCCGCCGTCGTGACCGGCGACGTGCACGACGTCGGCGCGCGCCTTCGCGACGCCGCTCGCGACGAAGCCGATCCCCGCCTGCGCGACCAGCTTGACGGCGATCTTCGCCTTGGCGTTGGCGCGGCGCAGGTCGTAGATCAGCTGGGCGAGGTCCTCGATCGAGTAGATGTCGTGATGCGGCGGCGGCGAGACGAGCTGCTGGCCCGGCGCGGCGCCGCGCAGCTGCGCGATCTCGGCGGTCACCTTGAAGCCGGGGATCTGTCCGCCTTCGCCGGGCTTGGCGCCCTGGGCGATCTTGATCTCCAGCTCTTCCGCCGTCGCCAGGTACTCGGCCGAGACGCCGAAGCGCGCCGAAGCGACCTGCTTGACCGTGTTGAGCGTGCGGGTGGGATCCTCGCCGCCCTCGCCGCCGTTGCTGCGCGCGCCGGCCAGCTTCGCACCGGCGGCGACGGCTTCGTGCGCCTCGGGGCCGAGCGCGCCCAGCGACATCGCCGCGGTGACGAAGCGCTCCAGGATCGCTTCCTCGGACTCGACCTCGTCGAGCGCGACCTTCTCCCCGAGCGCGACCGGCTCGACCAGATCGCGCAGCGAAATCGTCTCGCGCGCTTCCAAGTCGTCGGAGAGCTTGAGGAACGCCGCCTCGTCGCGCGCGACGATCGTCTTGCGCAGACCCTTGAGCAGCGGCGGATCGAAGTGATGGTGGATGCCGTCGCGGCGGTAGCGGAACAGTCCGCGCTGCGGCGGCTCGGTGCCGTCCTCGGCCAGCGCCACCCACGCGCGCAGATCCTCTTCCAGCTCGTCGAAGCCGAGCGTCTGCACGTGCGCGCCCATCCCCGGGAAGCAGGTGTCGACGATCTCGTCGCGCAGGCCGAGCGTCTCGAACGTCTGGGCGCCGACGTACGAGCGCAGCGTGCAGATGCCCAGCTTGGCCAATACTTTGATCAGCGCGGTGCGCAGCGCGTCGAGCAGCCCGTCGGCCGAGCCCGTCTCGGCGACGCCCACACGCGCCGCCAACCACGGCGTGACGACGTTGGCGCCGGCCGCGATCAGGGCCGCGCACGCGTGCGCGTCGCGGGCGAAGCCGTCACAGGCCGCGATCGAGGCCTGCATGCGCAGCCCGTCGGCCGTCAGCCGCTGGTGCACCGCACCGGCCGCCAGGATCGCCGGGACCGGCACCGCCGCGC
Source organism: Candidatus Sulfotelmatobacter sp. (assembly GCA_035504415.1). Taxonomy (NCBI): domain Bacteria; kingdom Pseudomonadati; phylum Acidobacteriota; class Terriglobia; order Terriglobales; family Candidatus Korobacteraceae; genus Candidatus Sulfotelmatobacter; species Candidatus Sulfotelmatobacter sp. Next base: position 141,082 of record DATJRY010000017.1, on the reverse strand, counting down.
TGCGATCGTCGAGCACCAAATACGTCGCGCCTTCGCGGACCGCGCGTTCCGCCTCGTCGGCGATCTCGTGGATGCGCGTGCGCAGGCCCGCATGCGCGCAATCGAGCTCGATACGGTGCGGCACCAGCCGCGCGTCGTAGGTCAGCGCGTCGAACGCGCCTTCGTCGAGCAGCGCGGTGTCGACGGTGACGATGCTGCCCGGGGCCGGCACGTCGCCGTTGGTCGCGCCGCTGCCGACCCACGCGCGCATGTCGAACACGAACCCTTCGCGCAGCGCGTCGATCGGCGGATTGGTGACCTGGGCGAACCGTTGGCGCAGGTACTCGGTGACCGGCATGCGGCGCTCGAGGAACGGCAGCGCCGCGTCGTCGCCCATCGACCACAGCGGCTCGCTGCCGGAGGCCAGCGGCGCGACGACGCCCTTGAGCTCGTCCTGCGTGTAGCCGAAGCGCACCAGATCGCGGCGCAACGCGGCCGCGTCGACCTCGCGCGGCGCGCCCGGCGGCGGGGGCTCGAAACGCCACGAGCGCACGGTGGCGCGGAAGTCGGCGCTGGCGCGCCGGGTGGCGCGGAAGGCGTCGGGGCGGATCAGCTCGCTGGTCGCGAAGCGCACGACGATGCGCTCGCCGGGGCCGAGCCGGCCGCGCTCGACGATCGGGTCGTCGCCGAAATCGACCACGCCGGCTTCCGAGGCGGCCAATACCTTGCCGGACGCCGTCATGCACCAGCGCAGCGGACGGAAACCGCTGCGGTCGAGCGCGGCGCCCACGCGGTCGCCGTCGGCGAAGACGATCGCCGCCGGACCGTCCCATGGTTCGACCGTCGGGATGTGGGCATCGTAGTAGGCGCGCAAGCGGTCGTCGTCGTCGATCGCAGGCGAGAGCATCAGGTCGACGCCGTCGTCGATGCGGTAGCCGCTGCCGAGCATCGCGTCGAGCGCGACGTCGAACTCCAGCGAGTCGCTGGCACCGCGCGGCGAGATGACGCCGCGCGCGCGCAGCCAGGCGCGGTTGCCGGTGATGGTGTCGATCTCGCCGTTGTGCGCGATCAGGCCGAACGGCTGCACCAGCCGCCAACTGGGCGAGGTATTGGTACTGAAACGCTGGTGGAAGACGGCGAAGTGCGAGGTGCACGCCGGATCGCGCAGGTCGGCGAAGTAGCTGCCCAGCTCGCTCGACGAGAGCAACCCCTTGTAGACGACGGTCGTCGGCGAGGCGCTGACCAGGGTCGCGACGTCGCCCGCCTCGCGCAGCGTGCGGATGACCGCGCGGCGCACCGAGCGCATCCGCTCGCGGGTGTTGCCAGGACCCATGTCGACCAGCAGCTGCTCGTAGGACGGCGCGCTGGCGGCGGCCTGCGCGCCCAGCACGGCGCGGTCGACCGGCGGGACGCGCCAGCGCATCGGCGCGACCTGCTCGGCGCGGATCGCGTGTTCGATCTTGGCCCGCATCGCCGCCGCGACGTCTTCGTCGCGCGGGAGGAACACGCACACCGCGGCCAGGTGGCGCTCGGGGACTCGAACGTGCGCCGCGGACAGTTCGCGCTGGAGCAGCGTGCGCGGCGTCTCGAGCAGGATCCCGGCGCCGTCGCCGGTGCGGCCGTCGGCGGCGCGCGCGCCACGGTGCTCCATCGCCGCGACGGCGGTCAGAGCGAGGCGGACGGTCTCATGGGTGGCGCGATTGGAGAGGTCCGCGAGGAACCCCACCCCGCACGCGTCGTGCTCGACGGGGCGCATGGGAACCCCTACTCTAGTCCATTTCGGGGCCACGGTCATTCGACAAATGGCGAACCGGGCCGCGACCCGGCTGAACGATCAGCGCTTTTTCTTGGACTTCGGCTGGTTGCCGCTGTGGGCCAGGATCACCGTGCGGCGGACGGATGCCCGCAGCCCGGCGTCGACGACCGGTTGCCCCGACAGCTGGGCTTTCAGCAATCGCCGCCACGGCAAACTTTTGGCATCCAGCCGCAGGTCGCGGCCTCCGGTGCGGGCGGCGCGGATCGCGCCGACCAGCGCCTCCATGTCCTGCTCCGCGGCGACGTGCAGGTCGCGGACGTCGACCAGCACCGTTCCGCCGGCCGGCTGCGTGAGGTCGTCCCCGAGCTGCGCGAACGAGGTGACCAGGTCGGCGTCGAGGAGGCCGATCAAGCGGAGAGCGACCGGGGCGGGAACCGGCAGCGGCTGTGGAGCGTACACGCGGATGAACTCCCGGGGATGCAGGGGATTACATCGCACTCTACTCCGCCGCGCTGTGAAAAGTTTGAGCGGTGTGTGGGTTGGGGCTGGGAAGTGATCGCTGGCACGCCGGCTTGGGCCGAGGGGACGCTCGAGCGGCCCTCGCATCCAAGGCCAGATTCAGCTCGCGGCGGAATGCTGGCACGAACATGCCAGCCGTGCGGCAGACGGACGAGACGCTCGCGACGCTCATCGCCCCCGTCGACGAGTCGACCTTCCTGGAGCGCTACTTCGAGCGCGAACCGCTGCACGTGGAGCGGAACGCCCCCGGACATTGGCGAGCGCTGTACGCGATCGGCGACGTCGAGGACGCGATCGCCGTCGGCGCCCGTGACGTCGACCGCTTCGCGCTGGTGCGCACCGGGGGGCCGCCCTTACCGGCCGAGCAGTACACCATCGAGCGCCCCGCCCCGCGCGCCCGGGCCACCGGCCGCGTGCCGCAGCTCTACCTCGACCCGCGAGCCATCGCGACGGCCTTCGCCTCGGGCTACTCGATGCTGATCAAGGACGCGTCGTTCTTCAGCGCGCGGCTGCAGCGTCTGTGCACCGCCTTGCAGCGCCGGCTGGCGGCCTTCGTGCAGTCCAACGTCTACCTCACCCCGCCGAACGCGCAAGGCTTCGGGCTCCACCACGACACGCACGACACCTTGATCCTGCAGCTCGAGGGGACCAAGATCTGGCGCATCTACAAGCCGCTGGTCGAGCTGCCGATCGAGAGCCAACCGTTCCGCACCGAGAACGGCGACCCGCGCGCGGTCCTGCTGCGCGAGGTGACGCTCCGAGAAGGCGACACGCTCTACATCCCGCGTGGCTACCCGCACGCGGCCGCGACCAGCGAGGTGCGCTCGCTGCACCTGACGTTGGCGCTCTTGCCGGTGCGCGTCGTCGACCTGCTCGACGCGCTGGTGCGGCTCGCGCCGCTCCAAGCGCTCGACCTGCGACGCTCGCTCGGGCCGGACTGGCTGGACGCGCCCGACTTCGTGGCGCGCTTTCGCGCGCTGGCCGTCGACCGCTTCGCGGCGGCCTGCACGCCGGCGATCATCGGCGCCGCGCGCGACCTGCTGGCCAACGAGCTGTTCGGGCTCACCCGCACCGATGCCGGCGGCATCTTCGATCAGGTCGGCGCGCTGACCGAGCTCGACGCGAACCCGACCGTGCGTCTGCGCGCCGACGTGCCGTATCACGCGCGCGTCGAAGCGAACGCTTTCGAGCTGGTGCTGGCCGGGAAGTCGATCGGCTATCCGCTCGCGTGCGTCGCGGCGCTGCGCCGGCTCGAGGCCGGCCCGGCCTCCGTCGCCGAGCTCGACGCGGCGGCGCCGGGCACGGGGCGCGCGTTCGCGCGCGCGCTGGTGCTCGAAGGTCTCGCGACGATCAGCCCGTGAGTCCCAGCGCGACCATCATCCGGTAACCGACGTCGAGCGCGCGCTCGTCGACGTCGAAGCGCGCGTTGTGGTGCGGATACGCCGTCCCCTCGCTGCCGCGCGCGCCGACGACGAAGTACGCGCCCGGGCGCTCCTCCTGCATGAACGACATGTCTTCGGCCCACATGACGATGTCGTGCTCGACGACGTCCTCCGCGCCCAGCTCCGCGCGCCCGACGGCGCGCACGACGTCGTTGACCTCGCGCGCGTTAACGGTCGGCGGATACGACCAGTGGTAGACGAACTCGTACTCGAAGCGCAGCGCTTCGCCCAAGCCGCGCAGGATGCGCTCCATCCGCGCCGGCATCGACGCGCGCACCGTGGCGTCGAACGCGCGCACGGTCCCCTTCATCGTCGCCTGGTCGGGGATGACGTTGAAGGTCGTGCCCGCGGTGAACTGGCCCACGGTGACGACGGCCGGATCTTTGGGCGCGACCTCGCGGCTGACGATCGTCTGCAGCACGGTCACCACGTAGGCGCCGGCGGCGATCGGGTCGACCGCCAGCTGCGGCATCGCACCGTGACCGCCTTTGCCCCGAATCGTCAGGTCGAACTCGTCGGCCGAGGCGAAGAACGCGCCGTCGCGCACGCCGATCTTGCCGACGTCCAGCCCGCTGTAGAGGTGCAGCGCGAAGGTACGGTCGACGTGCGGATGCTCGAGCGCGCCGTCGGCGATCATCTTCTTGGCGCCCGCGTGGCCCTCTTCGCCGGGCTGGAAGCAGAACACCAGCGTCCCGGGCACCTCGGCACGCCGCTCGGCCAGCGTTCGCGCGGCGGCCAGCAAGATCGAGACGTGCCCGTCGTGGCCGCAGGCGTGCATGACGCCGGGCCGCTCGGAGCGATAGGGCACCTCGTTGAGCTCGGTGATCGGGAGCGCGTCCATGTCGGCGCGCAGCAGCGTCACCGGGCCCGGTTTCCCGCCCCGCAGCGTCCCGAGCACGCCGGTGACGCCGATCCCGGTGCGGACCTCGTCGAGCGCGAGCGCGCGGAGCGCGTCGGCGACGAAGGCCGCCGTGTCGTGCTCGACCATCGACAGCTCGGGGGCGGCGTGGAGCCGCCGGCGGACGGCGACCAGGTCGTCGTGCGGGATGACCAGGGACGTCATCCCGCACGATTCGACCGTGGCGGCGGCTAGTTCCGCTTGGTGGCGGAGATGGTGCCGGTCGTCGTGGTCACGTCGACTTGGACCGAGGCGTAATTGCCGATGCCGTCGGTGATCGAAATCGCGCAGTTGCCCGCTGCGACCGTTGTGATGACGAACAGCCCGATGTTCGATCCTACCGAGTTCGTCGGGCTCACCGTGACGGCGTCCGGCGACAGCGAGCACTTCGTCTGCGTGTAGAACTCCCCCACGAAGCCCGGCTCGAAGGCCAGGATGCCTTGCGTCGAGCCGGTCGTCGTGTACGACAGCGACAGCGTCGTTGCGCCGATGCTGCCTGGTGACGGCTGGACGATCGGACTCGTGCCGGCGGTCTCCGATGCGGTCGCCAGGTAGAGCTGCATCGGGTTGACTGCTGGGGTCGCGGTCGGTGCCGCGGGGCTCGCCGTCGACGTGGTCGTGCCGCCACCCCCGCTGCAGCCGACGATCAAGGCCGACGAGACCAGCGCCGCGGCGAGTGCGAGACGAAGGCGCATGTTTTGGTTGCCTCCTGTGCCGTTCATCAGTACACCAGCCTTCCGACCTTGCTCGTGTTCGATTCGCAGAACCAGATCGACCCGTCCGTCGAGGTTGCGATGCCCTTGAGGCCCGTGTTGCTCGAGATCGTCAGGAACTCGCCGTTGTTCGTTCCGCTCGTGTTCATGCGGCCGATGCGGTCGATACCGGACTCCCTGTAGTAGAGGTTGCCGTCTTGACCCACGGTGATGTCGACCGGGGCACTGCTCGGAGATGCGGTTGCGTAGTAGCCGACCTGTGTGAACGAGGCCGGCGAGACAACGCCGATGTGGTTGAGCCCGAACTGGGTGAACCACAAGTTGCCGTCGGGACCTTTGACCACCGACTCGGACTCCGAGCCGCCGGTGACCGCCGTCTGCGGGATCGGGCTCTGGAAGAGCGTCGCGAGGCGCGCCATGTCGTCGTTGAGGTTTTCGCTGACGTACAGGTTGCCGTCGGCGGCTTCCGCCAGGTCCCACGGTCCCGACCCTCCGGTCGGGAGCGTCGTCTCGCCCGCGACGCCGTTGAACTCGTTGACGTAGCCGACGTGATTGCCGCCGTAACCGGCGTACCAGACGTTACCGTCACCGCGGTCGGCCAGCATCTGCGGGGCGTCGGAGCCGAACAGCGTGCCGAACTCCGAGATCGAGCCACCCAGCGTGACCTCGGCTATTTTGCTCGAGTTGGACTCGGTGAACCACTCGTTGCCGTTCTCACCGAGGGTGATGCCCTGCGGATTCGCATTCCCGGTGGGAATGGCGAACGGCGAGAGCACGCAGCTCGTCGTGATCTTGACGACGGTGTTGTTGTTGTCGGTGTACCACATCACGCCGCTGAGGCCGGGAGCGATGTACTGCGGCTCGCCGGCGACCGGGCACTCGTACACGGTCGGCGTCGGTGCGATCGCCGTGCTCCCCCCGGTCGCACCGGTCGCGCTCGCGTTCAGCGTGGCGCTCACGAGGGTGCCGCCGTTGTACACCAGGTTCGCGCCGCTGCTCGGCGAGGTGATGGTGTTCGACGAGAGCGACAAGGTCCCGGTGTCGGCCGGATCCGAGATCGACAGCGTGATCGGCGTCGAGTAGCTGCTGCTGCCGACGATCACGTTGCCGTCAGCGTCCTTCGCCACCGCGCTGATTGCAAACGTGCCGGTCGTTCCCGCCGGAAACGTGCCGTTCACGCTCACACCGACCGAGGCCACAACGCCGTTCAGCACCGCCGACACGGTGTTAGCCGTCCCGTCGACGATAGCTTGGGTCACGGTCGCCTTGCTGAGCACGTTGCCGTTTCCGTTCGGCGCGTCGTATGTCTCGAAGGCGAAGGTGTCGGTGCCGACCGGAGCATTGATCGTGAGCGTTGTCGCCGGGGAGTTGAGGTACAGCGGCACGCCGGCGTTGACGGAAACCGACACGCTGGCCGCGGTCGCCGGCACGTACTTCGGCGTGCGCACCAGCGACGACGTGCCGGACGCCGAGTTCCAGTGCATCGTGAACGTCACGGCCTTCAGCACGGCCGTGGGCGTCTTCTGCGACTGCGTCGGAACGGGCGGCGAGCCCCCGCCGCCCGAACAACCGGCGCCCAGCGTAAGGGCGAGAGCCGCGCCGACCGCGCGCGCCGTCGCACGCGGTTCGCGGAGAACGTCAAAAGGCGTGCGCATACGCCTGTCTCCTCATATCTGGCCAAACAGCAACCCGGAGGCGCGACGCGCGACCCGGCCGCGTCGAGAATCGACCGAGCGACACCCAGCTGCTCAGTCACCCCGACGTTTCGGAGCACCTTCACCATTCCTTGTCCTACAAGCAAGATGTGACGCAGCCCAGCCCTCTGTCCGCCCCTCCTCCAAGCCGAGCGTGGTGAGGAAAATTTCTTGCACGCGTCGGATCGTATGCCGACCACGCGACCGCGAGCCAACGAGGAGCACCAGATGACGCAGTCGAGCTATGCGCACGGGGCCAGCCCGGTGCCGCTGATCGGGCAGACGATCGGCGACAACCTCGATCGCGTCGCGGGGCGATTTCCGTCCCGGGATGCCGTCGTCTCCGTCCACCAGAACAAGCGGCTGAGCTACGCGCAGCTCGCCGCCGAGACCGACCGGCTGGCCAAGGCCTTCGTCTCGGCCGGCGTCGCCCACGGCGAGCGGGTCGGTATCTGGTCGCCCAACTCGCTGGAGTGGGTGCTGGTGCAATACGCGACCGCGAAGATCGGCGCGATCCTGGTCAACGTCAACCCGGCGTACCGCCTCCACGAGCTCGAGTACGCGTTGCGCCAAAGCGGGATCTCCACGCTGGTGACGCTCGACCGGTACAAGACCAGCGAATATCTCGCCATGGTGCGCGAGGTGCGTCCCAACCTGCCGGCGTTGCGCGAGGTGGTGGTGCTGGGCGAAGAGCCGCCGCGGTCCGACGAGGTCGCGTGGGACGCCTATCTCGCGCGCGCCGTCGAGTGCGACGACGCGACGCTGGCGGAGCGCAAGGCGCGCTGCCAATTCGACGAGGCGATCAATATCCAATACACCTCGGGGACCACCGGCTTCCCCAAGGGCGCGACGCTCTCGCACCACAACATCCTCAACAACGGCTACTTCATCGGCGAGGGCTGCCGCTACACCGAGCTCGACCGGGTTTGCATCCCGGTCCCGTTCTATCATTGCTTCGGGATGGTGCTCGGCAACCTCGCCTGCACGACGCACGGCGCGGCGATCGTCATCCCCAACTGGACGTTCGATCCGGACCTGACGCTACGCGCGGTCGAGACGGAGCGCTGCACGTCGCTGTACGGCGTACCGACGATGTTCATCGCCGAGCTCGCGATGCCGAACTTCGCCGACTTCGACCTCTCCTCGCTGCGCACCGGGATCATGGCCGGCAGCCCGTGCCCGGTCGAGGTGATGAAGCGGGTGCAAGCCGAGATGCACATGCCCGAGGTGACGATCTGCTACGGGATGACCGAGACCTCGCCGGTCTCGACGCAGACGCTGACCGACGATCCGGTCGAGAAGCGCACCGGAACCGTCGGGCGGGTGCACCCGCACGTCGAGGTCAAGATCGTCGACGCGGACGGAGAGATCGTCCCGCGCGGAACGCCGGGCGAGCTGTGCACGCGCGGCTACGTCGTCATGCTCGGCTACTGGGAAAACCCCGAGGCGACCGCCGGCGCGATCGACGCCGCGCGCTACATGCACACCGGCGACATCGCGTCGATGGACGAGGACGGCTACGTCAACATCAGCGGCCGCATCAAGGACATGGTCATCCGCGGCGGCGAGAACGTCTACCCGCGCGAGATCGAAGAGTTCTTGTACGCGCACCCGGCCGTCAAAGACGTCCAAGTCATCGGCGTGCCCGACGAGAAGTTCGGCGAGGAGCTGTGCGCGTGGGTCGTTCTGCGCGACGGCGCGCAGGCCGGCGAGGACGAGATCCGCGACTACTGCCGCGGCAAGATCGCGCACTACAAGATTCCGCGCTACGTGCTGTTCGTCGAGGGTTGGCCGATGACCGTGAGCGGCAAGGTGCAGAAGTACAAGATGCGCGAGGAGTCGATCCGTTTGCTGGGCCTGGAGGGCGCGGCGAAGATCGTCACCGCCTAACGCCGGCGGCCAACGGCGCCGCGATCAGCGGAACGAGACGACGATACTTTCCGTCGCGACCTGACCGTTCGCGTCCGAAGCGGTGATCGTGCAGCTGCCGGTGGTCACCGACGTCACCGTGACCGTCAAGCTCGGGCCGGGGCCGCTGCTCGGTGCGTACAACGCGATGCCGCTGCAGCTGCCACCGTCGTTCAAGGTGAACGTCCCGGTATAACCGGCCTCGTTGACTTGGAACGTCTGCTGCGTGCCGAGCGTGTTGAAGGAGAGCGACGTCGGGTTGAGCGTCAACGGCACCGGTGTCGGCGTTGGCGTAGGCGTAGGCGTAGGTGTCGGCGTGGGCGTGGGCGTTGGTGTCGGCGTGGGTGTGGGCGTCGGCGTGGGTGTCGGTGTCGGCGTGGGTGTCGGCGTCGGCGTGGGTGTCGGCGTGGGCGTCGGCGACGGCGTCGCGGTGGGACGCGCCGTCGGCGAAGTCGTCGCGGTCGGCGTCGGCGACGCGGTCGGGCTCGGACTCGGACTCGGACTCGACGTCGCCGTCGCGGTGGGACTCGGAGCCGGCGACGGTGACCGAGTCGGCGAGGCGGTCGGCGAAGCGGTCGGCGACGGCGTCGGAATCTTCAGGTTCAAGGGCGGCTCGGTCGTCGGACCGCAGCCGGCGACGACGATCGTCGCCGCAACGAGTCCGAGAAACCCGAGGCGGACGCTCACGGCGTTCTTCCTTCGCCGCCGCGGGTCAGGTACCGTTCGGCACCGTGACCGAATCCGTTCGTTCGAGCGCCGCGCGCACGTCGGCGAAGACGCCGTCCCAGCGGTTCGGCTGGTGCTGACGGAAGATTCGCAGGCTCGGGTACCACGGCGAGTCCGTCCGGTCGAGCTGCCAGAGCCAATGGTTCCCGAAGCCATGCAGCAACCAGACGGGAACGCCCAGCGTGCCCGCCAGGTGCGCGACCGACGTGTCGACCGCGATCACCAGGTCGAGCGCGGCGACGGCCGCGGCGGTGTCGCCGAAGTCGTGCAGCTCCTCGTCGAGCCGCAGCAGCTCCAGACCCGCCGGGGGCGCCAGCGCTTCGCGCGCCGCGCTCCCCTTCTGCAGCGAGACCCAGGCGACGTCGGGTACGGTCGCGAGCGCGGCGAACGCGTCCAACCCGCTGGAACGGAAGCGATCCAACGCGTGCGCCGGCTCGCCCGCCCACACGATCCCGATCGTCCGCCGCGCGCCCAAGGCCGCGAAGCGCGCTCGAAACGCCGCCGTGCGGGCCCGATCGACGGCCGGCGGCAGCGGCGGCGGGATCGCGGCCGCCTCCAAACCGAGCACCAGCGGGAGGCTGCAGAGCGGAATGGCCGCCGCGAAGCGCGGCTCGCGAGGCGCCTGCGGCGGCAGCAGCTCGTCGATCCCGGGGAAGCCGGCGAAGAGCGGCGCCAGCGCGGCCGGACACTCGACGGCGAGCCGCACGCCCCGCGCGCGCGCCGCCGGAAACAACCGCGACCACAAGAGGAAGTCGCCCAGTCCCTGTTCGCGCGTGACCACGACCGTGCCGGCGCGCGCGGCGCCGTCCCAGCGCGGGAGCAGCTCGCCCAACCGGTCGCGCCGCAGGTGGGGGTCGCGCAGCCGCCACTCGCATTCGGCGAACCCGGCCGGGAAGTCGCCGCCGAGCAGCAGCGTCATCCCCAGGTCGAAGTGCGCCAGCGGGTTGTCGGGCGCCAACGCGACGGCGCGCCGCAGGTGCTCGAGCGCCTCGTCGAGCCGGCCGAGGCCGTGCGCCAGCACGCCCAGGTTGAGCTCCGGCTCGGCGTCCTGGGGCGCCAGCTCGGCGGCGCGGACGAAGGCCGTCCACGCGCGCTCGAAGTCGCCGCGGTCGTAGGCCAGCTGGCCCCGCACGATGCGCGCGTGCAGCAGGCCCAGGTCCCGGCGCAGCGCCTCGTCGACCGCGGCCTCGGCTTCGTCGTGACGGCGCAGCGCGCGCAGCGAGTCCGCCAGCGCGCTCCAGGTCTGGGCGTCGGCGGCGGGATGCGGGGCGACCGACTCGAGCAGCCGGACCGAGTCGGTGAAGTGCCCGCGCAGGTTCTCGACGATGCCTAGGTCGCGCGTGAGGCCGAGGTCGTCCGGCGCCGCGGCCGCGGCTCGGCTCAGGTACGCCGCCGCTTCGTCGAGCCGCCCTTGAACGGAACGCAGGCGGCCCAGGCGCGCCAGCGCCGGCCCGTCACCGGCGGCCGCCAGCGGCTCGTAGGCCTCGCCGGCCTCCCGCGTCCGGCCCAGCGCCTCGAGGACGTAGCCCAGGTTGAAGCGCGCGTTGCGGTCGCCGGGCCGCACGGCCAGCAGCGCGCGCAGCTCCGCCTCCGCCACGTCGAAGTCTCGACGGGCGAACGCCGCCACGGCGCGGGCGTGAAGTGAGCGAATCCGCTCATCCTCGTCCATTCGCCCATCTCGTAGGCGCTGGGACGCGCGGCTCCTTCCGACGCGCGGCCGGTGGCCGCCGCAGGAGTCGAGCCGCCCGGCGCGCGAGTATCCGCGGTTGTCACTTCAGGTCCAGGGGATCGACTCGATGGCGAAAACGACCACGGCTCGCGAGCGGCGGGAGCTCGAACGCGGCGATCTGACCGACGAGCAGCTCGTCGCGATGCTCCGCAACATGCTGCTCCAGCGCCAGCTCGACAACCGCGGCTTTCAACTCAATCGCCAGGGGAAGATCCCGTTCGCGCTCGGTTCCGAGGGGCACGAGGGCGTGCAGGCCGGCGCCGCGATGGCGTTCGTGCGCGGCAAGGACGTCTTGGTGCCGTATTACCGCGACCTGGGGCTCGCGCTGGGCGTGGGGATGACGCCCTACGAGATCCTCTCCTCGCTGTTCGCCCGGGTGACCGATCGCTCGGGCGGCCGGCAATTCCCCAACCACTACACGAACCACGACAAGGGCGTGCTCTCGATCTCGTCGATCATCGCGGGGCACTGCACCCACGCCGTCGGCGTCGCGGCCGCGTTCAAGTACCGCGGCGAGAGCGGGCGCGCGGTGCTGTGCACGACCGGTGAAGGCGCGACCTCGCAAGGCGAGTGGCACGAATCGGTCAACTACGCCGCCGTCCACCAGCTCCCGATCGTGTTCCTGGTCGAGAACAACGAGTGGGCGATCTCGACGCCGCAGAACATGCAGATGCGCGTCGCCAACGTCGCCGACAAGGCGCCCGGCTACGGGCTGCCCAGCAGCGTCTGCGACGGCTTCGAGCCGATCGCGACCTACAAGGCGATGCGCGAAGCGCTCGACCGGGCGCGCTCGGGCGGCGGCCCCTCGATCGTCGAAGCCAAGTGCTACCGCTTCCTCTCGCACTCGACCGACGACGACGATCGCACCTACCGCAGCCGCGAGATCATCGAAGAGCAGCGCAAGATGGACCCGGTGCCGCGCTTCGAGCAGCTGCTGATCGACGCCGGCGTGATCGACGCCGAGCGCGCCAAGGCGTTGCGCCAAGAGGTGCTGCGCGAGACGAACGAAGCGACGGACGCCGCCGAGGCGCAGGCGTACCCGACCCCCCAGAGCTTGTACGACAACGTCGTCGCAGGCGACTATCATCCCTGGCAGGAGTTCTCGTAGAATGGCGACCACCGCTGCGGCCGGCCCGCAGAGCACGACCGGCACGAGCGTGATGACGAACGTCGAAGCCGTCCGCTCGACGTTGCACGACGCGCTCGTGCGCGACGACCGCGTCCTGATCATGGGCGAGGACGTCGGCGCGCGCGGCAACGTCTTCCTCATCACCAAAGGCTTCCTCGACGAGTTCGGGCCGCAGCGCGTCGTCGACACGCCGCTGGCCGAAGCCTCGATCATCGGCGTCGCGATCGGCATGGCGATGGAAGGCCTGCGCCCGATCGCCGAGATCCAATTCGCCGACTTCATCTATCCCGCGTTCAACCAGATCGTCGGCGAGGCGGCCAAGACGCGCTATCGTTCCAACGGCGACTACACCTGTCCGCTGGTCATCCGCACGCCGTACGGCGGCGGCGTGCGCGGCGCGCTCTCGCACTCGGTCTCGATCGAAGCGCTCTTCTACCACGTCCCCGGCCTGACGATTCTCGCGCCCTCGACCCCGGCCGACATCAAGGGCTTGCTCAACGCCGCCATCGAGTGCCCCGACCCGGTGCTCTTCCTCGAGCACAAGAAGACGTATCGCAGCGTCAAGGGTGAGGTGCCGGCGGGCTACTACACGATTCCGATCGGCAAGGCCGACGTCAAGAAAACGGGCACCCAGGTCACCGTCGTCAGCTACGGCTACAACCTGCATCAGGCGCTCGACGCGGCCAACCGGCTCGAGGGCGAAGGCGTCTCGGTCGAAGTGATCGACCTGCGTTCGATCCGGCCGATGGACAAGACGACGATCCTCGAGAGCGTGCGCAAGACGCGCAAGCTGCTGATCGTCCACGAGGACAACAAGTTCGGCGGCATCGGCGCGGAGATCAGCGCGATGGTCGCCGAAGAAGCGTTGTTCGACCTCGATGCCCCGATCCGCCGCCTGTGCGGCCCCGACGTCCCGGCGATGGGCTACGCGCTCACGCTCGAGGACGAGTTCATGATCTCGACCGACGCGATGGTCGAGGCCATGCGTTCGCTGGCCGCGTTCTAGCCATGCCGACCACGATTACGATGCCGCAGCTGGGCGAGACGGTCACCGAAGGGACCGTCGCGCAGTGGCTCAAGAAGCCCGGCGACTCGGTCGAAAAGTACGAAGCCTTCGTCGAAGTGTCGACCGACAAGGTCAACGCCGAGGTTCCCGCGCCGGTCAGCGGCGTCATCCGCGAGCTGATCGTCAAGGAAGGCGAGACGGTCCCGACCGGCGCCCCGATCGCGATCATCGACGAAGTCGGCGCCGCCGCGCAGACGCCGGCGCCGCACGGCAGCGCCTCACCATCGGAACAGGTCGCGAACCTGGCCGCCGAGGCCAACCATCAGGCGTCCGACGAGCCGGTGCCGGGCGGCAACGTCGGCCTCTCGAGCACGACCTTCACCGCGCCGAGCCTGGCCAACGGGAACGGCAGCGCCGTCGTCGCCAACGGCTTCGTCGCCGCGAGCGCGGCGCCGGGCGGACTGCGCGTCTCGCCCGCCGTGCGCCGGTTGGCGCGCGAGCATCGCATCGATCTCGCGCGCGTGCACGGCAGCGGCGAGGGCGGCCGCATCACGGCCAACGACATCCTGGCCGCCGCGAAAGCCGGGCCCAGCGCCGGCGTCGCCGCGACCATCTCGGCCGACAACGCGGTCTACACCGCGCCCGCGCCGCCGAGCGCGCCGGCCGCGCCCGCGCCGTCGCCGGCCGGCGGCGGCCGCGCCACCTACGCTCAGGCGCGGCCCGGGGACCTCATCCCGCTCACCCAGGCGCGCAAGATCATCGCGCAGCGCATGGTCGAGTCGAAGCATACCGCGCCGCACGCCTGGACGATGGTCGAAGTCGACGTCACCAACGTGTGGAAGTGGCGCACGTGCGAGAAGGACGCCTTCGAGCGCGAGAACGGCGTCAAGCTCACGCTGCTGCCGTTCTTCGTGCGCGCCGCGGTCGAAGCGCTCGCGCAGTTCCCGCTGATGAACGCGTCCTTCACCGAGGAAGGGATCCGCGTCCACGCCGAGGTCAACATCGGCCTGGCGATCGCGGCCGACGGCAACCTCATCGTCCCGGTGATCCGCAACGCCGACCGGCTGTCGATCAAGGGTCTGGCGATCGCCGCCGGCGCGCTGATCGACAAGGCGCGGCGCGGCAAGCTCGGTGCGGACGATCTGGCCGCCGGAACGTTCACCGTCAACAACACCGGCGCCAACGGCTCGGTGCTCTCGGCACCGATCCTGGTGCCGGGTCAGACGGGAATCGTGACCACCGAAGCGATCGTGAAACGCCCGGTCGTGCGCGACGACGACGCGATCGTCGTGCGCTCGATGATGAACGTCTGCCTTTCGCTCGATCATCGGGTGGTCGACGGCGCCGTCGCGAGCGGGTTCCTCTCCGACCTCAAGCGACGTCTCGAGGCGATGGGGCCCAGCGGATCGCTCTGACGACGAGCACCGCATGAGCCCGGTGCGGCCTCGCCGCTGGGCCGCGGCAGCCGCGTTGGCCGCGCTGCTGCTGGCACAAGCGGCACAGGCCGCGTACGACGACGAACCCGGCGGGCTGGTCGGCACCGCCGCGACGCTGGCCAAAGTGCGCGCGCTCTACGAGCGCGCGCACCAGCGCGACTACACGCGCGCCGCGACGGTAATCGAAGACTGGCGGTTGTTCCAGGACGGCACCGTCGGCGAGTACCGCGTCTACCAGCTCGGCAAGGACGTCCGCGCGATCACCACGCTGGGGCCGGTCAGCTATCAGAAAGGCGTGCTGCACGGCATCCATTGGCAGCAGGACCGCAACGGCATCACGTTCGTCGACGCCGGCCTGCACGATCAGCGCTTGGCGGCGAGCGAGCGCGCGTTCCGCGACCCCGGCGACGACCGCGACGTGCGGCTGGTCGGCGAGTCGCCGGCGACCGGCGCGTACGTCGTCGAAGTCGACCCGCCGGCCGGCATCCACGAGTGGCTGTTCATCGACAAGAGGACCGGGCTGCTCACGCGCAGCGAGGCCGTCGAGCGGCACGCGCGGATCACGACGACGTACGACGACTATCGGCTGTTCGACGGAGTCTGGGATCCCTCGCGCATCTTCACCACCGACACGCTCGGCAACGAGCGCGAGCAGCTGCTGGTCAACCGCGGGCTGGACACGACGCCGGATCCGCGCGACGTCGAGATGCCGCCCAGCCGGCGCGTCGTCGAGTTCACCGGTAAGCCCGGCGGCACGGTGCGGCTGCCGGTGCGCTTCGTCGACGGGTTACCGGTCATTCGGGTCATCGTCGGCCGCAGCGCCTACGACTTCTTGCTGGACTCCGGCGCGGCGGGGATCTTCATCGACCCGACCGTCGCCGACCAGCAGAAGCTCGAGCGCTTCGGCACGCACATCGGCTCGACGATGGGCGCGTTCCAGGAGTCGATGACGGTCATCCCGCTGCTGACGGTCGGCGACCTGCGCATGCGCAACCTCGCCGCGCGGGTGGTGGCGATCCCGTTTCAGCCCGACTCGCACACGCGCATCGTCGGGCTGCTCGGCTTCGATTTCTTCGCCGACGTCGTCGTGCATCTCGACCTCGAGCACAACCTGGCCGAAGCGATCGCGCCCGAGCGCTTTCACCCGCCGTCCGACGCCGCCTCGGCGACGCTGAGTCTGGACGACCGCACGCCGGCCATTCACATCAGCGCCGGCAGCGCGCTCGGCCGCGTCGTGCTGGACACCGGCGCGAACCAGACCGTCTTCGAGAACGGGTTCGCCGATCGCGGTGAGTTCGCGCCCGACCGCTTCAGCGGGACGACCCGCGTGCGCGGCATCGGCGGCTCGGCGTTCGCCGTGCCGACGCGCCTGCCCGGACTCGAGATCGCCGGCCTCTGGCTGCGCGACGTCACCGCCGACGTCTCCAACGCCGACCTGGGCAGCGACGAGGTGGACGGGACGCTCGGAACGGACTTGCTGCGCTCGTACGAGCTGTGGTTCGACTACCGCGCGAACGCGGTCTACTTGCGCCGCGCGCGGCGCTGACCGCTGCGCTCGCCGAGCGCGGCGGTGATGAACGCCGTCTTCCCTTCGGCGTAGGCGTCGCGGTCGTCGCGGAATTGCGCCGCCAGGCTGCGCTTGAGGTCGGCGTACGCCGCCAACAGCGCCGGCTCGGCACGCAGCGTGTCGCGCAGCGCCAGGTGCGCGCGCAGGGCCGGCGCGCCGGCCGGGCAGACGTAGAGGTGATGCCGCGGCGAGCCGGGCGGCGCGCGAAAGGCCGCCCGTTCGATGATCCCGAGATCGCCCAGGTGCGTGTAGCCGATCCGTTCCAGCCGTTCGGCGGCACGCGCGAAGTCGGACGCGCGCCGCAAGACGACGTCGAGATCGATGATCGGCTTGGCGGCGAGCCCCGGGACGGCCGTCGAGCCGATGTGCTCGATCCCGGCCGCCAGGTCGCCGAGCACCGTCGCGAGCCGGTCGCGCAGCACCGCGAACGTCGCCGGCCAGGCGGGATCATAGTCCACGACGACGACCGGCTCGGCACGATCTTCGGGCGAGAGCAGGTCGCGGTCGCGCATCCTCAGCGCAGGCCCAAGATGGTCGCGAGGTTGGCGCGCGCGTCGAGCACGGGCGCCAGCGCGCCGCTGGCCGACGTCAGCAGCGTCGTCACGCCGGGCCCGTGGCCGGCCAGGTACGACGAGCCGTGCGAGACGACGGCGACGGTGACGGCGCCGCCGCGATAGATGCGGCCGTTCGTGTTGTCGGCGTCACGGATCGCCACCACGTCACCGAGTCGCAGCTGATCGAGCCCGAACTCGGCGACCAGCTTGGGGTCGAAGCACTGGATGTCGTAGTCGCCGCGCACGACCGTCTGCCGGCCCAGACCCGAGCCCATCACACAGGCCGGCACGATGCGCGCGACGGGAACGCTGAACACGCCGTGCTCGCGCCGCAGGCCGAGCTTCTCGAGCAGGTCGGGATCGCAGTTGAACACGCGCACGTCGCCGGCGTTCTCGAGCGCGAGGCCGACGCCGGTCGCGCGCACCGAGAGGTCGTCGCCCAACTGCATCCGCTCCATCGCCTCGGCCGTGAAGTCGACGATGACGTGCTCGACGCCGCCGTGCTTGCCGGTCACCGTGCCCTGCGCACCCTTGGCCTCGCCGCTGGTGACGGTGACCGTGTTGCCGACGCAGGCGAAGACGCAGAACGCGGTGTTGGTCCGATCGTCCGGATGGCGCGCGCTCACGGCGGGTTCGACGTGGTCGGCCTCGACCGCGAACGCCGAGTCGCCGACCCGGACGTTGACGGTGATCCCGCCGACGCTGGGCAACACGCGCGGCACCCCATCGGCGCCGACCTCGTAGAGCGAGGACGACAGGAGTGGCGGAGCGATCTTGGCCGAGAGGATCTGCGTCACCAGACGCGCGCGGTTGGACTGCACGCCGTGGCGTTCCCCACGGTGAGGCGCGGTCCCGTCCGGCGGCGAAGCATGGGGGTCGTGCAGATTCGCAAATCGTTCAGTTTCGAGGCCGCCCACGTGCTGCCGCACCACCCGGGGAAGTGCGCGCGTCTGCACGGCCACTCGTACCGCCTCGAAGTCGTCCTCGACGGCCCGTTACAGGCGGAGGGACCGGCGGCCGGGATGGTTCAGGACTTCGAGGTGATAGCAAACGCCGTCCGGGGAACGGTGTTGGCTGAGCTGGACCACCGGTCGCTCAACGACCTGATCGAGAACCCGACCGCCGAGCGCATCGTCGTGTGGATTTGGAAACGCCTGGCACCCTTGCTCCCCCAATTGACCGAGCTGGTCCTCTGGGAGACTCGCAGCGCCCGCGTCGTTCTGAGATCGGACGATCCGCTGGCACGCGGGTGATCACTCGGCCGGCATCGCCCACGAACAAGGAGCACACACCGCTATGATTCGCACGCTCGTCACCGGCTTCGCCGCCGTCGTCTTGGGGCTGGCCCCGCTGGCCGCCTCGGCGCAGGTCGCGCCCGGCACGATCCTCCACGGGACGTTCGACCAGAACATCAGCTCGAACCACGCCTACGTCGGCGAGCCGGTCTCGCTGTCCGGCGTATATTCCGACAACGGCGCCATCCGGCATGCGCGCGTGACGGGGTACGTGCGTGAGGTCGTCCCGGCCGGCCAAGGCACGGCCGGCAAGGTCCGCCTCTCGTTCGAGAAGCTCTACGCGCCGCAGGGCACGTTCACGATTCAGTCGCGCGTGACCAGCATCCAGGCCATCACCAAGAGCAATGCCGGGAAGGAAGCCGGCGCGGCCGCCGTCGGCGGGTTGATCGGTGGTTTGCTCGGCCACGGCGTCGGCGCCGTGCTCGGCGCGGGCGGCGGCTATCTGATCGCCAAGAACAACAAAGAGAACGTCAACATCTCGGCCGGCTCGCCCGTCGCGATCCAGGTGTTGCGCGCGTACCGCCAGCGTTAGGAACGACGTGCTGCAGCTCGCTGAGATCTTCTACAGCGTCCAAGGTGAGGGGACGTGGACGGGGACGCCCGCCGTCTTCGTCCGCCTCGCCGGCTGCAACCTGAGCTGCGCGTTCTGCGACACCGACTACGCGCTGGCGTTCTTCGCCTCGGTCGACGAGGTCGTGGCGCGCGTGCGCGAGCTCGGCGGCGACTGCCCGATGGTCATCATCACCGGCGGCGAGCCGCTGGCGCAACGCGAGACCAGCGCGCTGATCGACGCGTTGCGCGCCGACGGCCGGCGCGTCCACATCGAGTCGAACGGCACGATCCCGGTCGACCTGCCCACCGGCGTCTGGCTGACGGTCTCGCCGAAAGAACGGCTGGCGCCGGCCATGGCGCAGCGCGCGAACGAGGCGAAGCTGATCGTCGACCGCCGCGTGCCGCAGGAGTGGATCGCCGCCTTCCCGGAGACCACGCCGATCTTCTTGCAGCCGGAGGGCAACAAGCCCGCCAACGTGGCACTGGCCCTCGAGGCGGCCAAGCACCGCCCGGAGCGCTTGCGCCTCTCGCTGCAAACGCACAAGTTCATCGGCGTGAGGTAGCCCATGCAGTCGAGTGCCGACGCGTTGTTCGCCGAATACGGCGCCTATCACACCGATCGCCGCAATCGCGTCTGCCACGAGATCGGGATCCCGCTGATCGTGCTGGCGATCGAAGCGCTGCTGCGCGCGCTCCCCGCTGGCGGGCTGATCGCGCTGGCCCTCACCGCCGCGCTGTGCGCGTACTATCTGACGCTGGCGGGGGCGCGCGCCATCGCCGCCGTCGGCGGCATGCTCGTGCTGTGGTACCTCGCGTCGTACGTCTCCTGGCCGTGGGCGATCGCGCTGTTCGTCATCGGCTGGATCTTCCAATTCGTCGGCCACGCCTACGAAGGGCGCAAGCCGGCCTTCCTCACCAACCTCGTGCACCTGCTGATCGGACCCTTGTGGATCGGGCACATCCTCACGACGCCCCGGTCCTCGTCGTCTGCGCGGTAGCGCGCGAGCTGGCGGAGCTCGCGCCGCGTGAGGGCGTCGACGTCCTCGCCGTCGGCGTCGGCCCCGTCGAAGCGGCGCTGGGCACCGCGCGTGCGCTGGCGCAACGCCGCTATCGCGCCGTGATCAACGCCGGCATCGCGGGCGGCTTTCGCGACCGCTGCGCCGTGGGCGACGTCGTCGTCGTGACGCGCGAGGAGTACGTCGAGCTGGGGCTCGAGGACGGCGGCGGCTTTCCGCTGCCCGACGGCGCGCAGCTCGAGCGCACGGTCGAGGCCGACGCGGGGCTGGTGGCGCCGTTCGTGGGCGGCATCGCCGCGGTGATCCTCGGGCGCGGCGTCACCTCGGCGACCGTCACCAGCACCGACGCCCGCGCGCGCGTGCTGGCGCTGCGCTACCGGGCCGACGTCGAGTCGATGGAAGGCTTCGCCGTGCTGCGCGCAGCCCGCGAGGCCGGCGTGCCGGGGATCGAGATCCGCGGCGTCTCCAATTTGGTCGGCGACCGGGCGACCAACGAGTGGGACTTCGCCGCCGGTGCACGCGGCGCGGTCGAAACGACGCGCACCTTGCTCGACGTCTTGTTCTCGCGATGACCTATTCGCTCGCCTATTCTCCCTGCCCGAACGACACCTACATCTTCGCCGCGCTGACCAACGGGCTGCTGGCGGACGCGCCGCGCGTCCGCGTCGTGCTCGACGACGTCGAGGCGCTCAACGAGGCCGCGCGCGCCGGCCGCTACGAGCTCACCAAAGTCAGCTACGGAGCGATCCCGTATCTGCTCGACCGCTACCGCATCCTGCGCGCCGGTGGTGCGCTGGGCCGCGGCTGCGGCCCGCTGGTCGTCTCCCGTCCGCGCGCCGGCGGCGCGCCGACCCTGCGCGAGCTGGGCGAGGACGCGGTCTTCGCGATCCCCGGCCGCTACACGACGGCCTTCGCGCTCTTGCGGCTGGCGCTGGGGCGCGAGCCGCGCACGCGCGTGCTGCGCTTCGACGCCATCGTCGACGCGGTCGCGAGCGGCGAGGTCGACGCGGGCCTGATCATCCACGAGTCGCGCTTCACCTACCAGCAGTCGGGCCTGGCACAAGCGATCGATCTGGGCGACTGGTGGGAGGCGACCACCGGCAACGCGATTCCGCTGGGCGCCATCCTGGTGCGGCGCGACGTACCCGACGCCGACGCGCGCGCGATCGACGACGCGATTCGGCGCAGCCTGCGGTTCGCGCGCGAGCGCGAGGACGCGATCATCGACTACGTGCGCGAGCACGCCTTCGAGATGGACGACGAGGTCATGCGCGCGCACATCGGGCTGTACGTGAACGAGTACAGCGACGACGTCGGCGCGGTCGGCATCGCCGCCGTCGAGGACCTGTTCGGCCGCGCCGCCGCCGCCGGCCTGATCCCCGCCGCGACGAAGCCGGAGTTCGTCGGGGCATGAAGCGGGGCGCCTTTCTCGCGGCGAGCGCCGCCGCGCTCGCGGCGCCGCATGCCGCCCGCGCGGCGTCGCCGCGAATCGCGCTCGGCGACGACGTGTTCGTGCGCGACGGCTGGCGCGCGCTGCGCGGCCGCACGGTGGGAATCGTGACCAACCCCAGCGGCGTGCTCTCGACCGGCGAGTCGATCGCCGACGCCGTGGTGCGGAGCGGGAACGTGCGCGTGCGCGCGCTGTTCGGGCCCGAGCACGGCATCCGCGGCACGACGGGCGCCGGCGAGCAGGTCGGCTCGTCGATCGACGCGCGCACCGGCCTGCCCGTGCACAGCCTCTACGGCGCGACCCGCAAACCGACCGCCGCGATGCTCGCGGGCATCGACGTGCTGCTGTTCGACATCCAAGACGTCGGCGCGCGCCCGTACACCTACATCTCGACGATGGCATACGTCATGCAGGCCGCCGCGGCGTACGGCAAAGAGGTGTGGATCCTCGATCGTCCCAATCCGGTCGGCGGTGCGCTAATCGACGGGCCGGTGCTCGATCCGCACTACGCGTCGTTCATCGGGCTCTACCCGATCCCCGAACGGCACGGCATGACGGTCGGCGAGCTCGCGCGTTTGTTCAACGAACGCTTCGGCATCGGCTGCGCGCTGCACGTCGTCCCGATGGAAGGCTGGTCGCGCGAGATGGTGTGGGCCGACACCGGCCTGACCTGGATCCCGACCTCGCCCAACATGCCGTACGCGCGCACGACGCTGGTCTACCTCGCCACCGGGCTGATCGAGGCCGGCGGCGTCAACAACGGCGTCGGCACCGACCGGCCGTTCGAGTACGCCGGCGGTTTCGGCTTCGACGCGCCCGCGCTGCGCGACGCGCTGGCCGCGCGCGCGATCCCCGGCGTCGAGTTCGAGCCGACGGAGTGGTCGCCGGCGCGTGGCTTCTGGGCCGGCAAGGAGCTGCGCGGCGTCGCGCTGACGATCACCCAGCCGTACGTCTTCCCCAGCGTGCGCACCGCGATCGAGATCCTGTGCGCCGCGCGCGCACAGGGCAAGTACGCCGTGGCGAGCGCGACCGGCATGGACCGCGACTGGGGCACCGACACGGTCCGCCGCGGCCTCGCCGCCGGGGCGACCCCGGACGCGATCATCGCCGCCTGGGAACCGGGCCTGCACGCCTTCCGCGCGCTACGCGAGAAGTATCTGCTCTACTAGGCGGGCGCGCCGGCTTTGCGTCTCGGGCACTCGCCCGCGCGCAGGCCGAACGGATCGCCGGGCAACGTAAACATGTTGAACACGATCGCGCCGTCCGCCCGACGAACGGAGCCGAGCCAGAAGTCCGTCGTCATGCCGTGCGGAGTCGGGTCGAGCTCGATATAGACGTCGCGCGCGGTCGCCAGGACCGGCGCGTCCCAATCGATCGGGAACCGGTACGCTCGCTCGAGCCGGACCCATATGCCGTTCTCGCGCCAATCGTGTCTGTGGGGGGCGGCCCTCGCCAGCACGCGCGGGTCCCCGACCAGGTCGGTTTCGGCACGCGTCATGCAATGACAGAGACGTTTGAACGTCAGGTCTCGCGACGTGAGCGCACGCAGCTTCTCCCGCACCTCACCGGCGCACGCGGCGCTGCACCGCCCGCCGTGCGCCGCAACGACCTCCGCGACCTGGAGCGGTGGATTCGCCTCCGACGGCGAGATCGTACCGCTCAGGGCGATCAGGGCGCAGAGCAGCGCCGCGGTCGCGTGCGTCGGCTACTCGCCGCGCATGAGGCGGCGTTCGCGCAGCAGGCGGATCTGCCAGACGTGGATGAAACGCTGCACCTCTTCGCGCGAGCGTTCGTCGATGTCGAGGAACTGCACCCCGTGGGCGAACTTGCGGCGCCGCACGTTGAGGAAGGCGATGACCACCTTGCCGTGCAGCGTCATCTCGCGAAACGGCTCGGGCGGCACCATGATCTTGCGTTTGGTCTTGCCGCGCGCGGTCGTCTCGACGATCTCTTTCTCGATCTGCACGCCCCGCACCAGCTCGTTGGGGAGCGTGAAGCGCAGGGTGATGACGGAGTCGCTGGGCAGGTCCTCGTCGTCGAGCAGCCGCAGGCCGCCCGCCGAGAGGTCGTTGGCGACCGCCGTGCGCACGCCGTCGCGACCGCCGACGGTGTAGAGCACGGGGAACTCGACGGAGGCGCGGAAGCTCTTGCGCTGCTGCTCCGTGATCGTCGCCCGCTGAAACGCCGCGTCACGCTTCGGCGACGCCTTCTTCCAGAAGAACACCGAGCGGGCGACTTCCAGGAAGTCCCGCCGCGCCCTCCGTAGCCACGTCACGTGTCCCCCTTCGCCTCGCGGCTCCTCGCCGCGCTCGGCCCGGACGTGGTCCGTACCGAGCCTGAGGACCTGCGGGTCTTCGGCTTCGACGCCTTCACCGAGAACACGCTCCCGGAGGTCGCCCTGGTCCCGCGTGACGCGCGCGAAGTGGCGATCGCCGTTCGGATCGCGGCCGAGTGTGGGGCACCGATCGTCCCGCGCGGCGCGGGGACCGGGCTGTGCGGTGGGGCGGTCCCCGCGCGCGGCGGCCTGGTCATCTCGTTCGTGCGGATGAACCGCATCCTCGAGCTCGACGTGCGCAACCGCCGCGCTCGCGTCCAGCCCGGGCTGATCAACCTCGAGCTCTCGAAGGCGATCGCCGGCCACGGCGTCTTCTATGCGCCCGATCCGTCGAGCCAGAAGATCTCGACGATCGGCGGCAACGTCGGCACCAACGCGGGCGGCCCGCACTGCCTGAGCTACGGGACGACCACCAACCACGTGCTCGGGATCACCTACGTCGATGCCGACGGCGAGCTGCGCCGCACCTCGGTCGACGACCCGGGCTACGACTTGACCGGCGTGCTGGTCGGTTCCGAGGGAACGCTGGGCGTGGTGACCGAGGTCGAAGTGCGGTTGCTGCGCCTGCCCGAAGCGGTGCGCGTCTGCGTCGCCGCGTTCGCCGACGTCGAGTCGGCCTCGCAGGCGGTCTCGGCGATCATCGGCGCCGGCATCGTTCCAACCGCGCTCGAGATCATGGATGCACTGATCACGCAGGCCGTCGAGGCGCACTATCACGCCGGCTATCCCGAGGGCGCCGGCGCGGTGCTGCTGGTCGAGATCGCGGGCGCACCCGACGACGTCGCCGCCGGTGAGACGGCGATCTCGGCGATCGCGCGCGCGCACGGCGCGCTCTCGTGGCGCGCGGCGCGCGATCTGGCCGAACGCGAGGCCCTGTGGGCGGCGCGCAAGGGCGCGGCCGGCGCGATCGGCCGCATCGCGCCGAACTACTACATCCAGGACGCGTGCGTCCCGCGCACGCGCTTGCCGCAGGTGATGCACGCGATCGACGAGATCTCGCGCGCGTACCGGCTGCCCGTCGGCAACGTCTTTCACGCCGGTGACGGCAACCTGCACCCGCTGTTGATGTTCGACCGCCGCATCCCGCGCGACATCGAGGCGGTGCATGAAGCGGGGATCGAGATCTTGCGCACCTGCATCGAGATGGGCGGCACGATCAGCGGCGAGCACGGGATCGGTTTCGAGAAGCGCGAGACGTTGGGGCTGGTGTTCTCGCCGGACGATCTGGCGGCGATGGGCCGCGTGCGCGACGTGTTCGATCCGCGCCGCGCCTTCAACCCGGACAAGATCTTCCCGACCGGCGCGGTCTGCGGCGAGGTCACCGCGG
Organism: Candidatus Sulfotelmatobacter sp.; assembly: GCA_035504415.1. Lineage (NCBI taxonomy): Bacteria > Pseudomonadati > Acidobacteriota > Terriglobia > Terriglobales > Candidatus Korobacteraceae > Candidatus Sulfotelmatobacter > Candidatus Sulfotelmatobacter sp. The sequence goes on along the minus strand of DATJRY010000017.1, from coordinate 116,051 downwards.
CGGCGGTGGTGAGCGCGTGATCGCGAAGGGCGCGCGAGCGCGGCGCGGCGCGGGTACACTGGGCGAGCAGGAGCCGGCGCGCACGATCGAGCCGGCCGACGCCGCCGAGACGGCGGCGGCACTGCACGGCGCGGCCAGCGCCGGCGAAGCGGTCGTCATCGAAGGCGGCGGCACGTTGCTGGCCAGCGCGAACCCGCCGGCCCGCTTCGACGTCGCGCTGCGCACGCGCCGGCTGGATGCCGTCCACGCCTACGATCCGCACGATCTCACCGCCGGCGTTGGCGCGGGAATGACGCTCGCGGCGCTGGCGCGGCTGCTCGGCGAGCACGACCAATTCGTCCCGTTCGACGCGCCGCTGACCGCGCGCGCGACCGTCGGCGGCACCGTGGCGGCCGGCTGGGCCGGGCCGCGCCGCGCGACCTACGGCCGCCCGCGCGATCTGGTGATCGGCTCGACGATCGCGCTGGTCGACGGAACCTGCGCCAGCAGCGGCGGGATGGTCGTCAAGAACGTCACCGGCTACGATTTGGGCAAGCTCTACGTCGGCTCCCAGGGCACGCTGGGCGCGCTGGTGCGGATCAACCTCAAAGTGCTGACCGCGCCGGCGGCGCGGCGTTTGGCGCTGGCGCCGTTCGAGCCCGACGGGCGCGAACGCGTCGTCGCGCACGCGCAGACGCGCGCGATCGAGCCGGTCGCGCTGCTCACGCTCGACCCCGGGTTCGCGCCGCGCCATCTCGCCGACGGCGAAGGACGCCCGTTGCTCGTCGCGCTGTTCGAAGGCTCGGAAGCGTTGGTCGACCGCGCGCTGCGCGACTACCGCTCCGCACTGGGTGCCGCCGGCGTCGCCGAGACGCGCGTGCTCGACGACCGTATCGCGGCCGAGGCGTTCCAGACGATCGTCGACGGCTACGTCGCGGCGCGCGAACGCAGCGTCACCTTCGTCGCGCGCGGCCTGCCGGCCGACGCGAGCTTGCGCGCCGAACGGGCCCGCAGCTGCGCCCCCGACGGGTTCGCGCTCGAGACGCTGGCGGATCTGGCGACCGGCGACGTCGTCGCGCGCCTGACCTGGCGCGCGGCGCACGACGGCGAGCTGCCCGAGGTCGTCGCGCTGTTGCGCGCCGCGCTCGGGCGCGCGCATCGGATCGCCGGCGACCCGCACGCCTGGGCCGCCGTCGATGCGTGGGGCGAGACGCCGGCGGCGCTGGCCACCATGCACGCGATCAAAGCGCGCTTCGATCCGCACGACACGCTGGCGCCGGGACGGTTTCTCGGTGGACGCTGAGCCGCCGCGGCTCGGGCGCGTCCCCGACGCGCTCTGGCACGACGTGCGGCGCACCCTGACGGTCGTGTTCCGCCGGCGCTCGCGTTTGGTGCGGCTGCTCGCGCTCGGTCCGCGCGGATGGTTCGCGACCGCGCGTTTCTTGACCGTCGTCATCCCGCGCGCCGGGCGCGAGCTGGCGCGCATCCGCCTGCGCGCCGCGGCGATCCCCGATCCGGTGCTGCGCGAACAGGCGCTGGCGTCGATCGACCTCAAGGCCTACCACGTGCACGGCGGCGCGATCTTGGCGACGTTCTTGCGCGGGGCCGTCGCGCGCCGCTACGTCGCGCTGGTCGCCGCGCTCGAGACGATCTACGACTACCTGGACAACCTGTGCGACCGGGTGCCGGACGTCTCCGCCGAGGCGTTCGCGGCGCTGCACGGCGCGCTGCTCGACGCGCTCGACGACCGTCGCCCGTTGGGCGACTGGTACCGCGCCGGCCCGGCCGGCGACGACGGCGGCTATTTGCTCGCACTGGTCGAGACGGCGCGCGCCGAGCTGCGCGCGCTGCCGAGCTACGCGGCCGTGCGCGAACGGCTGGCCGAGGTGGGCGCCTACTACGCCGAGCTGCAGGTGCTCAAGCACGGGCCGAGCGGGACGCGCGAGGACGCCTGCGACGCGTGGTACGGGCGCAACCGCGAGCGCTTCCCGGATTTGGCATGGTGGGAGTTCGCCGCGGCCTGCGGTTCCTCGCTGCCGGTCTTCGCGCTGATCGAGCTGGCCACGCGCCCGCGGCTCGATCCGGCCGAGATCGACGCGACGCTGCGCGCGTACTTCCCCGGCGTCTCGGCGCTGCACATCCTGCTCGACTACTTCATCGACCAGGCCGAAGACCGCGAGCACGGCGAGCTGAACTTCGTCGCCTGCTATCCGTCCAGCGCGGACGCCGTCACCGCGCTGGGCGCGCTCGTGCGCCTGGCGCTGGTCCGGGTACGGACCCTGGCCGGCGCCGCCCGGCACCGCTTCCTCGTGCAAGCGATGTGCGTCTTCTACCTGACCCACCCCAAGGTGTTCGAGCAGCAGCTCGACCGCGAGAGCGACGTGCTGCTCGGCGCTCTGTCCTGAAGCGCACCAACCAACGCGAAGCGCTCGCTTCCATGAAGGCCGGATGAGAAGATGCTCAACCTACGCTGAGAGCGGCACCCTCGCGGCGGTGGTACCATTGTATGTATCATGAACAACATCGCGCGAGCGCTGCTCGCCGGCCTCGTCGCGAGCGCGGCACTCGCGCTCCCGCTGGCGGCCGGCGCACAGGCTCCCTCCTATGCCGAGCAGCCGTCGTACGCTTCCCACGATGAGCAGATTCAGGGTCGCGTCGTCAGCTTCGACGGCGGCTACAACCTGCAGGTCCACGACAAGCGCGGCTTCATCGACAACGTGCGCCTGCACCAAGGCACGGTCATCAACCCGACCGGGTTGACGCTGCGTCCCGGCATGGCCGTGACGATCATCGGCACCTCGGGCGGCAACGTGTTCAACGCCAACGTCATCGACACGCCGTACACCTACGCGTACGCCTACGGTCCGTACCCGTACCCGTATTACTACCCGCCGGTCGCCATCGGCATCGGGTTCGGGTGGGGCGGCGGCTGGGGCCGCCACTGGCGCTGACCCTCGGCTGACAGTGCGCGCGGTCGCATCGCTCCGCTGAGCGGGCGCCGTGCGCAGGTCGCCAACCCGGGCGCGTGCAAGCGGGTCATGTGCCGTCCCCGCGCGCCCTAGGCCTTTTCCTAGCGGCCGTTTTCCTCGTCGGTGCCGCTCCGGTCCCCGCCATCCGCGGGTTCGACCCGGTCGCGCTCGCCCACGAGCGCATGGACGAAGCACTCTTCCTCGACGTGCCGAGCGCGCAGGGCGCGCAAGACGCCGCCGAGGCGCTGGGGCTGCACCCGCACTACGCCGGCACCAAGAACGATCACGCGTACGCGGTCCTGACGCGCGACCTGCTGCAATCGTACGGTTTCGACGCGCACCTCGAAGCGTTCACCGCGCACGTCGACACGCCGCGTTCGCTGGTGCTCGAGATGTACGCGGATGCGCGGCTGTACCGCCCGCGCGAGACGGTGTTCATCGGACCGCGGGGGACGCCGCCGACCGACTTCGCGCTGCGTGAGGTCGGCACGCCGGCCGATCCGGCGACGCTCGATCCGGCCGCCGGCCTGCCGTTCAACGCCGGTTCGGCCAACGGCGACGTCACCGGACCCCTGGTCTACGCCGGTCGCGGCTTGCCGGCCGATTTCGCCGTGCTGCGCGCGGCGGGCGTCGACGTGCACGGTGCGGTGGCGCTGATCCGCTACGGCGCCGCGTTCCGCGGCCAGCTGGTGCAGAACGCGCAAGCGGCGGGCGCGAGCGCGGTCGTCCTCTACGACGATCCCGCCGACGACGGTGCCGGACGCGGCGCGACCTATCCCGACGGACCGTGGCGCCCGTCGGCGTCGGTGCAGCGCGGTTCGCTCGGCGCCGGGATTCGCATTCCGGTCTTGCCGGTCAGCGCCGACGCCGCGCGGACGCTGCTGCGCGGCCTGCACGGGCCGGCCGGGCCGGCGGGCTGGGGCGGCGCGCTCGACGCACCGTACCCGCTCGCGAAGGGTCCGGCCTACGTGCGCGTCGCGGTCACGCTCAATCACGAGACGCGCACGCTGTGGAACACGATCGGCGTGCTGCACGGGACGCGCCCGGGCGAAGAAGTCGTGCTCGGCGCGCACCGTGACGCGTGGGTCGCGGGCGTCGGCGACAACGGCGCCGGCACGACCTCGCTGCTCGAGACCGCGCGCGGCTTGGGCTATCTCGCCAAGAGCGGTCTTCGTCCGGTCCGCACGATCGTGATCGCGCTCTGGGACGGCGAAGAGGTCGGGCTGCTCGGCTCGGCCGCCTACGTGCGCGCGCACGAGACGGAGCTGCGCAACGGCTGCGTGGCGTACCTGAACGCCGACGAAGACGTCACCGGGCCCGCCTTCGCCGCCACCGCCGTGGGCGCGCTCGGCCCGACGCTGATCGAGACGACGCGCGCCGTGCACGACCCGGCGCGCGAGCGCGCCAGCGTCGCCGATCGCTGGAGCCTGCAGCGCACCGGAATGCGCGTCGGCACGCCGGGCGGCGGCAGCGATCACGAATCGTTCCTCTATCGCTTCGGCACCCCGGTTGCCGAGCTGGGCTTCTACGGCCCCTTCGGCCCATATCACTCGAGCTACGATACCGCGCTGTACGCGGAGCACCAGAGCGATCCGTACTTCGTGCTGCACCGCGCCAACGCGCAGCTGTACGGCCTGATGGCGATGCGGCTGGCGAACGCCGACGTCGTGCCGTACGCGTTCGGCGGTTATCTCGCCGGCTTGCGCGCCGGCGTCGACGTGCTCGAAGCGCGCGCGCAGGCCGACGGCCGCACGATCGACCTCGCGCCGTTGCGCAAGAGCATCGACGCGTTCGGTCGCGCGGCGCGGCGGGCGGACGGCGCCATCGCGCTGGGCGGCGGCCCGGGCGACGAGCGCACGCTCGAAGCCGCGCAGATCGTCGACAGCGTCGCCTACGGCGTCTCGGGCTACGCCTCGGTCGCCTATCCGGCCATCGCCGACGCGTACGCCGGCGGCTCCGCGCAAGCGCTCGACGAGGCCGTCGCCGCCACCGTCGCGGCGCTCGACCACGCGCGCGACGACCTGCGGCTCACGCAACCGTAGCAACTCTCGCCGTCGGCCCGGCGTCGTGAGCGTGGTGAAGGTCACGCTTTTGGGCGGCTCCGGGTTCATCGGCCGTCACTTGACGGCCGCGCTGCAGGCGCGCGGCGATCAGGTCGGCGCCGTCTCGCTGCGGGATCCCGACGCGGCGGCGGCCGCCAGCGCCGGCAGCGACGCCGTCGTGAATCTCGCCGGGGCATCCGTGTCGCAGCGCTGGACGGCGGCGCACAAGCGCGAGATCGCGCGTTCGCGGGTCGACCTTCCGGCCGCGTATCTGGCCGCGCTCTCGCGCGCCCGTACGCGGCCGCGCACGTACGTGAGCGCGTCGGCGATCGGGTACTACGGGACCAGCCGCGATGCGACGTTCACCGAGATGAGCCCGCCCGGCGAGGACTTCCTGGCGCGCGTCTGCGTCGACTGGGAAGCGACCGCGCAGAGCGCGGCCGGGCTCGGCATGCGGGTGGCCTTGGTCCGCACCGGGCTCGTGCTGGGCACCGATGGCGGCGCGCTGGCCCCGCTGCTGCCCGTCTTCCGCGCCGGACTGGGCGGCGTGGTGGCGAGCGGCGAGCAGTGGTACTCGTGGATTCACGTCGACGACTTGGTCGGCATCTATCTGCTCGCGCTCGACGCCGCGACCGGTCCGCTCAACGCCACCGCGCCGGTGCCCGTCACCAACCGCGAGTTCACCCACACGCTGGGCCGCGTGCTGCACCGGCCCACCCTGCTGCCCGTCCCGGCCTTTGCGCTGCAGGCACTGCTCGGCGAGGGCGCCACGATCGTGACCGAGGGCCAGCGCGTCCTGCCCGAGCGGCCGAGAGCCGCCGGCTACGTCTTCCGCCATCCCGCGCTCGAGGGCGCCCTGCGCGCCCTGGTCCAGCCGGCGCCGCGCGCCTGAGGCGCACGCGAAGGAAATTTCCGGGGTGACCGGACAACCGAGCGGGATGGCGACGCTCTCCGCACCGGTTCTCACGTCGACGCTCGGGTCGACGATGTCCGATCAGCCGCTCTGCGTGCGCGCGATCTTCGAGCACGCGATGCGCAATCACCCGCGCAAGGAGATCATCACGCGCGAGGGCGGCGACGTGCTGCACTTCACCTACGCCGAGTTCGGCCGCCGGGTCGCGAAGCTCGCCAACGCGCTGCGCACGCTCGGCGTCGGGCCGGGTGACCGGGTCGCGTCGTTCGCCTGGAACGGACACCGGCACCTGGAGCTGTACTATGCGGTGCCGATGATCGGTGCCGTCCTGCACACGGTCAACATCCGGCTTTTCCCCGACCAGATCGCCTTCGTGCTCGACCACGCCGAGGACCGCGTCGTCTTCTTCGACGGCTCGCTCTCGAAGGCGCTGCGCGCCGGTCACGACTACCGGCCCGACGCGAGCCGCACGTTCGTGCAGATGGGCGCCTGCGCCGAGCCGTTCCCGGGCGCGCTCGACTACGAAACGCTGCTGGCCGCCGAACCGGACACGTACGCCTGGCCCGACCTCGACGAGCGCGCGGCCGCGATGCTGTGCTACACGTCGGCCACCACCGGCGATCCGAAAGGCGTGCTGTTCTCGCACCGTTCGACGTACCTGCACGCGATGGCGGTCGGGCTGGCCGACGCGATGGCGATCCGCGAACGCGACCGGCTGTTGCCGATCGTGCCGATGTTCCACGTCAACGCCTGGGGAACGCCGTTCGTCGCGCTGCTGGTCGGCGCCGACTTCATCATGCCGATGGAACGGCTGGACCCGGCCGGCGTGATCGAGCTGTGCGAGCGCGAGCGGGTGACGATCTCGGCCGGCGTGCCGACGGTCTGGATGGCCGTCCGCGACGTGCTCACCGCGCAGAACAAGCGGCTGCCCGATCTCGAGCGGGTCATCATCGGCGGCTCCGCGATGCCCAAGTCGCTGATGGACGATCTCGAGCAGCTCGGCATCGCGGCCACCCATGCGTGGGGCATGACCGAGATGTCGCCGATCGGGACGATGGCGTCGGACTACTCGCTGCTCGACGGCGATCCGGCGCGCCAGCACGCCGAGCGCTACAAACAGGGCCGCTTCAACCCGATCGTGCAGTGGCGCGTCGTCGACGAGCACGGCCAGGACGTCGCGCAGGACGGCGTCGCGCGCGGCGAGCTGTGGGTGCGCGGCTTCGCGGTCACGCGTTCGTACTATCACAACGAGGCCGGCACCAAAGCGGCGTTCGAGCCCGACGGCTGGTTCCACACCGGCGACGTCGTCACCGTCGACGAGTACGGCTACATCGAGATCGTCGACCGCGTCAAGGACTTCATCAAGTCGGGCGGCGAGTGGATCTCGTCGGTCGAGGTCGAGAACACGATCATGGGCCATCCCGCCATCAAGGAAGCCGCCGTGTTCGGCATCGCGCACCCCAAGTGGCAAGAGCGCCCGGTCGCGGCCGTCGTCGTGCGCGAAGGCCAGCAGCTCGACGAGGAGACGTTGCGCGCGTGGATGCTCGAACGCCTCGCCAAGTGGCAGACGCCCGATCGCGTCGTGTTCCTCGACGTCATCCCGCGCACCGGCGTCGGCAAGTTCCTCAAGCGCGAGCTGCGCTCGCGCTACGAGGGCCTGTTCTCCGAGGGCGAAGCGGGCTAGGGCTGCGAGCCGCCCGCGATCCAGTTCTGAACGATCGCGACTTTCTCGGGCGGCCACGCGCCGTCGCACGGCATGGTACCGCCCTTGACCGCGCCCAGGATCGCGTCCTGGTGCGTCTTGACGTCGCTGTAGCTCCAGAGATCGAAGGCTTTGAGCATCGAGTCGCGATCCTTCTGACGAAACAGCGGCTTGACGTCGGCGTCAAAGCTCGGGGCGTTCGTTGCCATAGCTCCTCCTAGCCTTTGCGGCGCGTGAACTGCAGGGCAGTCAGGCGCGCCGACACGGCTGCGACTTTCCGGTCGATCAGACCTTCACCGCGCAGCATCGCTCGAACGGCGGTCTCTCCGAGCGGCGCGTTCTTGCCCTTCACGTAGACGACCCATAGGGCCACGCCGGCGGCGAGTGCGGGGCCGGCCTTGCCGAGCGCGGTGCGTAGGGCGCCCGCATCGTCGGTGCGCACGATCAGCATCTCGGCAGCCGACGCTCGCGCAGCGCGGGGCACCCCGTCGAGCGCGCTCGCCAGCTCGTCGTCGTCGATGTCTCCGCTGACCCACACGCGCGTCGTCGGTCCGACGCTGAGCTTCTTCGCAAGCGAGGGCGGCGCGGCGACGAGCGCCGCCGCCCAGCGCGGTGCGAGGGTCGCGCCGAGATCGAGCACGATCTCCTCGCCTGCCGTGGAGCAGCGCACCGTCCCGTTCTCGGCGCGAACGCCGACGAGCGTAGCCAACGGCGCACGAACGCGAAACGCGCCGCGCGCGATCAGGTCCGGCGGTTCGATCTGAACCGTCACCTCGCCGGCGTGCTCTCCCCAGCGCGCATAGCAGCGCGCTTCACGCCCCATCGTGCGCGCTACGCTTCGGCCAGTGCCGGATGGTCTTTCCAGAGCGGCATCGTGCGCATGTAGGCCTTCGTCTTCGCTTCCGCCGCCGGTCGATCGAGACCGTCCTGCCGCAGCGCCCACTGCACCATGCGCTCGAACCGCTCGGCGAAGTCTTGCAGCGTGCCGTCCGGCTTGCTGCAGTATTTGCAATGGCGGCTATGCGGGTCGCCCGGGGCGTGATCCTCAGCGTCGTTCATCGCGTAGCCGCAGCTCTCACAGTGCATCGTCGTTCTCCTCACCGGCGCGCACGAGCGCGCGCATCCCTCGGACGAGCGCTTCGCGATCGTCCGGCGTCATGCGCGCGAGCGCCGCGCGCAGCGAATCTTCCTCGAGGACGCTCGGCGCGCGCTTCGCGCGACGTTCGCCCTCGACGGTCAGCCCGACGAAGACGCGACGTGCATCGCGATCGTCGCGCATCCGTGCCACGTAGCCCTTCGCCTCGAGCCGGTCGACCAGTTCGGTCGCGGTCGACTTCTTCGTGCCCGACGCTTCCGCCAGCTCGCCGAGCGTCGACGGCCCGACCGACGCGAGATGCTGCATGATCCACAGCATGCGCGGCGTCAGATCGGATCCCGGCAGACGCTGCTTCGAGACGTGGAAGCGATGATAGACCGCGGGGTACAGACGCCCGACCTCCGCACTCACCTCGTCCAGATCGTTCGTCACGAACTACCTTAGCATGGCGCGCCCGGACCGGTCAAGCCGCACGCGGACGACTGACAAGAAAAAGAAGGCGTGCCGCCGGGCACGCCTTCCGCGCGAGGAGCGCGCTCGCGCTGACCTAGTTCAAGTTGACTTCGAATAGACCGGCGGCGCCCATGCCGCCGCCGATGCACATCGTCACGACGACGTACTTCGCGCTGCGGCGCTTGCCTTCGATCAGGGCGTGCATGACCATGCGGGCGCCCGAGACGCCGTACGGGTGGCCGATCGAGATCGCGCCGCCGTCGACGTTGAAGCGCTCGTTGGGGATGCCCAGCGTGTCGCGGCAGTAGACGGTCTGCACCGCGAACGCCTCGTTGAGCTCCCACAGGCCGATGTCGTCGATCTTGAGGTTGTGGCGGCGCAGCAGCTCCGGTACGGCGAAGACCGGACCGATGCCCATCTCGCCGGGCTCGCAGCCCGCCACGACCATGCCGCGGTAGAAGCCCAGCGGGTTGATGCCCCGCGTACGCGCTTCGTCGGCGTCCATGATGACGACGGCGGCCGCGCCGTCCGAGAGCTGAGAGCTGTTGCCCGCCGTGATCGAAGAGTTCTTGTCGATCACGCCCTTGAGCGAGGAGAGGCCCTCGAGTGTCGTATCGGGACGGTTCCCCTCGTCCTTGAGCAGCGTGACCTGCTCTTCGGAGAACGAGCCGTCTTCCTTGTGCTCGATCAGCTTCCAGCTCTGCAGCGGGACGATCTCCGCGTCGAAGCGACCCGCCTGTTGCGCCGCGGCGACGCGCTGCTGCGACTGCAGCGAGTACTCGTCCTGTCGCTCGCGCGAGATGTCGTACTTCTTGGCGACGAAGTCGGCGGTCTGCAGCATCGGCATGTAGATGTCGGGATCGTGCCGCAGGATCCACTCTTCGGTGAAGCCCTTGGTGTTGACGTCGTTCTGCACCATCGAGATCGACTCGACGCCGCCCGCGACGATCGTCTTCACGCCGTCGGCGACGACGCGGCCGGCGGCCGTCGAGATCGCCTGCAGCCCGGAGGCGCAGTAGCGGTTGATCGTGGTGCCGGGCACGCGCAGCGGCAGGCCCGCGCGCAGCGCGGCGACGCGGCCGATGTTGTGGCCGGTCGCGCCTTCCGGCAAGCCGGTGCCCAGGACGACGTCTTCGATCTCGTTCGGATCGACGCCGGCACGTTGCACCGCGTGCTCGATGGCGTGTCCCGCCATCGTCGCGCCGTGCGTTTGATTGAATGCGCCGCGGAAGGCCCGACCGATCGGGGTCCGCGCCGCTGAGACGATTGCCGCCTCAGGCATGAGTCAGCTCCTTGGTTGCGTTCGCGATGGTGCCGCCGCGCTTGGCGATGTCGACCAGCAGCGGCGCGGGGGTCCACTGGTCGCCGAACTGCGACCGGTAGCCTTCCATGATGTCGACGGCCTTCTGCACGCCGATCTCGTCGACGTACCACATCGGGCCGCCGTGGTGGGGCGGGAAGCCGTAGCCGTAGATGAAGACGATGTCTTCGTCGCCGGGCCGCAGCGCGATCTGCTTCTCGAGCAGGTCGGCGCCGACGTTCGCCAGCGCCAGCCACAGCCGGTTGATGATCTCCTCGTCGGAGATCTCGCGCGGCGTGACGCCCAGACGCTTGGCGTCCTCGGCGAACAGCTGCTCGATCTCCTCGGAGCGCTGCGGCTCGCGGTTGCCCTTGACGTAATCGTGGAAACCGCCGCCGGTCTTCTGGCCCCAGCGCTTGCGCTCGTACATGGTGTCGACGACGGAGGTCTTGGCGCCCAGCGAGTCGGGCCGCTCCTTCTGGATGTGGTAGAACACGTCCACGCCGGAGAGGTCGAACGTCGCGAACGGCCCCATGGCCATCCCCGCAGCCTTCATGACCGCATCGATGCGGGTCGGCGTTGCACCTTCGGTCGCCAGCGCCATCGCTTCGCGCGCGTAGTCGAAGAACATCCGGTTGCCGATGAACCCGAACGCGTTGCCCGAGATGACGGCGACCTTGCGCAGCGTCTTGCCGAGCGCGATCGCGGTCTGCAGGGTCTGCGCCGAGGTGTCCTTGCCGCGCACGATCTCGAGCAGCTTCATGATGTTGGCCGGCGCGAAGAAGTGCAAGCCGACGACCTTGTCGGGGCGCTTCGTCTGCGCGGCCATCTCGTCGATGTCGAGCGTCGAGGTGTTCGAGGCCAGAATCGCTTCCGGCTTGACGGTCGCGTCGAGCTTCTGGAAGATCTGCTTCTTGAGGTCCATCCGCTCGACGACCGCCTCGACGACGACGTCGACGTCTTTGATCTCGTCATAGTCCGACTCGAACGACACGAGCTGGCTCTGCTGCCAGGCCTGCTCCTGCGTCAGCCGGCCCTTCTTCACGTGGTACGAGAACGTCCCGAAGACCAGCTCGCGCGCCTTGGCGATCTGTTCCTCGCTGATGTCGACGACCGTCACCGGGATACCGACGCTGGCGAAGGTGATCGCGATCCCGGTGCCCATCGTCCCGGCGCCGATGACGGCGGCCTTCTTGATCGGCAGCGGCTCGGTCTTCGGCAGGCCCGGCACCTTGCCCAGCTCGCGCTCGGCGAAGAAGATGTGGCGCAGCGCGGCCGAGGGCTTCGAGGCCAGCAGCTCGTCGAACAGGCGATACTCGCGCGCGAGACCGCGCTCGAACGGCAGCTCGACCGCGGCCTGCACGGCGTCGATCAGCTTGTGGGCGGCCAAGCCGCCGTTGTCCTCGGGCGGCACCATCTTGTGCGCCTGCGCGACGACGAACGGCGTCGCGAACAAGCCCAGGTTCGGAATGCCCAGCCCGGCTTGCAGCGCCGAGAGACGACGCTTCGGCTTGCCGGCGTAGGCCTTGGCCGCGGCGACGACGTCGCCGTCGACGACGTCGTCGAGCATCTTCTTCTGCAGGGCGTCGGGCGCTTTGACGTTCTCGCCCTTGAGCATCATCTGCATCGCGTCTTGCGCGCCGACCAGGCGCGGCAGACGCTGCGTGCCGCCGGCCCCCGGCAGCAGGCCGAGCTTGATCTCCGGCAGGCCGACGCGCGACTTCGACGTCGCGACGCGGTAGTCGCACGTCAGCGCCAGCTCGAAGCCGCCGCCCAGCGCCTGACCGTCGATGGCCGCGACGTAGAGCTTCTTGCCGTGCTCGATGGCGGCCATGACGTCGCGCGCCGTCTTCGTCTCCGGGCCCGGACGCGCGTCGATGTTGTTGAGGTCGTTGACGTCCGCGCCGCCGGACAAGAAGCCGTTGGCGCCGGTGATGACGACCGTCGAGACGTTGGGGTCGTTCTCGGCTTCGTGGATCGCCGCGACCAGCTCCGCGCACAGCGCGAACGAAAGCGCGTTGACCGGCGGGCTGTCGAGGGTGATGACGCGGACGCCGTTGCCGGCGTCCTCGCCACGAACCTTCCACTGCGGTTGGGTGAGTTCGCTCATTGCCTTCTTCTACTTCGACTCGCTGTGTTTAGGCGGTAACCAGGGCGCGGCGCTCGACTTCGAACGCCTCCTCACCGACGGCCATGACGTCGCCCGACCCTTCGGTGATCTGCTTCTGGTACCAGGCCGCCTGGCTGAGGACGTGGTGCGCGTAGAACGTCGCGGTCTGGATCTTGGCGGTGTAGAACGGATCGCTCTCGCCCGCCGCCAGCTTCTGCGCCGCGATCTCCGCGCCGCGGAGGAGCTGCCAGCCGCCGGCGACGACGCCGAAGAACTTCATGAACGGGACCGACGCGGCGAAGGCCTTGTTGAGGTCGCCCATCGCGTTCATGCCGATCCACTGCGCGGTCTCGCCCAGCGCCTTCGTGGCATCGCCGAGCGGGCCGGCGAGCGCGGCGACGTCCTTGTTGGGCGACTCGGCCAGCTGCTTTGCGAACTTGCCGATCGTCTTGAGGACCTTGGTCGCGCTGGCGCCCATGTCGCGCACCAGCTTGCGGCCGACCAGGTCGAGCGCCTGGATACCGGTGGTGCCTTCGTAGATCGTCGTGATGCGCACGTCGCGGTACTGCTGCGCGATGCCCGTCTCTTCGATGTAGCCCATGCCGCCGAAGACTTGCAGCGCGGTCGACGCGACGTCTTGCGCGGTCTCCGTGCACCAGCCCTTGACGATCGGGATCATCAGCTCGACGAAGGCCTGATGCTCCTTGCGGGTCGCTTCGTCGGGCGACTTGTGCGCCAGGTCGAGCGAGGCTGCGGTGACGTACGAGAGGGCGCGCATCGCCTCGACGTTGGCCTTGCACCACAGCAGCATGCGCCGCACGTCGGGGTGCTTGATGATCGCGACCGGCTCGGGGCTGCGCGAGGCAGCGTCGCGGAACTGGATGCGCTCTTTGGCGTACTCGACGGCGTGCTGATAGGCACGGTCGGCGATCGCCAGACCCTGCACGCCCACGCTGAAGCGCGCGGCGTTCATCATCACGAACATGTACTCCAGGCCGCGGTTCGCCTCACCGACAAGGTAGCCGATCGCGCCTTGGCCCGCCTCGCCGTAGTTGAGCGTGCAGGTCGGGTTGGCGTTGATCCCCATCTTGTGCTCGATGCCGGCGCACTTGACGTCGTTGCGCTCGCCCAGCGAACCGTCGTCGCCGACCATCACCTTGGGGACGATGAACATCGAGATGCCCTTGGTGCCCAGCGGTGCGTCGGGCAGACGCGCGAGCACCAAGTGGATGATGTTCGGCGCCATGTCGTGCTCGCCGAACGTGATGAAAATCTTCTGGCCCTTGATGCGGTAGTGATCGCCCTCGGGAATCGCCTGGGTGCGGACCTGCGCGAGATCGGAGCCGGCCTGCGGCTCGGTCAGGCACATCGTTCCCGTCCACTCGCCGCTGACGAGCTTCGGAATGAACTTCTGCTTCTGCTCGTCGTTGCCGAACTGTTCGATCGCCTCGATCGCGCCCTGGTTGAGCAGCGGACCGTTGGCGAAGCCGACGTTAGCGGCGTTCCACATCTCGAGCGTCGGCCCGAGCATGAGCGAGGGCAGGCCCTGACCGCCGAATTCCGGCGAGACGGGCAACCCGATCCAACCCGCTTTGGCGAAGCTGGTGTACGCCTCTTTGAAGCCCTTGGGCGTCGTCACGACGCCGTCGTTCCAGCTGCAGCCCTCTTTGTCGCCGCTCTGGTTGATCGGGTCGAGAACCTCGGTCGCGAACGTCGACGCTTCGTCGAGGATCGCGTCGAGGACGTCGGTCGTGTCCTCGAAACCGGGGAGCTTCGCGATCGCCTCGGCGTCCGCGAGCTCGCGCAGGACGAACTGCATGTCGCGCAACGGCGCGCGGTAGGTGCTCATGACGTCTCTCCGTACAAGTCGCGGCGCACTTGCTGCAGGGCCGCGATCAGATTGGTCAGGTAGGGCTTGAAGTTGATCTTGATGCGATCGAGGCGTTCTTCGCCCGCCTCGGTGATCGAGTAGACCGTGGTGCCGCGCTTGGTGGTGGCGTCGAGCTCGCCGCGGATGAAGCCCCGCTCTTCGAGCCGCCGCAAGAGCGGGTAGACGGTGTTCGGGTTGACCGAGAAGATGCCGCTCAGGCCGGCGATCCGCTGCATGAGCCGGTAGCCGCTGTCGGGCTGGGCGTGCAGCATCGAGAGGACCAGAGCGGGAAACACCGTCTTGGTTTTGACCTCACCGGTGAAGATGCGGTCGCCCCACAGCGCCGGCAGGTCGCCGGGATCGTCCCCGGCGTCCTCGGAAACGGCTTGCGCCGCCCTTGACCGCATCGACATATATTATTCATAATAGGTTAGGGTTAAGCCGTCAAGGGCCATCCCCACCCTTTCCCGACCGGTCCGCCTCGAGGTGTCGATGTCCCCTTCCGACGCGCTGCCGACGCTGCCGGCGTTCATCGCCGAGCGCCTGTCCCACCCCCGTTCGATCGCCTTGGCGGAACGGGTCGGCGGCCGCACCACCGCGCTCAGTGCGGCCGACGTCCACCGCCGGGCGGCCGCGATCGCCTACGCGCTGCGTGCCCGCGGCGTCGGTTTCGGGGACCGGGTGGCGCTCGTCGCCGAGAACTCGCTCGCCTGGCTGCTGGCGGACTTCGGGATCCTCTACGCCGGCGCCGTGGTCGTGCCGGTCTTCGCGACCACCGCCGACGACCAGCTCGGCTACATCCTGGCCGACAGCGCGGCCAAGCTGGCGTTCGTCGGCGACACCGGCGCGGCCGAGCGGATCGGCCAGGCGGTGCCGTCCGCCCCGGCGCTGGTCGCGCTCGACAGCACCACGGAGACCGGTCTGCAGGCGCTGATCGCCGAGGGCGAAGCCCTGCTCGACGCCGACCCCGGTGCGCTGGCGGGCTTCACCGCTGACGGCAAGCTCGACGACCTGGCCGTGCTGATCTACACCTCGGGGACCACCGGCACGCCCAAAGGCGTGATGCTCTCGCACCGCAACCTGGTGTCCAACGTCGTCGACGCCTACGACCCCGCGTCCAGCGGGCTGCACGAAGGCGAGGTGGGACTCTCGGTCTTGCCGCTGGCGCACATCTTCGAGCACACCGACGCGCTGGGGTATCTCTACAACCTGCTCACGCACTACGTCACCACGCCCGACCATTTGTTGGAAGACCTGCGCGCGGTGCGGCCGCACTACGTCGCGTTCGTGCCGCGCATCTTCGAGCGGCTGCTGGCGGGGATCGTCGGCAACGCGCGCAGCGCCGGCGGCGCGCAAGCGCGCCTCGTCCCGTGGGCGCTCGAGATCGGAACCGCGTACGAGCGCGCCAAGCGCGAGGGCGGCACGATCGCCCCGGCGCTGCGCGCGCAACACGCGCTGGCCAACGCCCTCGTCCTCAAACGCATCCGCCCACGGCTGGGTCTGGACCGCCTGCGCTACTTCGTCAGCGGCAGCGCGCCGCTGCACCGCG
Source organism: Candidatus Sulfotelmatobacter sp. (assembly GCA_035504415.1). NCBI lineage: Bacteria > Pseudomonadati > Acidobacteriota > Terriglobia > Terriglobales > Candidatus Korobacteraceae > Candidatus Sulfotelmatobacter > Candidatus Sulfotelmatobacter sp. Next base: position 100,068 of record DATJRY010000017.1, on the reverse strand, counting down.
ACACCGCCCTCACGCTGGCGGCGATGGGACTCGACGTCCTCGAAGGCTACGGCATGACCGAGACCTCACCGGTGGTGACCGTCAACCGCCCCGACGACAACGAGCTCGGCACGGTCGGCACGCCGATCAGCCACGTCGAGGTCAAGCTCGACGAGGACGGCGAGGTGCTCGTCAAAGGCCCCAACGTCATGCTGGGCTACTACAAGCTGCCGCCCGCGGAGCAGCCGTTCACCGCCGACGGGTGGTTCCGCACCGGCGACATCGGCGAGTTCGCCGGCACGCATTTGCGCATCACCGATCGCAAGCGCGAGATCTTCAAGACCAGCGGCGGCAAGTGGATCTCACCGGCCCGCATCGAGACCGCCATCAAACGCTCGATCTCGATCGCGCAGGTGATGGTCGCGGGCGCGGAGCGCCCGCACCCGATGGCGCTGGTCGCGCCGAGCTGGAACCTGCTCCGTACCGAGCTCGATCTGCCGGAGTCGATGACGACGGCCGAGATGGCGCAGAACCCGCGCGTGCGCGAGTACGTCGTGTGCGAGGTCACCGAGAACACCAAGGACCTCGCCGCCTACGAGCAGATCCGCCGCGTCGCGATCCTCCCGCGCGAGCTGACCATCGAGGACGGGGAACTCTCCCCGACGCTCAAGATCAAGCGCCGCGTGGTCGAGAAGCGCTACGCCGACCTGATCGACGCCGCGTACGCCGAGGACCTGCGCGCCCGCGACGCCGCCCGCTAGCAGCCCTTCGGCTAAAGGTCCCGCTCGGGAACAAGCTAACCTCGCAGTACGTACCTTTCATTTTGCAAGTCACGATGCTACCGTGGGGGCCTCATGGCTGAGAAGAAGACCATCCTGATCACCGGTGCGAGCACCGGATTCGGCGCCCTGACGGCGCAAACGCTGCACGCCGACGGCTGGCGCGTGTTCGCGACCATGCGCAACGTCGCGGGCGCGAACGCCGCCGCCGCGGGCCGCCTGCGCGACGCCGGCATCGACGTCGTCGAGCTCGACGTCACCGACGACGCCTCCGTCGAGAAGGCGGCCACCGCGATCCAAGAGGAGGTCGGCGCGATCGACGTCCTCGTCAACAACGCCGGCGTCGCCTGGTTCGGCGTCCAGGAAGCGTTCACGCCGCAGCGCGTCGAGCAGCTCTACGCGACCAACGTCTTCGGCCCGCTGCGTGTCAACCGCGCCTTCTTGCCCGCCATGCGCGAGCGCAAGAACGGCCTGGTGATCTTCATCTCGTCGGTCGTCGGCCGGCTGGTGTTCCCGTTCGGCGGCATCTACGACTCCTCGAAGTGGGCGCTCGAAGCGCTGGCACAGGCCGCGCAGTACGAGCTGGCGCCGTTCGACGTCGACGTCGCGATCGTCGAGCCGGGCGCGTACCCGACCGAGATCATCGGCAAGCCCGCCCGTCCCGACGACGAGGCCCGCGAGCGGTCCTACGGTCCGGAGCTGGCGGCCATGAGCGCCAACGCGATGCAGCGCATCGTCGAGCGCGGCAAGGACAACGACCCGCAGGACGTCGCCGACGTCGTGCTCCGGCTCGCTAACGCGCCCGCCGGCACGCGCCCGTTCCGTACCGTCACGCCGCACACCCCGCCCGTCGAAGCGATCAACGCCGCAACGGAACCGATCCAGCGCGCCGTCATCGAGTCACTCGGCGCGCCCGCGCTGGTCCCGAAGGTTCCGGCCTAGACTGACCGGATTTTGCCTTCCACAGGGGGCTGAAGAGCTTCTCCGAGACAAGGCGCGATCGTTGGAACTGAACGATCAGCGCCTTGTCTCTTTTTGATTGAGGCTTCAGGTGCGCAAGAATGCATTCGATGAGGGCATCTTGTGCAGCGCTGTGCATCGCCAAGTTTCGAACGTAGTCAAAATACGTATCGAGTACGTCCGGCGAGGCCGACATCGCCGCATCGAGCCCACGTTTGAGCAAACGCTCGATCGTAGCAGTTATCGTACGATCTTTTTCGCGTCGTTTCTCACTTAGGACCGCTCGATAGACGGCGGGGTCAAGACGCAGCGTAACGTGAATCTTCGCGTCCTTCGTTTCCCGCGCCGACAATATCGAGGCGTCGTGCCAAAGCGACTCATCGCCTTCGACCAGCTCACCTGCTCGTCTTGTCATTGTCTTCTCCAACGCGTACGGCGCGGGCACGCTTCACGTCCGCCTCACCCGATGGGAAGGCAGAAAGCACCCACAAAAATCCTTCCGCTTCTTCGCAGATAATCCACTACCGCGTCGAGCACATCTTCAGCGGTTATATTGTGCTGGTGGTTGTGATCGTAGAAGTACTCGCTGAAAGCGAGGTCCGGAAGCTTCACCTCATTCGTGCTACATTGTAGCACGAATGAGGTGAAGCACTCAATACCTCGTCAGTATAACCGCGCGCCGTTCGGGACCGGCAGGTCCGGGGAGAACAGCACGACGGCACCCTCGGCGTCGGGGAAGCCGAGGGTGAGCACCTCCGAGACGAACGGGCCGATGCGCCGCGGTGGGAGATTGACCACCGCGGCGACTTGGCGGCCGACCAGCTCGTCGCAGGTATAGTGGACGGTGATCTGCGCGCTCGAGCGTTTGGTGCCGATCTCGGCGCCGAAGTCGATCGTCAGCTTGAACGCCGGCTTGCGCACCTCGGGGAACGGCTCCGCGGCGAGGATCGTCCCGATACGAACGTCGACGGCGAAGAACTGCTCGACGTCGATCACTAGAAGCCGGCGGTCATACCGCCGTCGATGACGTGCTCGGCGCCGGTGACGAACTGCGATTCGTCCGAGGCGAGATAGACGATCAGGTCGGCGATCTCTACCGGCTTGGCGAAGCGGCCCAGCGGGACCTGATTGCGCAACGCGCTCTCGATCCGTTCGCGCTCGCCCTCGGGGCGGCGATTGAGACCGTCCAGCAGCATCGGCGTCTCGACGAACGTCGGGTGCACGGAGTTGCAGCGGATGCCGTAGCGTTTGCGCGCACAGTGCAGCGCGACCGACTTGGTCAGCAGGCGCACCGCGCCTTTCGAGGCGTTGTAGGCGACGATGTTGTTGCCGCCGATCAGCCCCGACACCGACGACATGTTGATGATCGAACCGCCGTGGTCTTTCATCGCCAGGACGCCGGCACGACAGCCCAGGAACACGCCGTCGACGTTGACCGCCATCACGCGGCGGAACTGCTCGAGCGTCTCCTTCTCGACGTCGCCCAAGGGTGCGATGCCGGCGCTGTTGAGCAGGATGTCCAGCCGCCCGAAGCGCGCGAGCGTCGCGGCCATCGCGTGCTCCCAACTGACCTCGTCGGTCACGTCGAGGTGCACGGCGAAGAAAGCGGGGTTCGTGGCGGCCAGCTTCTGCGCGGCCGCGTCGTTGAGGTCGGCCAGCGCAACCTGCGCACCCTCTTCGGCGAACCGCTGCGCGGTCGCCCATCCGATACCGCTCGCGCCGCCGGTGATCAGCGCGAATTTGCCGGCCAGTCGCGGACCGGGCACTATGCGTTCTTGGGTTCGTCGCGGAGGATCATGAGCGTCGAGGTTCCGGTCGCGTAGACCCTTCCCTTCGCGTCGACGAGCTTAGCTTCGGAGGTGGCGGTGCGACGACCGGCGTGGACGACCTTCGCTTCGGCGAAGACCTTGCCGGTCTCGACCGTCACCGGACGGTGGAAGCGCGTCTGCAGATCCATCGTCGTCGCGACCTGACCGGCCGGCAAGAGCGACTGCACCGCGGTCCCCAGCGCGGTGTCCATCAGCGTCGTGATGATGCCGCCGTGCACCGAGCCGATCAGGTTGTAGAACTCTTCCTTCGGCATCATGCCGAAGGTGACGGCGCCCCGCTCGACTTTCTCGAGCGTGAAGTTCATCCAGCGCGAGAGCGGCGTCTGCGGCGTCTCGCCGCGCTGCATGAGGTGCAGCGCGTCCAGGCCGTCCATCGCGCGGAAGACGTCCTGCGCGTGCGGGTACTCTTGGGTGACCGGCACGCCGCTCGGATCGTCCTGCGCGGTCATCGCGCCAGGGCCGTGGCGTGCGCGGCTTCGCGCTCCTCGAGGTACTTCTCGGCTTCGAGCGCCGCTTTGCAGCCCGAGCCCGCCGCGGTGATCGCCTGTTTGTAGCGGATGTCGTAGACGTCGCCCGCCACGAACACGCCCTCGATGTTGGTAAGCACGCCGTCCACACTGCTGATGTAGCCGGCCTCGTCGAGCTCGAGCTGATCGCGGAAGATCGCGGTGTTCGGGTCGTGCCCGATCGCGATGAACAGCGCGTCGGCCGGCAGGACCGATTCCTCGCCGCTGACGACGTTCTTGACCTTCAACGCGGTCGTCGCGTCCTCGCCGACCACTTCGACGACGGCGCTGTTCCAGATGACGTCGATCTTGGGGTGCGCCAGCGCGCGGTCGGCCATGATCTTCGAGGCGCGGAAGTGGTCGCGCCGGTGGACCAGCGTGACGCTGCTGCCGAAGCGGGTGAGGAAGATCGCCTCTTCCATCGCCGAGTCGCCGCCGCCGACGACGACGATCTTCTTCTCGCGGAAGAACGCGCCGTCGCAGGTCGCGCAGGTCGACACGCCGCGCCCGCGCAGGCGCGCCTCGCCGGGGATGTCGAGCCAGCGCGCGCTCGCGCCGGTCGCGACGATCACGCTGTCGGCGGTGTAGGTCTCCTCGTCGGTACGCAGCACGAACGGGCGTACCGAGAAGTCGACCGACGTCACGTCGACGTTGTGGATCACCGCGCCGAAACGCTCGGCTTGGGCGCGGAACGCTTCCATCAGATCCGGGCCGAGAATCCCCTCGGCGAAGCCGGGGTAGTTCTCGACCTCGGTCGTCAGCATCAGCTGCCCCCCGTACATGTGACCGGCGAAGACGAGCGGCGCCAGGTTGGCGCGGCCGGCGTAGATCGCCGCGGTGAGGCCGGCCGGGCCGGAGCCGATGACGGCGACCTTGGCGTGGGTGGGGGCAGACATTCCGGTCTCTTCAACCCGGGGCGGGTTGCGTCCGGTTCGCTCTCCGGGCCGGCGAGGTCAGCGCAGGGTGTGCTGACGGGCGGGCGCGCGGATGACGTAGTCGTGGGCGGCCGACTCGACCGCGTCGTCGAGCAGGGCGAGGCCGGGATCGATGCCGCGACGGCCCAGCGCGCGGCCGATGAGCCAGTCCGTCAGGGCCGGGTTGCGCGGCAGCAGCGCCCCATGCAGGTACGTGCCGATGACGTTGCGGCGCCAGGCGCCCGCGGTGCGGTCCTGGCCGTTGTTGCCGTAGCCCCGCACCACCCGCGCCAGCGGCTGGGCGTCGCCCAGGAACGTGCGGCCGCCGTGGTTCTCGAACCCGACCAGCTGCTCGCCTTCGAGCCCGGGGAGGACCGACTCCCAGATCGCGTCGCCGACGAACCGCACCCCGTGCGACTGGCTGACGACGTCGAGGATGCCGCCGCCGGGCAGCTCGCGGCCAGCCGGCGTCACGTACGCTCGCCCGAGCAGCTGATATCCGGCGCAGACGCCGAGCACGGGCAGATCCTGCTCGACCAGGCGCCGCAGCGGCTCGGCTTTGGTGGCGACGAAGTCGTCGTGGATGCGCTCTTGCTCGAGATCCTGGCCGCCGCCGATGAACGCGAGATCGAGATCGTCGAGCTCCGACGCGGCACCCTTCCCGATCCGTACGACCTGCACGTCGTAGCCGCGCCACTCGAGCCGGCGCGAGAGCGCGATGACGTTGCCGCGATCGCCGTAGACGTTGAGGTAGTCGGCGTACAGCCAACCCAGCACGAGCGGCTTCATCGCGACCAGTAGTTCGCGGCCAAGCCGTCGTTCTGCAAACGCGCGCGCGCCTGCATCATGGCGGTGTACGTGCACATCATGATCAGCGGCAGCTCGCTGGGACGGCGCAGCTCGCGCTGCACGGCGGCGTCGAGGTCGCCGCTCGCGCGCGCCGGCTCGATGCCCGCGTACTTGAGGCGCAGCACCACGTCCTCGTAGCGCCGGCCCGCGACGATCAGCTCGAGCCCGCCGCGTTCCGCCAGCCGCTCGAAATCGACGTCCCACATCCAGGACAGGTCTTCGCCGTCGGCGGGTAGATCGTTGATCGCCAGCAGCACGCGCGCCGGTTCGCGCCCGCGGACCAGCTCGTCGAGAAAGACGTTGAAGCCGACCGGATTCTTGAGCAGCACCAGGGTCGCGCGGCGGCCTTCGACCTCGACGATCTCGTACCGGCCGTAGGGCGGCTCGACGTCGGCCAGCAGCGCCGCCGCGTCGTCCTCCGGGACGCCCAGCGCGGTCACCGCCGCGAACGCCGCCGCCAGGTTGGCCGCGTTGACGTCGCCCTGCAGACGGCTGGCGATCGTGAAGCCGTTCACCTCGACCAGCAGACCCGGGACGTCGGTGCGCCGGATCGTCGCGCGAAACCGGGTCGGCGGCGACGAAAAGCCGCAGCTGCGGCAATGGAACCCGCTCGCGTCGTGCGCCAACATCTCGCCGCACGACGCGCACAGACGACGGTCGACGAGAAACGGTTCGCGGCGCGTCTCCTCGTGCGCGACGCCGAACCACACGGCGTCGCGGCCGCTGGCGCGCACCATCTCGACCAGCCGGGGATCGTCGGCGTTGGCCACGATGACGGCGTCGCGCGGCAGTGCGGCGATCGCTTCGGAGAACGCGCGCACGACCCGATCGACCTCGCCGTAGCGGTCGAGCTGATCGCGATAGACGTTGGTGAGCACGATCAGCGCCGGACGGGTCTGCGCGACGACGCGCGGCAGCGTCAGCTCGTCGACTTCGAGCACGGCCTCGTCGGCGGCGACGCGCCCGCGCAGGTCCGCCGCGCGCGTCGCGGTCGAGACGATACCGTGAAAGAGATTGGCCCCCTCGCCGTTGCTGACGACGCGGCGGCCGCGCGCGCGCAACACGCCGCTGATCAAGCGCGTCGTCGTCGTCTTGCCGTTCGTTCCGGCGACCAGCACCGTCGGCGTCTGCGCCAGCAGACGCCCGAGCAGCTGCGGCGCGATGGTGGCGGCGATGCGTCCGGGGAGCGTCGTGCCGCCCCCGCCGACGCGACGCAGCACCGCCGCGGACGATTTGCCCGCCCACACCGCGACTAGCCGGCGCACGCTTGCTCGTCGGCGGGGGCGAGAGGTTGGGGCACGAAGCACGGTTCTCGTCGCGAGACGATCACCCCGTTCGCTTGCCTCGGAGGACCGCACGCGTTGAAGCTCCTGCTGCAGATCCTGCTCGCAATAATCCTTCACCCGATCGCCGTCGTCCTGATGTGGCTCAACATCGCGAGCCGCGATGATCTCGACACGATAGAGAAGATTATCTGGGCCATCGTTGGGGTGATCTGGGGAATCGGGCCGATTTTGTACATCTTGGTCGGCCGGGGCGCGCTCTGGTAGTGGACTGGCCACGGATTCCGCTCGAAGACGACCCGAGCGACCTCCTGCGCAAGGGGATGCGCGGGAATCGCGTCGATGCCGCGGGGCTCGCGTCGCGCACCGGCCTCGATGCCGGCGCGGTCCAGGCCTGGCTGCGCGGAGACGGGGTCCCGACCGAGGACCAAGCACGCGCGATCGCCGTCGTGCTGCGGCTCGACCCCGGCAAGTTCGCCGATGCGACCGCCCGCCGTTGGTACCCCGGCGCGGAGCTGCCGCCCGACGTCCGCCATCACCCGCACGACCCGCATCCTTCCAACGGCTACCTGTTCTTTCTCGAAGACGGCCGGACGGCCGCGCTGATCGATCCCGCCGGCTATCCTGATACCCTGATGCGCGCCGTCAACGAAGGACCCTACGCGCTGCGGTACATCCTGATCACCCACAAGCACGCCGATCACTGCGATGCGACGGCCGACGTAGCACGAGCGTTCCCTGAAGCGCGGATCGTCATGCACAAAGCCGACGTCGGCGCGATCGGCGCCCTGGGGTCACGCGCCATTCCGATCCTCGACGGGGACGAGCTGCCGTTCGGAACGGACGCCGCGATTCGCATGCTGCACACGCCTGGTCACACCGACGGCTCGTCGTGTTTCCTGTTCCGCTCGACGGTTTTCACCGGCGACACGCTGTTCGCGGGCTCGGTCGGCGGCATCTTCGCCGACGTCTCGACCTACGACGATCTGCTCGCCAACATCCGCTTCAAGCTGTTCGCGCTCGACGACGACACCGTCGTCATGCCTGGTCACGGCCCGCCCTCGACGATCGGTCAGGAGAAGGCCCACAACCCGTTCTTCTAGGCGGGACGTCGACGGCAGGTCGATCGCCTCACCGCAGTCTAACTTCCGCGACGGAGGGTGTGCGATGAGTGACGGGGACGTCGTCTGGCCGAGCGACCCGCGCTACGCGGCGTTGCGGACCGGATTCAACCAACGGTGGAGCGGGACGCCGGCGTACATCGGGTTGTGCGCGACGCCGGCCGACGTGCGCGACGCCGTGCAGACCGCGCTCGACGCCGGCAAGCGCGTCACCGCCCGCGGGGGCGGCCACTGCTACGAAGGCTTCGTCTCCGACAACCCCGACGGTGTCATCGTCGACTTGAGCCCGCTGCACGACGTGTATCGTGACCCGGTGATGGGCGGCGCATATTGCGTCGAAGGCGGGTGCACGCTGTGGAACGTCTATCTGACCCTCTACAAGCAGTTCGGCGTGACGATTCCCGGCGGCTCGTGTTACTCGGTCGGTGCCGGCGGCCACGTCTGCGGCGGCGGCTACGGGCTGCTCTCACGCAAGCACGGACTCACCGTCGATCACCTGATCGCCGTCGAAGTCGTCTGCGTCGACGCGAACCGCCGCGCGCACTTGGTGCTGGCGCGCCGGAGCGACGCCGACCCGCGCCTGGAAGACCTGTTCTGGGCGCACACCGGCGGCGGCGGGGGCAACTTCGGTATCGTGACGCGCTACTGGTTCACGCCCGATCTGCCGGCGGCGCCCGTGTCGGCGTACCTCAGCCGGCTGGCCTGGAACTGGTCGGACCTCGCCCAAGCGCAGTTCGCGCGGCTGCTGCAGAACTACGGTACGTATTTCGCCGGCCACAGCGCGCCGGGCGACCCCGCCAACGATCTCTTCGCGCTGCTGGTGCTGATGCGCAACTCGCCCGGGTCGCAGCTCGTGCTGACCACGCAGTACGTCGGCGACGACGTCGCGATACTTGACGACTTCCTGGCACGCGTGAGCGACGGCGTCGGTGCGCGCGGACCGCAAACGCGCGACATCCCGTATCTGTCATCGTTCGTGCACGACGGCGACTACCGCCGCATGCCGTGGATCGAGGCGACCCAAACGCTCAACGGCTCCGGTCCCAATCAGCGCGGCAAGTACAAGTCGGCCTACATGACCAAGCCGTTTCCCGACGACCAGATCGCGGCGATCTGGAGCGCGCTCAACGCGCGGCAGCCGGGCGCCGTCAGCACGCAAGCGCTGCTGCAAGTCGACTCCTACGGCGGCGCGGTCAACGCGATCGCGCCCGACGCGACGGCCGTCGCGCAGCGCTCGTCGATCCTCAAGCTGCAATACCAGGTCTACTGGACCGACCCGGCCGACGACGACGCCAACCTCGCTTGGATTCGCGACTTCTACACCAGCGTCTACGCGCGCACGGGCGGCGTGCCGATCGCCGACGGTCCGGTGACGGACGGCTGCTTCATCAACTACTGCGACACCGATCTCGCCGATTGGCCGGCGCTGTACTACAAGCAAGGCTACGCGCGACTCGCGCGCGTCAAGCGCATGTGGGACCCGACCAACGCCTTCCACCACGCGCAGTCGATTCGCTGACGGCCGCCCAGGGAGGCACGCATCGCCTCGGTCGCGCATCCCGTAGGATGCTTTCCGCCCGCCGCTCCCTCGCCGCGGCCCTGGCGCTCGCGCTGCCGCTCGTCGCCGTGCCGGCGGCAGCTCAAACCGTCGGCCAGACATATCGGATCGGCGACGCCGCCGGCACGGGCGCGACGTCGATGGGTGCCATCTACGCGACGCTCGACGGCTATTGCCGCGTCGTCAGCAAGCTGCGCGCGCAGCCGCACCCCGCCAGCCTGAGCCCGGCCCAAGTCCACCACCTGGCGCCGGCGATCGACTTCGTGCGCGACGGCCTGCACGTGCAGGTCGTGCACGGCCCCGCGCAGCTGCCGTGCGTGCACGGACCGCGCTACTTCTCGGTGCGCATCCTCGACGGCCGCGCGATGTTCGGCGCCACGGCCGGCTGGGTCAACGCGGCGAACCTGGTCGCCGCCAAGTAGGCGGACTACAGGCTACGATGGCCGCGCGCCAGGAGCGGCGCGCGCGAGCTGCGCCGCGAGCCGCCCAGGGCGGCGCCGAAGACGCGAACGAGATAGAGAAGCGCCATGACCCTCGCATCCTACCCGCGCGTGCGCGCGGCGATGCTCAGGAATCGCCCAGCGACGACGGGGCGTTCGCGACCGCACAGCAGCACGTCGGCCAGCAGCGCCACGACCATCCCGGCCACGCACACGCCGACCACGCCGGGCCACGCCCAGCGCTCCCAGGCCAGTCCCGGGAGCGTCGAGCCGAACACGGCGCCACCGTAGTAGAACGACTGATAGAGCGCGTTGGCGCTGCCGCGCGCACGCGTCGCGGTCAGCGTCACGAACGTCGGGACGATCGGCTGCGCCAAGAACATCCCCGCGCACAGCACGACCGCGGCCACGACCACCACCACCAGACTGTGGGCGAGCGAGGCCAACAGCGCGACGATCGTGATCGCGAGGCCGAGCGCGATCAGCGCGCGCCGCGAGAACCGTCCCGCCAGGCGGCCGGCGATCGGTGAGACGACGACGCCGGCCAGATACGGGGTGTACACCCACGCGATCGCACCGGTCGAGAGACCGAACGGCGGCGCCGTCAGCAAGAACGGCAGATACGTGAAGAATCCGATGAAACCGAAGAACAGCGCGGCGCCGATCACGAACCCGCCGACCAGACGCACGTCGTGCAGATGAGCGCCCATCTCGCGATACGCGCGGGCGAGATCCCGCGAGAGCGAACGCAGCTCGCGGCGCGCGTCGGGTTCCACCGGTGACGCGCCGGCCGGCAGCGCCAGTGCCAGGCCGACCGCGCCGACCAGCGTGAGCAGCCCGAAGAAGACGAACGTGACCCGCCAGTTCGTGGCATCGGTCAGCAGCCCGGAGACGATGCGTCCGGTCAAACCGCCGACGACGGACGCGGCGACGTAGCCGCCCACGATCGCGCTCGGATCGCGCCCGCGCAGCTCCTCGAAGACGAAGGCGACGGCCAGCGCCGACACGCTCGGAATCAACACCCCTTGCAGCGCGCGCAGCGCGATCAAGATCGGGAGCGAGGGCGCGGCCGCGCAGGCCGCCGTCGCCAGCGCGAGCAGCACCGTGCCCCACACCATCAGCGGGCGCCGGCCCAGGACGTCGCTGAGCGGACCGTACGCGCTCGAGCACAGGGCGGTCGTCAGCACGACCGCCGAGAGGGTCAGGCCGGCGGTGGCGGCGTCGACGCCGTAGTCGCGGGCGAGCAACGGCAGCAGCGGCTGGGTGACGTAGAGGTCGGCGAACGTCGCCACCGTCGCCAGGTAGAGGGCGCCGATGGTCCAGCCCAGGGAGTGGGTCACGCCCCCGAGCCTACCGCAGCGATATCGATGCAGTCCAATGCCGGATCGCGACCAATATATATCGAAATCGGCATGAATTGTGGACGAGCAGCAGCTGCGCTACTTCCGCGCCGTCGCCCGGCGGCAGAACGTCACCCGAGCGGCCCACGAGCTCGGCCTGACGCAGCCGGCGCTCAGTCGCGCGCTGGACCGGCTCTCGCGCGAGTTGGGCGTCCCGCTGTTCGAGCGGCACGGGCGTGGGATTCGGCTGACCCGCTTCGGCGAGGCGTTCTTGCCGCACGCCGAGCAGGCGTTGCGAGAGCTCGAGGACGGCCGCCGGCGGCTCAGCGACCTGGGCGGCGGGGTGGCGCACGGCACGATCGCGCTGGGCTTCCTGCACACGCTCGGGACCGAGCTGGTCCCGGCGCTGGTGCGGGACTTCCGCGCCCGGCATGCCGAGGTCGGTTTCGAGCTGTCCGAGGCGGGCGCGACCGTGCTGCTGCAACGGCTGGCGGCGGGCGAGCTCGATCTCTGCCTGAGCTCGGGACCGCCGGACCCGGCGCGCTACGGCTGGGCGCCGTTGGGCCAGGAAGAGCTGGTGCTGATCGTACCGCGAACACACCCGCTCGCCAAACGCCGCAGCGTTCCGTTGCGCGCGGTCGCCGACGAGCCGTTCGTCACCTACGGGCCGAACACGGCGATGCGCGCGCTCGACGAGGAGCTGTGCCGGCGCGCCGGGTTCGCGCCGCGCGTCGCGTTCGAAGGCGACGAGACCGGAACGGTCGCCGGCTTCGTCGCCGCCGGCCTCGGCGTCGCGATCGTGCCGGCCGTCGCGCGCACCGGTCCGGCGCTCGCGCGGTTACGCATCACCGAGCCGCCGGCGCGCCGCACCATCGGCGTGCTGTGGGCGATCGGACGCTATCAGTCGGCGGCGGTACGCGCGTTTCGCGACTTCGCCGCGGCGCGTGCGTCTACGGCGTGACGGCGACGCTCGCGCTGGCGCCGTCGCCGGTGACGACCACCGTCGGCGGCGCGCTGACCTGCGACTCCGGCACGACCTGGAACTCGAGCACGGCCACGCCCGACGCCGGCAGCGTCACCTCGGTGCGGAACGGCGCGCACGAGCCGCCGGTACAGAACGACGCCACCCAGTGCGGCGGCAAACCGGCCGTGCTCAGCGCGACCGTCTTCCCCGGCGTGCCGGCGACGATCAGCCGATACTTCGCGGTGCTCGCGATCGAGCCGGGCAGATCGGGCCCGGTCCACGGCGAGAGCGAGATCGCCGTCGCGCCGCCCGGATGAGCGTCGAGCGCGATCGCGCCTTCTTGCGCTTCTTCGGAGTACATCGCGTAACGCGAATCGGTCGGCGGCAACTTGGCGGCCCACGCGGCGGCGTGCGCGAACGCGGTCCGTGCCCGCGCCGGATCGCCCTCGGCGAACGTCTGCCCCTGCTTGAGGTAGCTCCACGCCACCATGCGGATCGCGTGCGTGTCGGTCGGCTTCTCGTTCGCCTCGGAGCGCGCCAGCGCGATCGCGCGCGCGAACGCCACCCCCGCGTCGGCGTCGCGATCGGCCCGGCCGTCTGCGATCGCGACGCCGACCTCGGTCTCGACGTCGGGCGTATCGCCGGCCGCTTCGGTATACGCGTCGGCCGCCTCGGCGTACTGTTGCGTCGCGGCGTATGCGTCGCCCAGCCCGCCCAGCAGCGTCGCGTCGTCCGGCGCGAAGAGCAAGCCCGTGCGGTATGCCGCGATCGCGGTCGTCCAGTCCTCACGGTTCGCCGCGGCGCGACCGCGCAGCAGCGCCAACAGCGCGCGGTCGCCGTCGTTCGCGACCAGCGGCCGCAGCGCGTTCCCCGCCGCGTCGAGCAACGCGGTCGCTTGGACCTGGAGCCGCAGGTAGTCGACGTCCCCGTCGACGTTGCCGGCCGCGTCGATCGCGTCGAGGATCTTCTTCGCGCCGGCGCGCACGCTCGCGACGTCGCCGGTGAGCGGGAACTGCGCCGACGCGAGCAGCGCGTCGACCTGCTGCTGCGCGGCGCTGTGCAAGACGCCGTCGCGCCCGGCGCGCGCGTCGTCGACGAAGCCGATCAGCGCCGGCTGCGAGATGTTCCCGACGTAGCGCGCGCGGAGCACGCCGTCCGGCCCGACGACGAACGTGGTCGGATAGGCGTGCACGTCGAACGCGCGCACGAACCCGTCGTCCCCGATCGCCTGCGGATACGGCACACCCTTGGACGCGACGAAGGCCCGCACGACCGGTGCAGTCTCGGTCGTGTCGACGCCGAGAAAGGCGACGCCGCCGCGCGCGAGCTCGCGTTTGGCGACGGCCAGCACGTCGGGGGTCTCTTCGCGGCACGGTGGGCACCAGGTCGCCCAGACGTTGATCACCAGCGTCTTGCCGCGGAAGTCGGCCAGCGAGAGCGCGCGGCCGTCGAGCGCGGTGAGATGGAAATCGGGCGCCGGCGCGCCGACCTGCGGGCCGCTCAGCGCGAGCGCGGCGGCGACCAGCGCGGCGGCCGGCACGTCAGGTCCGCACCGTTGTGCCGACGCGCGCGACGGGACGATTCCCTACGCTGGCTTGGATCGACACCGTCGGCGGCGCGTGCACCGCGCTCTGCGGCACGACCTGGAACTCGATGATCTTCGCACCGACCGGCGGCACGACCACCGAGACGCGGAACGGCGAGCAGACGCGGTCGGTGCAGAACGAACCGATCCACCGCTTCGGCAAGCCCTGGGTCGCGAGATCGACGGCGGTGCCCGGCTTGCCGGTCACGACCAGGCGGTACTTGATCGTGCTCGCCAACGAGCCGGGCAGATCGGGTCCCGTCCAGGGCGCCAGCGAGAGCGCCGGCGCGGCACCCGGGACGACGCCGAGCGCGACCGTCCCCTCCTGCGCGCGCTCGATGTACCACTCGCGGCGCGGATCGGTTGGCGCGACGCGCTCGGCCTCGACCAGCGCGCGGGCGAAAAAGGCGCGCGCGCTGGCGGCGCGACCGAGGTCCGCCTCGGCTTGTCCGGCGTACAGCGCCGTCCACGCGATCTGCGCGGCGTTGGGCGGCGGCTCGGCGGCCGCGAGCTCGATCGCGTGCGCGAACGACGCCTCGCCGCCGGCGACGTCGCCGGTTTTGATCTGCGCGCGCGCCAGGGCGACGTAGGTCGCGCGGGTGGGGTGGAGCTGCGCGATCTGCTGATCGAGGGCGACCACCCGCGCCGCGTCACCCAACTGGCCTTCGGCGTCGGCGAGGCCGCTCAGCGCGTCGAGATCGTTCGGCACCTTCGTGAGCGCGTCTTCGTAGGCGCTCTTCGCGTCGCTCCATTTGCCGAGCGCGGCGTCTTCGTCGCCGTGCAACCGTGCCAGCAGCGCCAGCTGCGGATCGCCGGTCGCGATTGGCGTCAACGCGGCGATGGCGGCGGCGCGCAGCGTCTCTTCCTCTTGCTGGGTCGCGATCAAGTCGTGGTCGCGCGAGGGGTCGTCCATCGCGTCGTCGAGCAGGTCGTCGACCTTGCCGATCGCCGAGACTGCCTGCTGCACGTTCGCCAACACCGTCGCCGGATCACCGGTGAACGTGTACCGCGCCGGTGCCAGCATCGCGTCGAGCTGCGTCTGGAAGGCGGTCTTCAGCGGCGCGGTCGCGCCGTGCTGCGCCGCGACGATGTACGCGTGCAGCTGCGGGCGCGGCAAGAGGTTGTCGGCGTGGCGCGCGCGCAGCACGCCGCTCGGGTCGATGACGAACGTGGTCGGGTAGTTGCGAATCGCGTAGTCGCGCGCGAAGGCGCTGGTCCCGCTCGTCGCGACCTGCGGATACGGAATCGCCTTGGCGATCGAGAACGCGCGCACCACCGACGGCGACTCGGTCGTGTCGACGCCCAAGAACGCGACGCCGTGGCGCGCCTGCGCCTTCGCCTCGGCGACCAAGTCGGGCGTCTCGAGCCGGCACGGCGGGCACCACGAGCCCCAGACGTTGATGACCAGCGTGCGGCCGCGATAGTCGCTCAGCCGAACGTGCTTGCCGTCGATGGTCGTGAGGGAGAAATTGGGCGCGGGCTGGCCCACGACCGGACCCGGGAGCGGCGCCGCCGACCCCGGAGCGAGGGCGGCCAACGCCAAGACGGCGGGGAACGCGAACCGGACCAGACGTGTCATCCTACGTCTGGACGTTCGACGTCGCCCGCCGGGTTGCGTCCTCGGCTAGCGTGCGACCGCGGCGAGCGCGGTAAGCCGCGGCGCGACACCGCGCCCTTGGGTGGGGACGACCGACACGGTGAGCGGGCCGCCGCCGCCGGTCGCGGCCAGCAATCCGGGGGCCTGGCGGACGAGCGGGACCGCGAAGGTCGTCTCCATCGGCATCGCCATCCCGTGCATCGGCGGACCGAAGAACGAGATGGTGGCCACATGCGCGCCGTCGATCACGACGTCGAAGATGCGTTCGCTGCCCGGCCGAACGATCGTCACCTCGAGGGTCAGCTCCGAGGCGGCGGCGGTGCCGACCGCGGCGCGCAGCGCGGGGGCGGGCAGCGAGAGCGTGCCGCTGTTGTTGCCGTTCACGGTCCCGGTAATGGTGCGTGCCGGCGAACTCGGCGCGCGGAAGAGCGGCTGCGTTTCGGCCTGCGCGTTGAGCAAACCGCCGGCTTCCGGGAACCCCGGCTGATAGTCGTAGTCGAAGCGCGCGGTGCTCACGTAGTCGGCCGCCTTCCCGTCGGTCACGAATCGACCGTTGCCGTCGACGAAGAACAAGAACGGTTCGGCCAGGAACTGCGCCCGCGCGGCCGGGTCCGGCGGCAGGAACGGCTGACCGATGCGCTGTTGCTTGCGCGTCCACACGTCCCACAGCCGGTCCATGTTCGAGTGGTGCAGGAAGAAGATCGGGTCGACCGGCGAGAGGTTGTTGGTCATGTTGCCGTACGGGCCGTAGTCGAGCGGGCCGGCGCCGCCGATGTAGTTGTGGATCGTGTTGTGCGGCTGGCCTTCGAGGATCGAGAACGACGCGCGACCGGTCGGCGGCGTGTTGTGGGAGGCGGTGCGCGCGCTGGTGAAGCCTTTGGCGACGTCTTTCTCGTCGTTGAACTCGATCGGATAGAGGCCCGACAGCACGACTTCCGGCGTGCACGTCTTCGCGGTCGACTCGTTGAAGGCGGGGTTGTCGCGGGTGAGATAGCGAGCGGAGCAGGTCGGCGCGAACGCGATGTCGCCCGCGCTGGCGATCTTTCCGGTCGGGTCCCATGCCAGCATGTTGTTCCAGAGGTCGGTGAACGTGTTGAACGAGCGGGACTTCTGCTGCGCCAACTGCGCCGGCGTGAGCGTGCTCCAGTAGCTCTGCAGCGTCGGCTTGATATAGTCGGTGAACACCGCCAGATTCTTGGTGAACCGCGCGTACGCGGCGCTGGTCGGATCGAGCACGCCGGTAAACATCGCGTCGGGGATGCGCGGCAGCCGCGTCCAATCCCAATACGGCAGGGTGAAGGACGAGTTTCCGCTGACCGCGCGTATCGTCTGCTCGAAGTAGCCGATGTAGCCGCGGTGCCACACGTAGAACCACCAGTTGCCGTGCGGGCAGTCCATGAAGTGGACGAACGCGTTGCGGAACCAGTTGTGCGGATGCGTCGGCGGCAGCGCCAGCATCCGCTCCACCGCCAGCGCGTAGATGCGGAGCATCTCCTGGCCCTGCGGGCTGGTGACGTTGTAGCGCGTGTATCTCGCCGCGGCACGCGCCGGGGAACCCGTCACCGCCGTGGCCGCCGCGGCGGCGCCGGCCGTCGCCAGAAAGCGCCGCCGCGCCAGGGGCCGAAGCTCGAAGTCGGACATCACCCTTCCTCACCACACCAAAGAGGCAAACGCCTTACTGATTGGAACCGGTGATGCCCACCTCCTTTGCCCGGCGAACCCGGCGTGCTAGGTGCGCAGCTTGATGCCGCGCGCCGTCATCCACAGCGCGACCGCGAAGGCGAGCGCCGCAAGCGCGGTCACCACGACCAGCGCCGTGCCCAGCGGCTCGTCGCCCGTGCCGGCATAGCTGTAGCGGAACGCGTCGATCATGTGGAACATCGGGTTGACCAGCGAGATCTTGCGCACGATCGGCGGCAAGAAGTTGATCGAGGTGAACACGCCGCCGACGAACACCAGCGGCGTGATGAAGAACGTCGTCATCACCGCGATGTGGTCGAACTTCTCCGCCAACAGGCCGAAGATGATGCCCAGCGCGGAGAACAGCACCGCCACCAGCACGATCGTCAAAACGTAGAGTCCCCAGTTGGTCGGCGCGGTGTGGACGAAGACCACCCCGAGCAGCGTGATCAGCAGCGCGATGAAGATCGCGCGCAGCACGCCGGCGACGGTGAAGCCCAGCACCATCTCGAACGCCGACATCGGTGCGATCAGCATCTCTTGGATCGAGTTCATGAAGCGGCCCTGGAACATCGAGCTGGAGCTCTCGCTGTAGGTCTGGTCGATGACCTGCAGCATGATCAGACCGGGGATCAGGAACTGCGCGTAGCTGACGCCGCCGACCGACTTGATTTGGCTGCCCAGCGCCAGACCGAAGATGAAGACGTACAGCAGCGTCTGGATCACCGGCGGCCAAATGACCTGATTGATGATCGAGAAGGTGCGGACCATCTCGCGCTTGACGAGGGTCTCGAAGCCGACGCGATTGCCGATCATTGACGGGTCAGCTCCAAGAAGACGTCCTGCAGCGAGCCCTCACCGATGAGCTTCTTCGTCCGCTCGAGCGCGATCAGCTTGCCGGTCTGGATGATCCCGATCCGGTCGCAGAGCTCTTCGGCCTCTTCGAGGTAGTGCGTGGTCAAGATGATGGTGGTGCCGTTGGTGTTCAGCTCGCGCAAGAGCGACCACAGCTCGAGCCGCAGCTCGACGTCGACGCCGGCCGTCGGCTCGTCCAGGATGACCAGCCGCGGCTCGTGGATGAGGGCCCGCGCCAAGCTCAGCCGCCGCTTCATCCCGCCCGAGAGGCGCGTGTAGACCTGCTTGGCCTTGGAGGACAGGCCGAAGCGCTCGAGCAGCACGTCGGCCCGCTTGGCGACCGCCGGGCCGCGCAAGCCGTAGTATCCGGCTTGGAAGATCAGCACGTCGCGGATGTTGAGGTAGCGGTCGAAGTTGTACTCTTGCGGCGCCAAACCGACTTGGCGGCGCGCGGCGCGCCAATCGCGCACGACGTCGTGGCCGAACAGGGCGATCGCGCCGCTGGTGATGCCGGCCAGGCCGACGATCGCGTTGATCGTGGTGGTCTTGCCCGCGCCGTTGGGGCCGAGCAAGCCGAAGAACTCGCCCTCTTGCACCTCGAGCGAGATGCCGTCGACGGCGGTGAAATCCCCATAGCGTTTGACGAGCTGGTCGATTCGGAGGGCGGGTGGCCGTGGCGTCACGGGATCACACAACCCACCTCGCCGAGCTTCGGATACCGGTGACGCCGCAGCGTCGTGAGCCGCTTGTCGAGGTCGGGGATGCCGCTCGCTTCGAGCTGGCGAGCGACCTTTTCGGCGTCGAAGCGGACGCGCCGCGACTGGATCTCCCAGCCGCCCGGCCGCTGGGTGAGCAGCGCGTAGTGTGCGAGCGGATCGCCGTCCTTGGGCAGACCCGCGGAGGCGACGTTGACCAGCATGCGGCCGCGCCACACGCGCACATAGGAAAGGTGCAGGTGCCCGAACGCGATGGCGCGCTGCGGGACGTCGTCGAAGAGCCGCTCGAGCTGCGCATCCGGCGCGTCGGGCCACACGTGCTCGTCGTCGTTCTTCGGATTGGCATGACAGACGAGCAGGCCGTCCTCCCCGTCGCCGAGCGCGATCGTCGCCG
The DNA here is from genome assembly GCA_035504415.1 of Candidatus Sulfotelmatobacter sp. Lineage (NCBI taxonomy): Bacteria > Pseudomonadati > Acidobacteriota > Terriglobia > Terriglobales > Candidatus Korobacteraceae > Candidatus Sulfotelmatobacter > Candidatus Sulfotelmatobacter sp. The sequence goes on along the minus strand of DATJRY010000017.1, from coordinate 80,719 downwards.
GCAGCGCGCCCAGCCAGCGCGTCCAATCCTCGCCGATCTGCTCGCGCGTCCAGCTCACCGCGCGCGCGTCCTCGGGATCGAGCGTGTCGGCGTCTTCCGCGCCCACCATGCGATCGGTGTTGCCGCGCAGCGCTTGCGCGCCGGCCTTCTCCAGCAGCTCGAGCACGCGCCGCGGTTTGGGGCCGTCGACGCACAGGTCGCCCGCCGCGACGACGACGTCGGCGCCGCCGCGCTCGGCGAGATCGGCCAGGCAGCGCCGCAGCGCGTGCGCGTTGCCGTGGATGTCGGAGAGGATCGCGACACGCACGGCGGGCGCCTTATCCGCGTTTGAGCGCGAGCACGAGCGACGGCGGCGCGAAGCCGGCTTTGCCGAACTCCCACAAGTCGATCGCCTCGACGGTGACCTTGGCTTTGCGCAGCAGCGCGATCGACTCGCGGAAGCGCAAGTTCGCCAGCACGCGCCGCTCGCCGAGCACGACGACGCCGGCCGCCATCTCCTCGCCGCGCGGCAGCTCGACGACCTTCAGTCCCTGCGCCGGCACCAAGTCGACCTTGTTCGGCGCGGCGACGACCGTATCGCTCGCGATGACCGAGAAGACGTCGCGCAACCGGCAGACGTCGGCGGCGACCGGCAACTCGACCGTCTCGAAGCCCTGCTGTTTCGCGATCGCCTCGAACTGGCGCCGCCCCAGCGCGTTCGAGCGCGGCTGCAGTCCGGTCCCGGCCGAGACACCGATGAACGCGCGGCCCGCCGCCAGCGCGACGTCGCTGCCGTCGAGCAGACCCGGCGCCTCGACGCGGCCGATGACGGGGATCCCGAGCTCGCCCAGCAGCGTCTCGAGATTGGCCGCCTCGGCCCGCCGGTCGATTTGCGGTGGCCGGGTCAGGACGGCGCCGTCCGGCAGCAAGACGGCTCCGTCTCCCAGCAACGACTCGGTCGGGGCGCCGGTGCGCGGCTCGAGGACGCGCACGTCGACGCCGCGGTCGCGCAGGGTTCCGACCAGGATCGCGTGCTGCTCGATCGCCCGGTCGGCGATCGGCGAGGGCTCGCCGGGGCGCGGCGGCAGCTGGTCGACGGCGGCGGTGGGGCGCACCAGGGCGGCGGCGATCAGCGTCCCCGCGTCGGACGAGACGAACGGAGCGGCGTAGGACTTCACGGTCACGACGTGCCGCGTTTCGCCGACACGCCCACCCAGCCCTCATACGCCGAGCAAAGGAGTCGGGCACCGCTGGGGCACAGACCGAGCGATGCAGCAGCGCCGTACCGTCGCCGCCGCCTGCGCGGCGATCCCATTCCTCGCGTTGACCGTCGGGGTCGCGCTGGCCAACCACCTCGAACCGCGCATCCTGGGCCTGCCGTTCGTGCTGGCCTGGATCGTCGCGTGGATTCTGCTCACGCCGGCCTTCCTGTGGGTGGCGTACCGGAGCACGCCCGCATGAGCGCCACCGTCGCGCTGGGCATCGTCGCCCTCGTCGTGATCGGCACGCTGTTGCTCGGCATCCGCGGCGTGCGCGGCATCACGATGGACCCGCAAGAGTACATCGTCGCCGGCCGCCGCGTCGGCGCGCTGCTGCTCTGGCTGCTTCTGGCCGGCGAGATCTACACGACGTTCACGTTCCTCGGAGCCGCCGGCTGGGCGTACGGCAAAGGCGCACCCGCCTACTACATCCTGTGCTACGGGACGCTGGCCTACATCATCGCCTTCTTCCTCACCCCCAAAGTCCACCGCATCGCGCGCCGGCACAATCTGCTCACCGGTCCCGACTTCTTCGTCAACCGTTACGGCTCGAAAACGCTCGGCGCACTGGTCGCGCTGCTCGGCTTCGTGATGCTGGTCCCCTACGTGACGCTGCAGCTGACCGGCATCCAGATCTTGGTGCGCATCGCCGGCTTCGGCCAAGTCGATCCCCTACTGGCCGTCGGTATCGCATTCTTCCTGATCGCCGTCTTCACGTTCGTCGTCGGCCTGCGCGGCGCGGCCTGGGCCAGCGTCGCGAAGGACGGCCTGGTCCTGATCGGCGTCATCTTCGCCGGCATCGCGCTCCCGACGCACTTCTTCGGCTCGCCGGCCGGCGCGCTCGACGCGGTCCTGCGCGATCACCCGAACTGGCTGACGATCGCCGGCCCGTCGTCACCCAGCGGCATCACCTGGGTCGTCTCGACCACGGTGCTGACCGCCTGCGGCTTCTTCATGTGGCCGCAATCGATGGCCGCCGTCTACAGCGCCCGCAACGAAGACACGCTCCGCCGCAACGCGATCTTCTTGCCCTTCTACCAATTGATGCTGCTGCTGGTGTTCTTCGCCGGCTTCGCCGCGCTCGAGATCGTCCCGGGCCTGGTCGGACCCGCCGCCGACCAGTCGTTCATGCTGGTCGTCCAACAACATTATCCCGCGTGGACGCTGGGCATCGTCGCCGCCGCCGGCGTGCTCGCCGGCCTGGTCCCCGCCGCCGGGCAGCTCCTCGCCGCCGCCAGCATCGTCGGCAAGAACGTCCTGGCCGACTACGGCATCGCGCGCGACGAAGCCGCGCAAACGATGGCCACCCGCATCCTGGTTCTGATCGTCGCGCTGCTGGCCTTCGGCTTCTGGGCCCTCGCCCGCACGACGCTGGTCGGATTGCTCCTGATCGGCTACAACGGCATCACCCAACTCTTCCCCGGCGTCGTCCTCGGCGTGACCGGAAGACGCCCCTCCGCCGCCGCCGTCGGCGCCGGCATCATCGCCGGCCTGATCGTCCTGATCGTCTGCACGGTGAAAGGCGTCAGCCAAATCGACGGCATCAACACCGGCCTGGTCGCCCTGGCAGCAAACATCGTCGTCCTCGCCGTCACCGCCGCCATCGTCCCCGCGCGCCACACAGCACCCGCAGCGCTCGCGGACACGTAATCAGCCCCCACCACGATCGCGCCGTGCGGCGAGGGGCGCATGGCGCGCTGGCGGGGCCTCGCGGAGCGGCGTGAGCCCGGAGGGCCGAGAGCGGCGGAGCGCCGGAGCTCCCTGCGCGCACGACGCGCGCAGGGAGCGTCCCCGCCAGCGCACCATGCGCCCCTCGCCGCACCCCCAACGATGTGCGAACGTCAGGTCTTGGAGAACAACGCGAACCGCCCAGCCCCACCGATGACGAGCGCCAACGCGATCGTGCACGCGTAGAGGAAGTACTCGACGCCCTCCCCCGCCTGATGTCCGCTGAAGTTCATGAAGAACCCGTTCGCCGAGTGCACGAGGATCGCGGCCATCGCCATGTCGACGAAGATCGCGAGCGCCGCGAGTCGCGTGAGAATGCCGAGCACGAGCAAGATCGGTCCGAGAAACTCGGTCGCGATGACGAGATACGCCAGCGGCGTGGGGACGCCGACGTGCTGATGCAGGCCGGCGACGACACCGGCGATGCCGGGGCCGCCGAACCACCCGAGCGCTTTCTGCGCGCCGTGCGGCCACAGCACGATGGCCTGACCCAGGCGCAGCACGAGCAGCGCGATGTCGGTCGTGAGCGTGTTGGTGTGTGAGACGGACCGCATGCTTCCGATGGTACCCCTTCCGGCCGGTCCTGGCTATCCGATGCGCCGATCGCCCGGATTGAGCCAGGCTCGCATGACCGGAAAAGCGCTCGGCTCGCACATCGCGAGCCAGACCAGGAGCGGAACGCCGGGGCCGCCTCCGCGCGCGAACGCTTCCGCGATCGACGTGCCGGCACCGCGGTAGCCGTGCTCGTGAAAGACCACGTTCGCGTCGATCCCCAGCCGGACGGCCGCAGCGTACGACCACGCCAGCGCGGCCATCTCCTCGGCGGGCGCACTGTCGAGCCGGCCGTGCGCGGCAGGCCGCTCCGCGGCCGGTAGGAGCGCGAGGTGAGCGGCTTCGTGCAGGACGTCGCCGGGCTGCACGCGCTCGCGGTCGACGACCAGCGTACCCGACTCCAGCGCGACGCCCGCCATGACCGCTTCCGCGGCGCTCGCGCCGAAGCGCATCGGCAGGCCGAGCGCGCGGACGAAGGCGGCGATCGCGTCGATCATCGGCTCGCCGCGGCTTGCTCCGGGACGGGCAGGGCGACGTAGGGCGCCTCGTCGCCGCCGTGCGCGGTGAGGCATTCGGTGAGGTCGGTGGCGAGCAGGTCGCCCAGCGAGAGCGTGCCCACGTGCAGCGCCTCTTCCGCCGTCTTGAGCACGCTGGCGGTCGAGAGATGCCGCGCGTCCAACGCGTGGCGCTTGGCGAACGGCGAGACGACGACGGCGTAGCTGCGCGTCGCGTCGACGTGGTCGTGCGAGCCCGGCGCGTCGCCGCCGACGATGATGATCGCGGTGTGGCGCCACGAGCGCAGGTGGCTCAAGTAGGCGACGATCTCGCCCAGCGCGCGGTCGCCGTCGGCGACTTGCTCGGCCGGTGGCGGCGCGCCGGGAACGGTCACCGCCGCGTCGGCCGGCAGCCAAAGGTGGACGTAGCGCGGCTCGCGGCCGGAGGCGACGAGCGTCGAGTAGTCGCGGATGAACTCTTGGGCGCGCCGCTCGTCGCGGATGCGCGGGTTCCAACCGGGGTATTGCAGGTCGACGTGATCGGCCAGCGCGGCCGGCGCGGGGACGTTCTGCGCGTAGAGTCCGCCCAGCCCTTGCGTCGGCGCGCTGGTGTCGGCCGGTCCGGCATAGTACGGATCGTCGGCGCGCGGATCGGCGGCGCGGCCGTCGTCGTAGCCGGCGACGGTGAGCAGGTCGCCGTAGTCGCGATACGACATGCGGTGACGCGCGAGCGAATCGAAGATCGATCCGAGGCGCGGCCAATCTTCGGGATCTTGCGCGGCGGTGCCGAGGCCGTCCCGCCCGGCGCGAGCGCGCAGCAGCCGTTCGGCGAACAGCGAGGCGGTGCCCGCGGTGAGGAATTGCTGATTGCCCGCCCCGATCGCGTCGTCGGCGAAGAAGTTCGTCGCGAGCGCGTAGCGCCGGGCCAGCGCGTGCAAGTTGGGCGTCACCGCTTCGCCGTACTGCACCAGTGACGGATCGCCGGCCGGTGCGCCCAGATCGCCGAGCATCGCGTCGAAGCCTTTGCCCGCTTGTTCGATGACGACGACGTCTCGCAGGCCGGGCGGCACCATCGCGCGCGCGGCGACGACGCGGCGCGTGTTGCCCAGCGCGTTCTGCGTCGCGCTGGTCAAGCGCACCGCGCCCAGGTCGATCTTCTCCAGCGTCGACCACACCGCGGTGCCGTCGGCGTTGGGATCGGCGCCGGCGCCGGCGTCGCTGCCGAAGCCTTTGGTGTTGAGCACGTACAGGGTGCGATCGTCGGCGCCGAGCGCCAGCGCGGACGGATACCAGCCGGTCGGGATCAAGCCCATGCGGTGCAGGTGCGCCGGGTCGCGCGCGTCGATCACCGCGACCGCGTTGAGTCCGGCCAGCGCGACGTACAAGCGCGAACCGTCGCGCGAGAGCGCGAGCGCGGCCGGTTCGGTGCCGTACGGGCCGCGATCGAACAGCCGCAGCTCGGTGCCGCCGACGACGCGCGGGCTCGCACCCAGCTCCACCGTCGCGATACGGTCGACGCCGCTCATCGCGACGTACGCGTGCGTGTCGTCGGGCGTGACGACGACGGCGGTCGGGTGCGCGCCGCCGACGGTGCGGATCCCGTCCGGCGTGGGATCCATCGGCAGCGACGCCGGCGCGCCCAGATCACCGTTCGCACCGAGCGCCAAGAGCGAGAGGGACGAAGCGCGATCGAGATCGGCCGCCGGCGGGGCGAACGGCGGCGCGCTGACCGGCGCGCCGAGCACGCCGTAACGCAGCAGTCCTTCGTTGGTGACCAGCAGCTGGTCGCCGGCCGGGGCGACGCCGAACGGGAAGAATCCGACCGGCCAGCTCGACCCGCTCAGCCGGCGCGTCGCGGTGTCGATCGCGCTGATGCTGTCGCCGGCGTCGTCGACGACGTACGCGCGCTTGCCGTCGGCCGAGACGGCCAGCGTCGACGCCAGGGCGTGCCCGCGCGCGGCGAAGGCCGGGTCGCTCGACCCCGGCAGCGCGATGACGTGGCGCGGATCGGGCGTGAGCGCGCCGCTCGCGTCGAGCCGAAACACGTACACGCTGCCGCTGGTCCCACCCGACGCGAGCACGAGCGTCCCGCCGGGACGCGCCGGATCCGCCAGCGCGGCGATGCCGTTCCAGTACGTCTCACCGGGCGCGCGATAGCGGCTGACGACCTGCATCGTCGCGAGATCGACGACCGCCAGCACGTACCCGCCGGTCGCGTTCGGGTCGACCAGCGAGTGCATCGCGCCGTCGAGCTCGTCGTCGTTCGAGACGATCGCGTAGCGGCCGTCGGGACTCAGCGCGAGGCCGAGCGCGTTCATCCCCGTGACGACGCTCGTGCCGGCCGGCGTGACGAGCCGCCCCGAGGGCAGCACCGCGTCGTAGGTCGCGCCGTGCAGATGCTCGACGGGCAGGTCGCCGGCCGGGGCCGCGTAGCTGACGGGCACGGCGGCGCGAATGGCGCGCACGCTGCGCACGCCGGCGGCGGAAGCGTTCTGCACGGGCAGCAGGGCCAGCAGCGCCGCCGCGATCGCGAGTCGGTGGTTCATCATCCCCTTGAAGGAAGGTGCTGCCGCTTACGGAGCGGCCAGCGCGCGAGCGAGTCGGTCGACCGCGCGCAGCAGCGTGTCGTCGTCGCGGTCTCCGAACGAGAGCCGCAGGGCCGGTGGCCCGCTGCGCGTCGGATAGAAAGGATCGGCAGGCATGACCAGGACACCTTCGCGCACGCAACGCTCGAACGCCGCCTGGCTCGAGAGCCGGCTCGGGAGGCGCAACCACACGTTGGTCCCCGCTTGCGGCGGCGCGACGTCGGCCCACGGCAGCGCGCGCGCCAGCGCGTCGACGAACAGGTCGCGCCGGTGGCGGTAGAGCGAGCGGGCCGAGCGCAGGTGGCGCGCGTAGGCCGGCGTGCGCAAGAAACGCCACAGCGCGCGCTGCGTGAGCGTCGAGGTGAACGAGTCGGTGCGCACCTTGGCCGCCTCGATCGTCAAGCGGAGCGCGCCGCGCACCCGCAGATAGCCGATGCGCAGCGCCGGAAAGATCGCTTTCGAGAGCGACTCCATCATCACCACGCGGCCGTCGTCGTCGTACGCCGCCAGCGGCGGCGGCGGCGCGCCGTCGTAGGTGATCGTCCAGCCGGTCTGGTCCTCGAGGATCACCACGTCGTAGCGGCGCGCCAGCTCGACGATGGCCTTGCCGCGCCGCGCCGGCAGCACGACGCCGGTCGGGTTCTCCGCGATCGGACAGATCGCGAACAGGCGCGGGCGGTACTCGGCGAAGACGCGCTCGACGTCGTCGATGCGCACGCCGTCCTGATCGGAGCGCACCTCGACGTAGCTCGCCCCGCGCGCGTCGAAGACGCCTAGCGTGCCGGGATACGTCGGCGACTCGCAGGCCACGACGGCGCGTTCGTGCAGCAGCACCGAGGCGATCAGATCGGCGGCCTGCTGCGCGCCCGAGGTGACGATGATCTCGTCGGGCTGCGTCGCGCAGCCGCGCGCGGCCAAGCCGTCGGCCAGCACCGCGCACAGGTCGGGATCGCCGGTGTTGGCCCGGTATTGCATCAGCTCGGGTGGATCGTCGGCGAACGTGCGCTGCATCGCCCGCGAGAACTCCGCCAGCGGAAACGTCTCGGGCGCCGGATGCGCGCTGGCCAGCGAGATCACGCCCGGGCCGGCCGCCTGCGCGAGCCGGTCCATCACGCCTTCCATCCGCTCGCCGCGCACCAGCAGCGAGGGTTCCCACGTGCGCGGGGCGGCGTCGGCGCTCGGGCGCGGCGGCGCGACGAAGGTGCCGCGGCCGGCCCGCGCGACCAGACGTCCGCGCGCGGCCAGCGCGTCGTACGCCTGCGAGACGGTCACCACCGCGACGTCGAGCTGGCGCGCCAGCGTGCGAATCGCCGGCAGCCGTTCGTCGGGCGCCAGCTCACCGCGCTCGATCGCGTCGGTCAGCGCGTCCGCCAGCTGCACGTAGAGCGGACGGGGATCGCGCTGATCGAGCGCGATGCCCGCCTTCACCGCTCGTCGAGCCGGTATCCGATCCCGCGGACGCTGCTGATCGCCAACTGCGCCGTCACCTCGGCCAGCTTCTTGCGCAGCGCGGCGACGTGGACGTCGACGACCCGGGTGGGGACGCCCGAGACGTCGTTCCAGACGCGCTCGAGGATCTGCGCGCGGGTCAGCAGCTTGCCGACGTTCTCCGCCAGATACCAGAGCAGGCGAAACTCGAGCGCGGTCAAGGTCACGCTCTTCCCGTTGTTCTCCAGCGTGTGGAAATCGCGCACCAGCGTCGCGCCGCCGACGGCCAGCCGGCCTTCCTGCTCGATCTTGCGCGAGCGCTCGCGGCGGCGCAGGAACGACTGCACGCGCGCCACCAGCTCGTTGCCCGAGAACGGCTTGCGGATGTAGTCGTCGGCGCCCAGGCCCAGTCCGCGCAGCACGTCGTTCTCGCTCGAGTGCGCGCTCACCATCAGGATGAACGCTTCCGAGGAGTTGGCGAGCGTCGTGCACACGTCCAAGCCGGAGATGTCGGGCAGCTCGACGTCGAGCAGCACGACCGCCGGCTTGAAGCTGGGCTCGGTCTCGAGACCGGCGGACCCGGTGTTGACGACCCGCACCTCATAACCGTTGCGTTCGAGGATCGCGCGCTCGAACGCGGCCACCTCCGGGTCGTCTTCGATGATCAGGACGCGATCGGACATTCAGCGAACCCCCGAGGTTTCGGCCGCGGCCTCGTCGGGCAGCAGCAGCTCGCGGCGTGCGACGCCCTCGTCGATCGCCGCTTGCATGACGGCCTTGCCCACGGCGTCGACGACCCGCGTGTCGAAGACGCTGGGGATGATGTACTCCGCGCTGCGCTCCTCGCCGACGATGTCGGCGATCGCGCGGGCGGCGGCCAGCTTCATCCCCTCGGTGATCCGCCGTGCGCGGCAATCGAGCGCGCCGCGGAAGATGCCGGGGAAAGCGAGCAGGTTGTTGATCTGGTTGGGGAAGTCGCTGCGGCCCGTGCCGACGACCGCGGCATAGGGGGCGGCCGCGTCGGGCATGACCTCGGGCGTGGGGTTCGCCATCGCGAACACGATGGGATCGCGCGCCATCTCGCCGATCCATTCGGGCTGCAAGATGCCGGGCGCGCTGACGCCGATGAAGACGTCGGCGCCGCGCAGCACGTCTTTGAGCCCGCCGCGGCGGTTCTCGCGATTGGTGTGCTCGGCGAGCCACGTCCAGTGCGGGTTGCCGTAGTGGTCGGTGCGGTTGAGCGCGCCGTCGCGGTCGACCGCGATGACGTCGCGCACGCCCGCGGCGAGCAGCATCTTGATCGTCGCCGTCCCGGCGGCGCCGCTGCCGGTCAGCACGATGACCAGCTCGTCCATCCGTTTGCCGACGACGGCGGCGGCGTTCATCAGCGCGGCCAGGATCACCACCGCGGTGCCGTGCTGGTCGTCGTGCATGACCGGGATGTCGAGCTCGTCGATCAGCCGGCGCTCGACCTCGAAGCAGCGCGGCGCGCTGATGTCCTCGAGGTTGATGCCGCCGAAGATCGGCGCGATGCGCTTGGCCGTCTCGACGATCTCGTCGACGCTCTTGGTGTCAAGGCAGATCGGGAAGGCGTCGATGTCGGCGAACTGCTTGAAGAGCATGCACTTGCCCTCCATCACCGGCGCCGCGCCGTAGGGGCCGATGTCGCCCAGACCGAGCACCGCGGTGCCGTCGGTCAGCACGCAGACGGTGTTGCGCTTGATCGTCAGCGCATACGCTTTGACCGGATCGTTCGCGATCGCGCTCGAGACGCGCGCGACGCCCGGCGTGTAGACGGTCGAGAGATCTTGGCGCGTCTTCACCGGTCGCGTGATCCCGGTGCGAATCTTGCCGCCGAGGTGCGCAAGGAAGGTCGAGTCGGAGACGTTCAGGATGCGCACGCCGTCGAGCTTTTCGATCGCCGTGCGCACGGCGGTCGCGACGGCGTCGCTGGGGACGTTGACCGTCACGTCACGGGTGATGGTCGTCTTGCCGACCGTCCGCGTGTCGACGGCGCCCACCATGCCGCCCGCGTCCCCGATCGCCGAGGCGAGCATGCCGAACGAGCCGGGCTCATTGGGAGACTCGAGCCGCATCACCAGCTGGGTCCCGATCGAAGGAGCGGTAGCCATTACCTGTCCCCGTACGGTGCCGCACCCGGGCGGTCCTCGCCGGACGGCCGTCCCGGCGGGCGTCGAACCGGGCGACCCGTCGCCGGTCGACGCCGCGTCCGGTTCTGGGCATCCTAAGATCATGACCGGCGTCATGACCTTCGCGGCAGGGTCGTTCGCGACCGTCGCGACGGTCGCCGTTGCCGGCGGCCGGGCGCTGGGCGCCGGCCGCGAACGGTGGGAGGCGGCCGCCCTGGCCGCCGGCGGAACCGTGCTCGCCCTGACCGATATCAGCGGCGTCTTCGCCGGCGTCGCGCTGGTGCTGGGCCTTTCGGGCGCGGCGCGCCTCGCCGAGAGCCTGCTGCGCGCCCGCCGCGAGCGCTCGATCCGGCTGGTCGCCGCGCTCGAACGCGAAGGCGTCGCGCGCGGCCGCTTCTTGCCGCGCACGCTCGTCGAGCGGCTGGGACGCGCGTCGCTGGCCGAGGTCAGCCTGGGCGACCGCGCCACCCATCCGATGACGGTCGTGTTCGCCGACATCCGCGACTCGACGGCGCTGACCGAGTCGCTGGACTCCGAGGCCGCGTTCGTTCTGATCGCCGACTTCTTCGCCCGCTCCGCGCGCGTCGTGCGCCGCCACCACGGCAGCATCGACCGCTATCTCGGCGACGGCTACATGGCGCTCTTCCCGCGCTGCGTCGAGGACGCGCTCGACACGGCGCTGGCGCTGCAAGATGCCGTCGCGCAGCTCAATGCCGAACGGCTCGGGCCGCCGATCGAGATCGGGATCGGCGTGCATACCGGCCCGGTGACCTTCGGCACGGTCGGCGACGCGCTGCACCTGGACGCGACGGTCGTCTCCGACACGGTCAACACCGCCAAACGGGTCGAAGGGATATCCAAGCAGTTGGCGGTGCCGATCGTCGCCACCGAGGACGTCGTGCAAGCCGTGCGCGACCCCGATCAGTATCTGGTCCACGCGCTGGGCACGCAGCAGCTGCGCGGCAAGAACGAGCCGATCGACGTCTTCGCGATCAGCGCGGCACCGATCGCCCGCGTGGCGACGGTACGGGAGACGGTCCCGGCGAAGCCGGCCGGGTGATCGCCGGTCCCACCACCCGCACGCCGACGCTGTCGGCCTGGCTCCTCCCGCTCGCCGTGCTGGCGATCGTGGCGGCCTGCGTGGTCGACATCCCGATGTACGACGAGTGGATCTGGTCGCCGCTGGTGCTGGCGCAGCACGCCGGCACGCTGCACCTTGCCGACGTCTGGGCGCCGCAGGGCGCGCACCGCAGCGTCGTCCCCACCCTGCTCGCCCTCGGGTTGGCGCGCCTGGACGGCTGGAACGTGCGCGTCGAGGCGCTGCTCTCGGTCTCGTTCGTCGCGCTGGCGCAAGCATCGCTGCTGGCCATCGTGCGGCGCCGGCTCGGGACGAGCGCGCGCGCCGCGAGCGCGTTCCTGCTCGCAAGCCTGTTGCTGTACTCGTTCGTGCAGGCGGAGAACTGGCTGTGGGGCTTCCAGCTCTCGTGGTTCATCGTCCAAGCGTGTGCGCTCGGCGTCGTGTGGGCGCTCGACGGACGCCCGTCGGGCGCGCGCTTCGCGCTGGCCGTCGCGTGCGCGCTGATCGCCAGCTTCTCGCTGTTGTTCGGGTTCGCGACGTGGGTCGCGGGGGCGGTGCTGCTCCTGCGCGATCGGGTGCGGCTCGCGCTGTGGCTGCTGCTCGGCGCGATCGCGGCGGTCGTGTTTCTGCACGGTTACCACCTGCCGCGCTTCGAGAACGGCTGGATCGGCGGCGCGGCGGCGCCGTTCGTGGACGGGCCGCAGTTCCTGCTCGCCTATCTGGGCGCGCCGCTGGGCCTAGCCGGTGGACGCTGGACGTGCGAGCTGCTCGGGCTGGCGCTGCTGATCGCGTGCGGCACGCTCGGCGTGCGCGCCGCGCGCGCCGGCACCACGCCCGCGCCGTGGTTGGCGCTGCTGGCCTTCGCGCTGGTCGCAGCGGTGCTCGAAACCGCCGGACGCGCCGGCAACACCGTCGAAGCGGCGCTGGCCTTCCGTTACACGACGCCGGCGACGCTGGGCTGGATCGCGCTGGTCGGGCTCGCCGCGCAGGTTCCGGCGACGCGCGCCGCGCCGCACCGCGCCGCGTACGCGCTGGCCGGCGTGCTGTTCGTGGTCGCGAACGCCGCGGGTGCCTTCGAGGCGCTGCAGCTGGCCGGAATGCAGCGCGCCGCCGCGGCTGCGCTCGCCGATCCGGCCGCGGTCGACGACGACGAGCTGGCGCAGTACGAGAACGATCCGGCGTTCCTGCGCGCGCAGGCGGCGGCGCTGCGGGCCGCGCGCTTGGGCCCGTACGCGCCCGGCGCTCCCGACGCGGTCAGTGCAACGGGACGGACAGCTCGCGGGCGGTCGGCGTCCCCGCCGTCGTGCGCGCCACGAAGCGGAACGTCAGCGTATAGCGCGGGTGCACGAACGGTGGCAAGAACGGGAAGCGGTACACACCGGTGAACTGCCCGGGCGCGCGCTTCGTCAGCGCGCGCCCGTAGGGACCGACGCGCAGCTCGACCAGCGCGACGTTGGTCGAGGCGACGACGTGGATGCGGGCCAGGTCGCCCCACCGGTAGTCGGGCTGCGAGAGCCAGATCGCGGTCAGCTCGGGCGGCGCCTCGGGGGCGCGCACCGGTGCGGCGATCGTCGGCGCGCAGCCGCCGCGCGCGATGCGCGTCGCGGGGACGAGCGGCGCCGCCGCCAGCGCGAGCAGCTGCGCGCGCGTCACGTTCCGCTGAGCGTCATCTCGGCGATGCGGAACGACGGCGCGCAGACGGCGCCGTCGAAGCGCAGGTCGCCCGCGATCGCGTCGACGCCGGCCAGCATCTCGGGGAAGGTCGAGGCGATGGTGAACTCGTCGATCGGGTGCGTCGGGACACCGTCCTCGATCCAGATCCCGCTGGCGCCGCGGCTGTACACGCCGCTGGCGTGCTCGGTCGCGAACCCGATCGTGCCGAGCACCAGCACGCCGCGCTCGGTCGAAGCCACCAGGTCGTCGAGCGTCCCCGAGCCCGGCACCAAGTAGAAGTTGCTGGGGCCGACGCCGCCGCTCTCGGCGTTGCCGGTCGAAGCGATGCCGATCTTGCGACCCCAGTACGTGTCGCTGAGGTACGACGCGACGACGCCGCCGCGCACCGCGACCGTCTCGCGCGTCGCCGTCCCCTCGGCGTCGAACGGCGCGCTGCCCAGCCCGCCTTTGAGGCGGCCGTCGTCGACCAGCGTGACCAGCTCGCTGCCGACGCGTTCGCCGACGCGGCCCGCCAGCCACGAGTTTCCCAGCGCGACGTTGGCGGCGCTGAGCGCCGCGAAGACGTCGCCCAACACGGCTGCCGCCGCGTCGCGTTCGAAGATCACCGCGACCCGTTCGGTCGGCGGCTTGCGCGCGCCGATCAGCGCGACGGCCCGGTGCACGGCGTGGCGCGCGACCGCGAGCGTACTCTCGGCGGTCGTCCAACCGCGCGCGGCCGTCCCGTAGTGGCCGATGCGCTTGTCCTCGCCGTCGCGCGCGACGGGCGCGGTCATCCGCGAGACGCTCGTGCCGTGCGTCACGCCGCGAAAGCCGCGCGTGTTGGCGAGCGCGAACGAGGAGACGGAGTCGCGCACGCGCGAGCCGTTGGAGTTCTCGATGCGCACGTCGGTCTCGCGCACGGCCCGCTCCATCGCCAGCGCGTCTTCGAGCTTGGCCTCGTCCGGTCGCTCCGCGACGTCGTCGGCGACGGTGAACAAGTCGTGATCGCAGACCTCGTCGCTCGCGAACTCCTCGGGCAGTCCCGCGCACGGATCTTCGCCGGCGTAGGCCGCCGCCGCGACCGCGCGCCGCACCAGCTGATCGATCCCCGCGTGGGTCAGATCGGTGGTCGTGAGCGTCGCCCGCCGCTTGCCGGTGAACGTGCGCACGCTCAGCGTGCGGCCGCGCGAGCGTTCGAGCACGGTGATCTCGGCCAGGCGCGCCTCGCACGAGAAGCGGTCGACGACCGAGACGGTCGCCTCGGCTTCGCTCGCGCCGGCGCGCCGCGCCAGCTCGATCGCCGTCTGCGCGAGCGCCAGCGCTTCGTCGCGCGGATCAGCCACGGCCGGTCCCGCCGACCGTGCACGCCGACAGCTTGACGGTCGGGATGCCGACGCCGACCGGGACGCGCTGCCCGGCCTTGCCGCAGGTGTAGGAGCGGTGCGCGAGCCGGCCGTCGTTGCCGACCATCGTCACCTTCGTCATCACGTCCGGTCCATTGCCGACCAAGGTCGCGCCGCGCACCGGCGCGGTGATGCGGCCGTTCTCGATCAGGTAGCCTTCGCCGACCATGAAGACGAAGTCGCCCTTGCTGATCTCGACTTGTCCGCCCGAGAACGAGGCGGCGTAGAGCCCGCGCTCGATCGAGCCGACGACCTCCTCGGCCGTCGAGCCGCCGCTGGGCATGTAGGTGTTGCACATGCGCGGAATCGGCAGCACGCGATACGACTCGCGGCGCCCGCTGCCGGTCGACGCGACGCCCATCAGGTGCGCGTTCTGCCGGTCTTGCATGTACCCGCGCAAGATGCCGTTCTCGACCAGCACCTTGTGCTGGCCCGGCGTTCCCTCGTCGTCGACCGCGACCGTGCCGCGCTCGCCGGGCAGGTTGCCGTCGTCGTAGATCGTCACCATGTCGCTCGCGACGCGCTCGCCGACGCGGCCGCTGTAGAGCGAGGTCCCCTTCCGGTTGAAATCCGCCTCGAGCCCGTGCCCGACGGCCTCGTGTAGCAGCACGCCGCCGCCGCCCGGGCCGATCACGACCGGCATCTCGCCGGCCGGCGCGGAGCGGGCGCCGAGCTTCATGGTCGCGGTGCGCGCGGACTCCTGCGCGAGCGATTCCGGCGTGACCTCGTCGTAGACGGCGATGCTGGTGCGGCCGCCGTCGCCGACGTACCCGTTCTCGCGCTGCGAGCCTTCGCGCGCCACGACCTGCACGCCGAGCGCGACCAGCGGGCGGCGGTCGTGCACCAGCCGACCGTCGCTGCCGGCGACCTGGACGTACTGCACCTCGTCGGAGATGAACGCGTTGACCGCGACGACGCGCGGATCGTAGCCGCGCGCGGCGACGTCGGCGCGCGCCAACAGGTCGACGTAGCGCTGCGAGTCGGCCGGTCCGTCGGGATGCGGCCGGTAGAGGTCCGGCGCCCCGTGCCCCGGCCCGAGCGCGACCGTCGCGGCGTGCTCGCGCCCGTCGCGGGCGATCAGCGACGCGGCCTCGGCGGCCCGCAGCAGCGCCGCTTCGTCGAGATCGTCGGAGAAGGCGTAGCCGGCGCGCTCGCCGGTCACGACGCGCACGCCCGCGCCGCGCACCAGCGTCGTCGACGCCTCGCGGATCGCGCCGTCCTGCAGGCGAAACGTCTGGGTCAGCCGGTGCTCGAAGAACACGTCGGCGAAGTCGCCGCCCCGCCGCAACGCGCGCGCGAGCACGCGGGCCAACAGGTCGGGATCGAGGGCGGTCAGCACCGGGCGCCGTTTCGCGCGGGGGAGCCGGATAACCCCGCCTCGAGCTCGCCTTGCGGACCTGCAGGAGCCGGTCGGGTGCCGTGCTAGGCGGCCGATCCGTCGGTCCGGCCCGCCGGCGCGCTAACTGCGCGCCAGCAGATCCAAGGCCTGGTCGATCCCGCGATCGACCGGGCCCGCGTCGGCTCGCCGGTCGTTGACCACGATCGCGAAGCTGACCCGGCCGTGCCTGCGCGTCTCGACGTAGCCGGCCAGCGCGTTGACGCCCGAGATGTGGCCGCTCTTCGCGCGCGAGCGCCCGAGCGCGTCGGTGACGTCGCGATAGCGCACCGTTCCCTCGATCCCGACGCGCGGCAGATCGTCGTAGAGCACCGCGCCGACGGGTTCGTAGGTCGCGCGCGCCAACAGCGTGGCGAGCGTGATCGGCGCGACCCGGTCGCTGGGCGCCAGACCGCTGCCGTCGACGATGTGCAAGCCCGGCTGCGGCACGCCGTCGCGGGTGAGGATGGCGCGCTCGACGACCGCACCGCTCGCCACGGTGCCGCCGCCGCGCGTCTCGCCGACCGTGCGCAGCAGCTGCTCGGCGAAGTGGTTGTTCGAGTCGAACAGCATGTCGTGCACGATCGCGCGCAGCGGGGCCGAGTGGTGCCGCCAGAGCACGTCGCCGGCCAGCGGCGCGATCCCCGTGCGCACCGGCCCGTCGAGCGCGATGTCGCGCGCGTGCAGCATCGCCGCAGCGACCTCGCCCGCGTACTGCGCCAGGTCCGTGATCGGTTGGAAGAACGACTGCGGCGCGCGCGCCGCGACGCGGCCCGAGACGGTGAAGTCGTTGCGGAACGGGTCGCGCTGGATGCTCAGGTCGGTCGTGTAGCCGGTCAACAGGCCACCGCTGACGTGCACCGCGCTCGAGGGCGGCAGGACGCTGATGTGCGCGGGGCCGCCCACGACGCCCGGGGTGAGGCGGAACTCGACCGTGCCTTGATCGAGCGAGAGCGCGCTGGTCCCCGCGCCGTAGGCATAGTGCAGGTCGTCGGGATCCCAGGCCGGGTTGACTTCGGGTCCCGCGAACGAGCTGGCGTCGGCGACCAAACTGCCGTCGACCGCGTGAATGCCGGCGCGCGCCAGCGCGCCGACGCCGGCCCGCAGGTCGTCGCGCGTGAGCGTCGGATCGCCGCCGCCCACCAGGTACAGCGCGCCACGGACGATGCCGTCGACCGGATCGTCCTCGCTCTCGAGCATGGTGGTGAAGCGGTAGTCGGGCCCGAGCACGGTCAGCGCGGTGGTCGCGACCAGCAGCTTGAAGGTCGAGGCCGGCGCCACCGGCACGCGCTCGCGCCGCTCGAACAGCGGGCGTCCGGCGGCGTCGACGATCGCGACGCCGCTAGTGGCGAGCGCCGAGGGTGCGAGCACGCGCTGCAATTGCGCGTCGAGCGCGCGCACGTCGCTCGCGCTCCACGCGGGTGCGTGCGGCACCGTCGCGATCGTGGCGGCCGCGGGCACGGGTGCGGGCGAGGGTGACGCTTCGGGCGCCGGTTGGGCACACGCCGTCAGCGCCGCCAGCGCGAACGCGACGGCGAGCTTGAGCACGGTGCGGCTCACCGCGGTTCGAGCGCGTCGAGCCGTTCGCGCAGCGCCTGCGCGTCGGAGCGCAGCCGGTCGAGTTCCTCGCGCAGCTGCGCGACCTCGGCCGGCGTCTTCTGCGCTTCGCGCACGCGGACCGCGGCCTCGGCCGCGTCGCGCCGCAGGCGTCCGTCGTTCTCGCTCCCGGCCAGGCGGTCGAGCGTGTCCAACAGGCGCGCGTCGGCGAGCCGCTCGGCGGCGGCATAGGCCGACATGCGCACCAGATAGAGCCGGTCCTCGAGCGCCCGTTCGACGGCGTCGACGGCCGCCGTGCGCGTCGACTCGACGAGCGTGCCGAGCTGCGCGATCGCGCCGACGGCCGCGCGCCGCAACGCTTCGGGCCGGTCGGGCGCCAACGCTTCGATCAGCAGCGGGAGCGCGCGCGCGTCCGCCAGCGCGCCCAAGCCGCGCGCCGCTCCGGCCGCGATCGTCTCGTTCCACGACGGCGTCGTCAAACCGTCGACGAGCGCGTCGTAGGCCCGCGGATCGCGCGTGCGGCCCAGCGCGTGCAGCGCCGCCGCGACGACCAGGTACGACGGATCCTCGCGCAGTCCCAACAGTCCGTCGGCCGCGTCGGGCTCGCGCCAGGCGCCCAGCGCCTCGGCGATCGCGCGCCGCACCTTCGGATGCGGATGGTCGACGCAGCTCAGCAGCGTCGTGCGGCCCGACGGCGCGCGCGAGCTTCCGAGCGCGGCTGCGACTTCGACGCCGACGCCCCAGAACGGATCGTGCCGGAGCGCGTGCGCCAACGCCTCGCGCGCGACCAGGTTGCCGTCTTTCGCCAGCGCCTTGGCCGCGCGAATGCGCGCCAGCGGCGAAGGATCGCTGCGCAGCACGGTCGCGTGCGCGTCGGTGCCGAGCGACCACGTCCACGCGCCCAGCAGCCAGCCCGACGGATCGACGCGGACCAGGCCCGGTTCGCGCGGCAGCGGGATCGCGAAGACCTGGGTGCTGCGCTCGACCTGCAGCCGCACCCGCGTCTCGCCCGGCAACGAGTCGGGCCCGGCATCGGTCGCGATGCGCGCCGGCGCGTCGGCGACGAAACCGACCTCGAGCGAGAAGTCGTAGGCGGGGTGCGCGTCGTCGACGGTCTGCTTCTGGGAGACCGTCAGCAGCGCGACGGAACGCTGCGCGTCCCAGCGGTACGCGACCTCGATCTCCGGATGCCCCGCTCGCTCGACCCATTGCGCGAAGAACGCGCGCAAGTTGCGTCCGGTCTCGCGCTCGATCGCGCGCACCAGGTCGATCGTCTCGACGTTGCGGCCGGCGTTGTCGCTGACGTAGCGCTGCAGCGAGCGCTTCATGCGTTCCCAGCCCAGCTCGCCGCGCAGCTGGTGCAGCACCGCGCCGCCCTTCTCGTACAGATGACGGTCGAACAGCTCGATGGGATCGCGATAGACGTTGCAGACGATCGGGCGCCGATAGCGTTCGGCGTCCTCGTCGAGATAACGGCCGACGATCGAGTAGATGTCGTAGAGGTACTCGTCCCAGCCCTTGTCGGCTTCGAGCCAGACCGCTTCGAAGTACGTCGCGAAGCCTTCGTTGAGCCACGCCTGCGACCAGTCGCGGCAGGTGATCAGGTCGCCGAACCACTGGTGCGCCAGCTCGTGCGAGGCCAGGTAGTCAGCCGAATAGTCGAGATGCGCGCGCTCGTCGTGCAGGACGCGATCGGTCTGCGTCGTCGCGGTGGTGTTTTCCATCCCGCCGAAGATGAACTCGGCGACCGCGATTTGCGAGTAGCGCGCATACGGATACGGAACGCCGATGGTCCGCTCGAACACGTCGATCATGCGCGGCGTGTTGCCGAACGCGCGCTCGCCGTCGGCTTCGCGTCCCGGCACGACCATGTACGCGACCGGGATGCGCGCGTGCACCTGATCGATGACGCTGAACGTCCCCGCCACCATCGTCACCAGGTAGGTCGAGTGCGGAACGTCCTGCTCGTAGCGATAGGTGGCCAGGCCGGCGGCCTGCGTGCGCGAGAGCAGCTTGCCGTTCGAGAGCGCGAAGTGATCGGCCGGGACGACGATCGTCGCCGAGGTGGTCTGCTTCTCGGCCGGGTGATCGAAGCACGGGAACCAGAAACGCGCGTCGGAGTCTTGGCTCTGCGTCCAGACGTGCTTGGGTTCGGTGTCGATGAAATAGAGCCCGCGCCGCGGTTCCTCGACGCTGTAATCGACCGCGAAGACGATCTCGTCGCCGGCGTGGAGGGGCGGGTCGAGCGAGAGCTCGAGCGTCTCGCTGGTCGAACGGTACGCGATGCCGCCGCCGTCGGGCCGGCGCACGTCGTGCACGCGCAGATCGACGGCGTCGAGCACGAGCCGCGAGACGCCGTCCTCGATCGCCCGCACGGTGGTCGTGCAGATGCCGTCGAGCCGGTGGCGCTCCAAGTCCGGCCGCAGGTGCAGGTCGATGTGCAAAACGTCGACCACCCGATCGGGGCCGTACTGGGGGCGGGCGCCGGGCAGCGCAAACTGGCGGTGGTCGCTCACGAAGCGCCGTCATTCGCGCCGGTATGAGGGCCTCCCGTCTACCGACTCATCGCCGCGTGCCGCGCGCGCCAAGAGAGCGCGCCCTTCGCTGTCGGGGACGTGCACGACCAGTCCCGATGTTTCGCCGGGATTCGCCAAGGTCAGCGCCTCGTAGCTGAACCGGCCGAGCGGAGATTCGATCGTCGCCCGGTTCGGGACGAGCGGATCTCTCACTTCGTAGGCATTCCACAGCGGCAGGGTCTCCGGGTCGGCGACGAGCTTCGCGCGCAGGCGCTGCAGGGTGTCGAGGTGCGGACGCCGCCCGACGGCCGAACGTACCATCGCGACGATCGGCGCGACGTTGTCCACGAAATACTTCCCGTGCATGCGACGTGCGGCCGGTTCCATGAACAACCGCTCGACCGCATTGAAGGGAAGCTCGCGTTCCTCGATGCCCCAGACGAGGCGAAACGCGTCGTTGCACGCGACCACGTCCCACGAGGCCGTGATGATGTAGGCCGGAAACGCGAGCGCGCGCATCGTCTCCGTGAGGAGCGCGCGCGGCCCGCTCGCCTGCTCGTCCGCGACCGGCAAGCGTCCGGTCAGCGTGAGCAAGTAGGTGCGCTCCGAGGGCGAGAGCCGCAGCGCTTCGGAGATGGCCAGGACCGTCTCTTCCGAGACGCCCGCGGCGTCGCCGCTCTCCAGGGCCGTGTACCACGATACGCCGATCCCCGCGAGGCTCGCCACCTCTTCACGGCGCAAGCCGGGAACGCGGCGACGACCGGTCGGGGGTAGCCCGGCTTCGGCCGGGCTGATACGCGCTCGCCGGTCTTTGAGGAAGCGCCGCAGCTCGGATCGCCGCTCGTGATCGCTCATCCGTACACTGCCGAAGGTACGTTCCGAGAGTCTGTTTCTCCGGCCGTCCCGCCGCCGTAGACTGGCGGCGATGAACATCTCATTCGACAATCAGGTCGCGCTCGTCACCGGCGCCGGTTCCGGGCTCGGGCTCGCGACGGCGAAGGCGTTCGCGCAAGCCGGCGCCGCCGTCGTGCTGGCGGACGTCGACGAGGCGGCGGTTCGCTCGGCCGCCGACGAGCTCGCCGCCCGCGATCACCGCGCGCTCGCGATTCGCTGCGACGTGACGGACGACGCCCAGGTCGCGGCGATGATCGAGCGCACGGTGGCCACCTTCGGGCGGCTCGACGCCGCCTACAACAACGCCGGGATCCAAAACGTCCTCGCCGACACCGCCGACGCCACTCGCGAGGATTTCGATCGCGTGACGGCCGTCAATCTGCGCGGCGTCTGGAGCTGCATGAAGTTCGAGCTGCAGCAGATGCTGCGGCAGGGCGGCGGCGCGATCGTCAACTGCTCGTCGATCGGCGGCATCGTCGGCGGCGCGGGGCGCGGAACGTATCACGCCGCGAAGTACGGCGTCATCGGGCTCACGACGAGCGCGGCGCTCGAATACGCGGCCAAGGGAATCCGCGTCAACGCGATCTGCCCCGGGATGATCGACACGCCGATGAGCGATCGCATGAAGGCCGCCGGCCAGACCGAGGCGCTCGCGGCGATGCTGACGCAGGTTCCGATCGGCAGGCTCGGCCGCCCCGAGGAGATCGCCGACGCGGTCCTGTGGCTGTGCAGCTCCGCGGCAAGCCTCGTCGTCGGTCACGCGTTGGTGGTCGACGGCGGGTACACGGTGCACTAGGAGGCCAGATCGTGAACGTTCAGCATCCCGGCGCACAACCGTCGGCCGCGGGGCCGCAAGAGAATTTCACCGGCAGCGTACGGATCGATCCGCTGTTCGCGGTCGCGGATCCGTCGCGTGTGAGCGCGGGCGCCGTCACCTTCGAGCCCTGCGCGCGCTCCGCGTGGCACACGCATCCGCTCGGGCAGCGCTTGATCGTCACCGCCGGCTGCGGTCGGGTGCAGCGCTGGGGCGGTCCGGTCGAGGAGATCCGGCCCGGCGACGTGGTGATCATCGAACCGGGCGAGAAGCATTGGCACGGCGCCGGCCCGACGACCGCGATGACGCACATCGCGATCCAAGAGACGCTCGACGGGCGCAACGTCGATTGGCTCGAGAAGGTCTCCGACGAGCAATATCATGGCTGACGAACCGACTGCCGCGCGGGCGTCCTTCGGCGACCTCGCCCCCGCGCTGGCGGAATACACGGACAAGGTGCTCTTCGGCGACGTGTGGCGGCGCCCGGAGCTCGGCCTTCGTGACCGCAGCCTCATCACCGTCGCGGCACTCGTCGCCCTCTATCGGGTCAACGAGCTGCCGTTCCATCTGCAGCGCGCGCTCGAGAACGGCGTCACCCGCGAAGAGATCGTCGCCCTGATCACGCACCTGGCGTTCTATTCGGGATGGCCGACGGCGAATACGGCGCTCGCGATCGCGCGCCGGGTCTTCGATGCCGCTCCCGCCTGACGAAGTCCGCTACGGCTTTGCCGCGGCCGTGACCGACGACGCTGGGGCGGCAGCGGTACGTCCCAGCGCAAGATGCGCAACGCGTCGGGGCGCGGAGCGTCACACCAGGTCACGAAGTAACGCCGCGCCGGGACGTTGTGTCCGGTCGGATCCGTGTACGAGTACTCGAGCTCCGGACCGGGTCGCACCGCGCCGCACGCGGCGGCGAGCCGGCGCGCGAAATCGGGCCGGCCGGGATAGGTCTCGGGCCGGCCCGGCGTCGGCACCAACGCCTCTTTGTCGAGAAACAGGATGCGCGCCGGGTGCATGTCGGGATCGTACCAGCGCTTGGCCTCCTGGCCTTGCGCGTTGTAGCCGATGAACACCGGCGCGATCCCCGCTTCGTAGTCCATCTGCGAGGAGAAGCCGTAGCCGTCGGTGACGACGATGGCGTCGTTCGCGTCGGCCATGCGGCGCACGTCTTGCGCCAGCGGCCAATAGGTGAAGATCTCGAACGGCCCGTCGTTGCGCAGCGTCGAGCCGGTCTTGCGGAACTGCTCGTAGAGCGGACCGGGAAACGCGGCGGCGATGAACAGCAGCGGCACCAGCACCAGCGCCGGCACCGCGGCGGCGCTGGCCCACAGCACGCGCGTGCGTTGCGCCAGCGGGAGCAGCGCCAGCCCCATGCCGACCGAGAGCGAGACGTACGGGCCGATGATCCAGTGCAGCTCGATGCGCTCGTGGAAGTTGAGCAGCAGCAGCAGGGCGGTCAGCGGGATCGCGGTCCAGCCGACCAGCGCGTTGCGCGGACGCGCGGCCACGAACAGCGCGGCGATCAAGAGTCCCGGCGAGTACGCGCCGGCGCACGCGACCAGATACGTCAGCGGCCGGATCAGCGAGGGCTGCGGAACGTGGCGCTGCTGGAACGCGAAGGCGAAGGTGACCCAGTGGTGCGTCGCGTTCCAGGCCAGAAACGGCACCAGCAGCACGAACGCGATCCCGAACGAGATGCCCAGGCCCTGCCGCCACAGCGGCCGCCGTGCGGGCGCGAGCGACCACGCGACGATGCCGGCGACCAGCGCCCAGGCGAACATCTTCGAGAGCAGCGCGAACGCGATCGCCAACCCCAGCAGCGCGAAGTCGCGACGCGCGCGCGTCTGGTCGGCGCGCACGGTGAAATACAAGCACGTCGCCCAACCGGCCATCAGCGGACCGTCCGGCGTCGCCATCACCGAAAGCACCGAGCACATCGGCGCCAGCGTCATCGCCAGCGCCGTCACCAGGCCCGCGCGTTCGTCGCCGGCCAGCCGGCGCGCGGTCGCCGCCGCCGCCAGCGTCGCGACGACGCCGCAGACCAGGAACAAGAAGCGGATCCAGAACGGGTTCGCGGTCGACCACACGAACGGCAAGATCAAGTAGGCGACCATCGGCGGATGGTCGGCGTAGCCGAGCGCGAGGTGCTTGCTCCACTCCCAGTAGTAGGCCTCGTCGCCGGTCAGCGGCACCTTGGCCGCCGCGATCGCGCGCAGCACGGTGACCAACGCGACGATGATCCACGTCGCGTACTTGAGCTTCACTCGTGGGCCTCCGTGAGCCCACCGTTGACGCCGATGACCATGCCGTTGAGAAATCCGTTCGCCTCGTCGGTCGCGAAACGCACGGCGGCCGCGACGTCTTCCCACGAGCCCGCATGCCCGGTCGGATTGGTCGCCGCGATCGCTCGCGCCGCCGCGCGATCCGCATGCTTGTCCCGGATATCACCGGGCTCGATGACGTTGACCGTGATGCCGAACGCCGCCTCTTCCAACGCCAGCGTACGTGCAAACGTCACCACCGCGGCCTTCGCCGCGGCGTAGAGCGCCATGTTCTTGGCCGGTTGCGTGACCTGCGAACCATTCATTCCGAAGAAAATCAGTCGCCCGAAGCGCCGCTCGCGCATCCCGGGAAGGACGGCGAACGCCAGCGCGACGGCCGAACCGAGGTTTCCGGCCAGCATTGCCTCGTAGTCGCGGGGCGTCGAGCGCGCGAACGGTTTGACGACGATCGGCCCGACCGCGTGGACGAGCACGTCGATCGGCCCGCGCGCGGCTTCCACCGCGGCGACGACCCGCGCCGCGGTGGCGGGATCGAGGTGATCGGCGGGCAGCGCGAGCACGTTCGGGTCGAACGGCCGCGCCGACGCGAGCGTCGCGTCGGGCGGCGTGCCGCCCGGCCGATGGGTGAACGCGACGCGGTCGCCGGCTTGCGCCGCCGCGACGACGAGTCCGCGTCCCAACCCGCCCGCTCCGCCGGTTACCAAGACGACCCGAGGAGGCCGCTGCACGCCTGCGCCGGAACTCACGCGGTATGACGCACGGGCCGTTGCACGTGGGACGTTCCGTGACTTTCCTCACCGAAGACAGCGTGCACATTCGCGGCACGTACGTCGAAAGTCACGCCGAGAGCGGGTTGACGGCGATCCTCGTGCACGACGCGGACGGCGACCGGCACGGCTGGGATCCGTACCTGCCGCTGTTCCGTACCCGCGGCTGGAACGTGTTGAGCTTCGATCTGCGCGGCCACGGCGAATCGGTGAGACAAGACATGCGCCACGCCCTGCTCAAAGCCGACCCGTTCGACTTGACCTCCTCGCACGTGCATCCCGCCGACGTTCGCGCCGCCGTCGCGTTCGCCGCTCGCCAGCCCAAACACGAAGCCGGGCGGGTCGCGCTGATCGGGGCGGGATTCGGCGCCGATTTGGCCTATGCGGGCGCCGGCCGCGGCTGGGGCGGGGTCACCACGGTCTGCATCTCGCTCGACGAGGCCCGCGCGCGGGCGCTCGGCGGCGCCGGCGCCTTCGCGCCGCGCTCGTGCTACCTGCTCTACGGCGGCGACGACGCGGTCTCGGCGGAGTCAGCCGGCGCGTTCACCAGCGTCGCCGGACCCCCGTCCGAGGTCTTCGTCTATGCGGCGACCTCGAGCGCGGGGCTCGCGCTGTGGGCAGAGCGCCAACCGGAGATCCTCGCGCGCGCGATCGCGTGGGTCGAGAAAACCGCCTGAGTCCTAGTGGACGTGGACCACGTAGCGGACCGGGTCGGCGTGGCCACCGGTGGCCGGATCGATCGCACTGATCTGAATCCCCAGGAGGCTGCCGGGCGGTGCGCCGGAGTCGACCGGTGAGTCGAAGACGCCGTCCGGACCGGCGGTGACGGTGTTCTGGACGTTGTCGTTGCCGGCTTCGTCGCCGTGCGCGGCCAGGAAATCCGCCTCACGCGGGGTGAGCCCGACCTGAATCGTCACGGTCGCGCCGGGAGCCGTCCGGCCCCGGACGCGAAACGCGCCCGGGACGGACTGGTCGGGAGCCGGCGAGACGCCGACGATGGCGATCGGCCGGGGGGCGACTTCGCCCACCGTCCGGTCACCGATCTGGAAGTGCCACGAGCGCTCGAAGCGCGCTCCGGCGCGGTCGACGCCGACGACGCGCACTTCGTGCGAGCCCGACGGCACCGGCGAGGCCGGCGTGTAGGTGATGCCGTGGCCCGAAACGTACGCGGTGCTCGTCACGTCACGCCCGTCGAAGAACACCTTGACGGCGTTCGGATCGACGTTGCCGTCGACGAAGGTCGCCTGCACGGTCGGACGCTCGGCGCGCACCGTCGTGTCTGGGCGCGGCAGCTGATCGGTCAGGCGCACCGGGCTGACGTTGGCGTTCTGGTCGGGGTTGGGACGCACGACTTCGGGCGGCGGTCCGTTGGGACCCGGGCCCGGTCCGGCCATCGCGATCGCGACGACGCGGTTCGAGTTATCCCAATTCACGCGCGCGCCGAGCGCTTGCGAGATAAAGCGCAGCGGCACGTAGGTCGACGCGCCGATGATGAACGGCGCGACGTCGAGCGTCTGCTGCTGACCGTCGACGACGGCGTCGGTCGAACCGACGTGCAACGAGATGGTATGACGGTGATCGCTCGCGTTGATCTGACCGTTCGCGTAGACGACCGTCGCGCCGAGGTTCTCGAACACGCCGCGCAGTGGCACGAAAACGCGGCCGGCGCGTTCGGTCGGCGGCGGGGTCAGTTGGACGGGATTTCCGTTGACCGTGACGCTGACCGGACCGCCGTCGTCTTGCGCGAAGGCCGGCAGCACGAGGCCCGTGGCGAGCACGGCGGCCGTCGCGACCGCAGTCAGCCGCGCAGCTGTGGTGGGAAATGGCATCGGGGAAGGCTCCTCCGTCAGATGATGACGGAAGGGCGTTTACCCGTAGGGCCGGATTCGATGCGCGTGCGCTTCGTCGTTTCTATCTGTTTTTAATCGTTGAACGCACCGGCCGGCACACGCGGAAGCGAGGGGCCGTCGTCTCGCGCCGGACGTTCGTCCGCTTGCGTGTCTTCCGCGTGACGGCCGGAGCGCAGCCATTCCGCCAAGCGATTGGCGGTGACGTAGGTCGCCGGCACGAGGAACAGCGTGAGGAAGAGCGAGGAGAGCAACCCTCCGATCAGCACGACGCCCATCGATTGGCGAAACTCCGCTCCTTCGGTGCGACCGAGCGCCAGCGGCAGCATGCCGAACACCATGGCGGAGGTGGTCATCATGATCGGCCGCAAGCGAGTGCCGCCCGAGGCGACGATCGCTTCCGCGAAGGTCAAGCCGCGTTTGATCAGCGTGTTGGCGTAGTCGACCAGCAGGATGCCGTTCTTCGCCACCAGCCCGAACAGCATCACCATGCCGATCGACGAGAAGATGTTGAACGTCTGGTGGGTGATCGCGAGGGCGAGCAGCGCACCGATGATGGCGACCGGGATCGAGAACATGATCACGAACGGCGTCAAGAACGAACCGTACAAGATCACCATCAAGCAGTAGATCAGCAAGATCGAGGTGATCAGCGCGAACGTCATCGAGTCGGTGAACTCTTTGAAGAACTTGGTGTCGCCCTCGAGGCCGGTCGTCACGCCGGTCGGCAGGAAGCCCGGTACCTTGAGCTGCGCGTCGATCTTGCTGGTCACCGCGCCGAGCGTGGTCTTGTCGTGATCGATGTCACCGTTGACGCGCACGATGACCTGTTTGTCGACGTGCTCGATCTTGGTGGGCGCACGGTCCCAGGTGAAGGTCGCGACGCGGCTGAGCGGGACCATGGTCGTGCCGTCGTTCGAGCGCACCGGGATGCGCTCGATCTCGGCGATCGAGTTGCGATCCTTGATCGGGTACTGCAAGAGGACGTTGACCAGCCCGTTCCAGGTGCGCACTTTGGTGGCCACGACGCCGCCGACGGCCGCGCGCGCCACCGCGGCCGCCGCACCCGGCGAGACGCCCAGGACCGCGGCCCGCGCCGGATCGACGCGAACGGTCAGGTGCGGTGCGTCGAGCTCGGCACCGGTCTGCACGTTGACGGTGCCCGGCAGCGAGCGGATGTAGGCCGCGAGCTTGTCGGCCGCCACGCCGATCTGGTCGGGCGGCCCCGAGAGCGTATACGAGATCGGCAAACCGCTGCCGCCGCCGCCGCGGCCGGAGACCGTCACTTCGGCCCCCGGCGCCAGCGCGGGCAGGATCTGGCGCAGCTTCGCGACCACGACGTCTTGATCGCGGCGCTTGTCCTTGCGCAGCGTGATGTTGAAGTTGCCGGTGAAACCGCCGTCGGTCTCGCCCCAGCCGTCCGGCTTGCTGCCCGCGTAGGTGCGCACGGTGTCGATCTCGCCCGGCTCGTCGGCCAGCACCGCGCGTTCGATCCGCACCAGCGCGCGCTCGGTGATCGCCAGCGGCGTGCCGACGGGATACGTCAGGTCACCGTGGATTTGCCCGGTCTTCGCGTCGGGAACGAACTCGGATTGCACCGAGCTCTGGGTCATCGAGAGCACGAACAGCACGGCCGCGATGCCGACCAAGCCCGCGACGCTCGCGTTCGAGCCGCCCTGGTGGAAGGCGACGTGGATTCCGCCGCTGATCCGGCGGCGACCCGAGCCGACCAGAAACGCGAGAGCAGCGAACGCGAGCGTGAGGAGTCCGCTGACGACCACCAGCGGCATGGCGTGCTGCGCGAGGCCGCCCAGCGTCAACGCGAGCGTGACGAGCGCGGCCAAGCCGGCAACGATCGCAAGCAACACGCGCGAGGAGATCAGCCGGCCGTCGAAGACGCGCCCGACGATCATCCAGCCGCCGACGACGACCAGCGCGATCGCGAGATCGGCCACCGCGAAGACGGCCATCGCGGCCGGACCGGCCGGCAGGCTGAACGCGTTGAGGACCGCGACACCGCTCATCCAGAAGATCAGCCAGCGATGGCGCAGCGCCACCGGCAGCGCGCGCTCCTTGTACCAGGCCGTGAGGCGTTCGAAGCCGGCCTGGAACCAGATCAGGTACGGCGGCGGCGCGCTCGAGCGCTTGAGCACCGACCACTTGGCGGCCAGCACCGGCGTCAGCGTGAACGAGACGAACAGCGAGAACAGCGTCGCGACCGTGACGACGATGCCGAACTCGCGCAGGTACTGGCCGACGAAGCCCGACAGGAACGCCAGCGGCAGGAAGACGACGACGTCGACCAGCGTGATCGCGATCGCCGCGCCGCCGATCTCGGTGCGTCCGCTGATCGCGGCGTCGACCGGCGCCTGACCCAGGTCTCGATGTCGGGTGATGTTCTCGAGCACGACGATCGAGTCGTCGACCAGGATCCCGATGGTGAGCGAGAGCCCCATCAGCGAGATGTTGTCCAGCGTGAGGTTCAGCAGCCGCATCACGATGAAGGTCGCGAACAGCGAGGCGGGGATGGCGACCATCACCACCAGCGCGTTGCGCCAGGCGTGCAGGAAGAGCATCAGCACGATCGCGGTGAGGACGATCCCCTCGATCAGCGACTGGTTGACGCCGTTGAGCGAGGCTTGGGTGTAGTCGGCCGGCGCGAACAGCTCGTGGAACTCGACTTGCGGGTACTTCTTCTCGATCCCGATCATCCCGTCGCGCACGATCTTGGTGCTGCCGACCTCGTCGGAGCTGATGGTGCGGTTGACGTCCATGATCAGCCCGGGATGGCCGTTCATGTGCGAGATCAGGCGCTGCTCCTGGTGCGTGTCGGTGACGGTCGCGACGTCGCCGATCTTGAGCGTGCTGCCCTGGACGAGCAGCCCGGTCGTGATCGGCAGCGGCAGCGCGGCGATGTCGGCGGCCGAGTTGATCTCGGCGTGCACCGAGACCGCGGTCTCGACCGTCGGCGCGTCGACGCGCCCGCCCGGGAGGTTGCTGTTGTTCTGCTGGATCGCGTTGAAGACGTCGGAGAGGGTCGCGCCCGCGCCCATCAGACGCAGCGGGTCGGCGTCGACGTCGAACTCGCGCACCGCGGCGCCTTCGAGGTCGACGCTCTGCACGGTCGGGATGTGACGGATGTCGGACTCGACGCTGTTGTTCAGCAGGTCGGCCAGCGCCGACGCGTTGAGCGTCTTCGAGTCGACGGCGTAGGTCACCACCGGTGCGTCGGCACCGTTCTTCTGCACCACCGGCGGATCGAGGTCGGTCGGCATGTACACGCGCGCCGTGTCGACGCGGCGCTGCACGTCGATGGCCGCGAAATCGAGGTCGGTCCCGAGCTTGAACTGCACGACCACGACCGCGGAGCCTTCCTGGGCCGTCGCGGTCATCTCGTCGAGGTGCTCGATGCCGTCGATCTGGTCTTCGATCGGCTTGACCACCAGCCGCTCCATCTCGGCCGGCGACGCGCCCGGATAGTTGGCGATCACGACGACGACGGGGAAATTCACGTTCGGCTGCGAGTTCTTGCCGAGCGCGAAATACGACGCGATGCCGTACGCCGCGATCGCGATGAACAGCATGGCAACGATGATCGGGCGCTTGATGGAAAATCGCGTCAACCACATACGGAGAGACCGTCCTCTCGTCGGTCGCCCGAAGCTACGCCGGACCCGCGGCCCGAGTTTCGCCCCGACCAACGAAATTCGCCGTTGTAACTACGCATTCCTTAAGAGCTGCCGCATTCGTTCTTTTGCTAGCTTGCTCGGCGGACGGAATCGTGTTACAGACGGGATGACGCGTACAGATACCGGTATCGGTGTCGTGCTGCCGGTATAGAGGAACGGAGGCCACCATGTCCAGCCGGGCGTTGTCGGGCCGAGCGTTTTTCGCGCTCGCCCTTCTGACGTTGCTCGCCGCCTGCGGCGGCGGAGGTGGTGGCGGCGGCGGCAGCGTCAGCCCCAAGCTGCCCGGCACGCTCGCTACCCCGAGCCCCACCCCGACGCCGGAGACGGACGCTGCGACGGTGTCCGTCGGCCCCACGCCGAGCAGCGCCCAGCTTGCCAATCTGGCACTGAACAGCACCGTCGGGGGCTTGGTGCAGTTCCCCCAGACCACGGGCGGAAGTGCGACGCTCACCGTCACCCTCTCGGCGGCGCCGCTGCCGGGAACCCCGACGCTGCAGGCCCTCCACCGCAAGCCGGCGGCAATCGGTGGCCAGAACGTCGCCGGCCTGCTCTACTTCTCGGTCGCGACCTCGGCGACGGTCTCGTTCCCGGGCCCGCCGTCGTTCTCGATCGCGGATCCGGCGGACACGGCCCCGACGCTCTCCTACGTGGCCTTCTACGATCCGACCAACGCGAGCGCCGGCTGGACGACGATCAGCGGGCCGCCGCAGGTCATCTCGAACACGCTGACCTTCGATTCGTCGGCACGGCCCATCACCGTCACCGCGGGCCAGCCGCTGCTCTTCGCGGTCTTCACCGTCAGCGCCGCGCTGCCGACGCCGACGCCCACGCCCACGCCGACCCCCTCTCCCACGCCGCGAGCGGTGTACATCGCGAACCCGAACGCGAGCACGATCGTCCCGGCCGGCACGAACAGCGGCGCGGTCACCGTCTATTCGGTCTTCGAATCTCAACCGTACTTGCCGTTCGTGCCACAAGGCGTGCTGAGCTTCGCGCCGAGCGCGATGCTCCCCGAAGCGGTCGCGTTGGATGCCGCAGGCAACATCTACGTGCTCAACGTCAACGTGCAAGGCGCGAACAGCACGATCTCCGTCTTCGCGCCCTACGCGGGCGGATCGAGCACCGTGACGCCGCAAGCCGTCATCAGCGATGCGAACCTAAACCAGCCCTCGGCACTCGCCGTCGACGCGTCGGGCAAGATCTACGTCGCGAACTTCGGCGGCCACGACGTCCTCGTCTATCCCGCGCATCCGACCGGCAATCTGACCGAGGCGCCGCTGGCCGTCATCGGCGGTGGCAGCACGACCCTGCAAGAACCCACCGGCGTCGCCGTCGACGCGGCCGGCAAGGTCTACGTCTCTGACATCGAGACGAACGCGATCGACGTGTTCGCGGCGAGTCCGTCCGGCAGCGTGACCAGCGCGCCCATCGCGACGCTCGCCGGCTCGAACACCGGGATCACGGCGCCCGGCGGCGTCGCGCTGGACGGACAGGGACGTATCTACGTCACCAACACGCAGAACGCGCAGCGCGTAACGATGTACGCCGCAAACCCGAGCGGCGCGACCAACGTTGCGCCGCTCACCAGCTGGACCTTCGACCTGACCTCGGTCGGCGCGATCGCCGTCGACTCGGCCGGCTACGTCTTCGCGGCAAACTTCTTCGGCGGCATGATCGTCATCTATCCGCCGTATCCGCAAACGTCCGGAGGCGGACTGATCGTCGGCGCGGACGTCCCCGAGCCGGGAGGGATCGCCGTCCGGTAGCGGACGGCGAAGCGGCTAGATCGCGACTCGGGCGGCGGAGACGAGCGGCGTCGCCGCGCGCGGGCGCGGACGGCGCACGTCGCCCTGCTCGCGGGCCAGGAGCGCGACCAGCTCGGTGAGCGGGAGCGGCTTGGAGAAGCAGTAGCCCTGTGCGAAGTCGCACCCGATCGAGCGGACGAAGCGCAGCTCGTCGTCCGCTTCGACGCCCTCGGCGACGACCTGCAGCGCCAGGCCTTGCGCCATCTGCACGATCGAGCGTACCAGCAGCCGGCTGCGCGGGTTGTCGGTGATGCCGCTCAGGAACGAGCGGTCGAGCTTCATCACGCCGATCGGCAGCCGAGCGAGGTACGCCAGCGAGCTGTAGCCGACGCCGAAGTCGTCGATCGCCAGCGTGACGCCGGCCGCGGCCAATCCGTCGAGCAGCGGCACCGCCGACGCGTCGACCGCGATCTGCTCGGTGATCTCGAGCGTGAGCGCTTCGAGCGGAAAGCCGTGCCGGGCCGCGGTGTCGACGATCTCCTCGCCGAAGCCGGGAATACGCAGCGCGCGCGGCGAGGCGTTGACCGCCAGCGCGAAATCGGGGATGGCCGCGCGCAGCGCGCCGGCGTCGCGCATCGCCTCGGCGATCACCCAGCGGTCGATCTCGACGATCAGCCCGGTCTCCTCGGCGACGCCCAGGAAGTGCTCGGGCAAGAGCAGGCCGCGGTGCGGGTGCTGCCAGCGCACCAGCGCCTCGCAGCCGACCAGGCGCGTCGTCTCGGTTTCGACGATCGGCTGGTAATGCACGCGCAGCTCACCGCGCTCGAGGGCGCGCCGCAGCTCGGTCTCGACGGTGAGACGCTCGGCGGCCTCGGATTCCATCGCCGGCTCGAAGTGCGCGTGGACGTTGCCGCCGGCGCGCTTGGCGCGGTACATCGCCATGTCGGCGCGCGAGACGAGCGCGCGCGTGGTGCGCCCGTGCTCGGGGAAGAGCGCGACGCCGATGCTGGCGCCGACGACCATCTCGCGGCCGCCCAGCGCGATCGGCCGGCGCACGAGCCGGATGATGCGCTGCGCGACGATGTCGACGTCGGCGACGCTGGCGATGCGCGGCAACAACGCGATGAACTCATCGCCGCCCGGCCGCGCGACCACGTCGCCCTCGCGCACGGCCTGCGCGATGCGGTCGGCGACGATGCGCAGCACTTCGTCGCCGACGTCATGGCCGAGCGTGTCGTTGATCGCCTTGAAACGGTCGACGTCGACGAACAACAGCGCGAAGCGGCTTTCCTTGCCGTCGCGGCCTTCGCGCACCAGCAGCTCGCCGAGCGACTCTTCCAACGCGAGCCGGTTGGGCAAGCCCGTCAGCCGGTCGCGGTTGGCGGCCTCCCAGGCGCGCTGCTCAGCACGCTTGAGCTCGGTGATGTCGATCGAGACGCCGACGGCGCCGTTGACGTCGCCGTAGCGGTGGTCGATGATCGGTTCGAGATGATGGCGCAGCCAGCGCTCACCGTGCGGCGCTTCGGCGCGCACCGGAACGCCGGTGAACGCCTCGTCGAGGTAGCGCCGCGCGACCAGCAGGTCGACCGGCTCGTCCAACAGGTCCGAGCTGCGCAAGCCCAGCTCGTCGAGCGCGCCGCCGGTGACGGTGCTGAAGCGCGCGTCGCGACCGGCCGTCCACAGCACGGCGTCGACGTTCTGGGTGACCAGCTGCAGGCGCTGCTCGCTCTCCTCGAGCCGGGTAGCGGCGCGCGCGCGCGCCGAGACGTCGCGCAGGTAGACGAGCGTCTCGCGTGCGGCCGGTTTGATGCGCACTTCGACGGTGCGGTCTGCCGCCGAGAACTCGTAGCTGTGCTCGAGGACCTCGCCGGTCTTGCGCGCGATCGCGATGTCGGGGACGAGCTCGGAGGCCAACGGGTCGACCACCTCGTCGAGACGCGAGCCGACCAGCTCGATCGAGGTCGAGCGCAAGAGGCGCTCCGCCTCTTCGTTGACGTGGGTGATGACGAACGACTCGTCGATGATGTAGATGCCGTCGGCGACCGCTTCGAGGACGTTGAAGCGCCGCTCGACCGCGTCCGCCGCGAGTCGCTGCGCCGAGCGTTCGGCGACGCGCGCGCGACGAATCGCCAGCGCGCACACCACCGTGCCGGCCAGCCCGCCCGCGGCCACCAGGGCCAACACCACCACCAGCATCGCTACGCCATTCCGAGCGCGCGCGCCGAGGCGAGGAACTCCGAGCGCGTCTTGACCCCGAAGGCCTGGTAGACGGCGGCGATCTGTCGCTCGATGGTGTAAATGCTGCGGCTGAGCGAACGCGAGAGGTCCCCGACCTCGGCCCCGCCGGCCAGCGCGTGCGCGACCTGCTTCTGCAACGGCGAGAGCGTCGCCGGCATGGCCGGCTCGAGTCCGGCACCGGTCTTCGGCAGCTGCGCGAGCGGGCTGTTCGGATAGTGCGCCGCGTGAGCGGCGGCTTTTTCTCGCCAGCTCGGCTCGCCGGTGACTTCGGCGAGCGCGATGCTCGTCATGGCGGCCTGGAACTGATAGTCGATCGAGACGAAGATCTCGTAGGCGTCGCGGAAAGCCCGCTCCGCGGCCGCAAGATGCCCGAGTACTGCGTCGATTTGGCCTTGCGCGTAGCGGGCGAAGGCTCGAGCGCGACGATCGGCGTGCGAAATCGCGAACGTTGCCTGCACCGAGTCGGTGCCGAGCGCGGCGAAGGTCGCAGCGTAGCGTTGAGCGCGTGCCGCGTTACTCGGAGCAGTGAGCGTCGCCAGGGTCAGCAGCGCGAGGCGCTCTTCGTTGAAGGTCGATTCCCACTGTACGGCGTGGCTGAGCCGGACGGCTTCTGCAAGCTCTTCCAGTGCCCACGGCTCGTTGCGCGCAATCCTCGCTACGAAGGCGCGGTCCAGATGTGCCATGACTTCCCAGGCGGTGGACGGCGCACACTGCCGCGCTTCCTTGAAGGACCATTGCGCCGGCCCGGGACGACCGCACATGAACGAGTCCCAGCCGAAGATGCGCAGCGTTTGGAAGCGCTCGACCCGCACGCCCTCCGACCACTCGATCTGCTCGAAGCGGGCGCGGACGTCCGCCAGCGCAACCGCGTCGGAAGTCTCGAACGCGACCCGTGCGAGCGCGTGGCTGATCGTCGCAAGAACCCCGACGTCCAACGCGTCTTCGGTCTCGAGGTCGATCATAGCGAGCGCCAGCCGGAGGTCGGCGATCTGCGACTTGAGATCGCCGAGACCCGCGTGGTGCCACGCGCGGATCATGAGCGCGCACATTGCCGCCGTCGGATCGGGATGCGTGACCGAAGCGGCGACGTCCAGGTTGTGCGGATCGAACTCTTGCGCGAACCACGCCAGGCGCGAACGTTGGTAAGCCAGTGTGAGCGCACCGTGCGGGTCCGAGTCGACGAACTTTTCCGCCGTGGCAGCATGTGCACGAGCCGAATCGAGATCGCGGACGTTCGTGAACGCACGGCAGAGTGCGATCTCATAGCCGAATTTGCCGGCCGGGGTCGTCACCATATCGGCGACGCCGGTCAGCCACTCGAGCGCCGCCACGTAGCTGCCGCCCCGACCGAGTGCGTCGGCCTTCAGGGCGATCGCGTTGTCACGAACGTGTTCCGGCCACTCCTGACAGCCGTTGAGGATCTCGGCGGCCTCGCCGTACCGTGCAGCGCGCACGGCAAGGAGAGCACGTCGGAGACTGGACGCCGCTGGCTCAACGACGTCCTGATCCGTCGCAGAGGCCATGGGGCTAGTCCGTCAGCGAGCCGATATTGATCGTGTTGCCACCCGGGATCGCCAGTGGCAAGGGCGATGGCGCGGTCGCATCAGCGCCGTCGGCGGAGACGGACTCGCCGCTCGCCGAGACGTAAGCATTCTGGACCACCAGAGTGGCGCTGCCGGCTGAGAGCGCATGCAGCGTGAAGGTGCCGTCGTTCGCCGAGATCGTCGAGTTCAGGACGTTTCCGTTCGCGTCAAGCGCGAGCACCACCGCACTGGAAACCGGCAAGCCGGCGGCGTTGAGGATCGTACCCGAGACGTCCGAGGCATTTGTCGCAGTGACCAGCTGCGGGTCGATGTTCGCGATGGCGCCGTCGAGCGCGACGGATTCAAGCACGTTGAAGTCGGCGGTCAGCGTTATGTTCGCGCTCCCGTCGCTGCCGAACGTGGCCGGCGCATCGATGCCGACGTAACTGGTCGGATCGCTGGTGAGGCTTCCGAACTGGACCGGGTACGTCTGGCCCTGATACACCACGCTCGAGGTCGTCGGATCGACGACCAACTGGAGCGTATCGTAGCTTCCAGCCGGTAGGCTCGCGGCGTATTGCTCGGCCGTGCTCTGCAGGGCAAGCAAATTGACCACCTGCGGCGTCTGGTTCGCGACGATCGGCGTCGCCACGCCGTTGCTCAGCGCGTTGATCCCGACCAGGCCGATATTCACTTGCGCGTCGTTGCCGCCGTCCGCCAGCGGCGCGTCGAGCAGATCGACGATGATGCTGACCAGAAGGCCGCCGACACCGCCGACGGAGTTCTTCGGCATCCGCAAACCACGCTGCGTGGACTTCTTCACCTTGACGAGTTGCGTCTTGGTCTGCAGGTGATGCGTCGAGGACGAGGTGTTCTTGGGGGTGCTGGCCGTGGGGAGCGAGGTCGACGACCCGGCGCACCCGGCGAGGAGTGCGAGCGTCAGGGCGATCGGGAGTGCTTTCATCCTCAAACCCATCTCGGAAACGGTAGCGATCGCGGTCGCTAAGAGCCGCCTTCTCTGGCAACCCGCCGCCGGTTTTCACCGGCGAACGTCCGTATGTTCGCCCCGCACCCCCGACGAGACGGCCGGGCGCTGACCGTCTACGCTGAGTATCCACCAGAGCGTGTTCGCGGTCACCCCCATTTCGGTAAAGTGTTGGTTTAATTGTCTCTCTAGCAGCTCAAGCGAGCCTCTTGTGCGGTCCCGCGGCCGTACATTGCGCGAAAAAGCCCGACTCCGTACCGAGTCGGGCTCTTCGAACGTGGTGCGCGAGACTGGATTTGAACCAGCACGGGATCGCTCCCGCTAACCCCTCAAGCTAGTGCGTCTACCAATTCCGCCACTCGCGCACGGGGTCCCGGGAACGGCAAGCCGCCCCCGACAACCTCGATAGTCTACACGGCCGGGGGCGGTGCCACAAGAGGTACGGTTCCTCTCAGGCGGCCGTCGCGTCTTCCTTTAGCAGCGCGGCGATCTTCTCGTGCAGACGCTCGAACCCGCGGTCGCCCGCTTGGCGATGGACCAGCTTGTGGTCGCGGTCGAACAGGTAGTACGCCGGAACGAACTGGTTCTCGTAGCGCTGCACGATGGCGTGCTCGTTGTCGATCGCGGTGCGCCAGGTGATCCCCATCGGGCCCCGCGCGTCTTCGGTCACGGCGGCGACGTCGAGCTCCTCGGGGCCGCGCGGTTGGTGGACCGAGACGAACTCAAGGCCTTGGGGACCGTACTCGGCCTGCCAGGCGGCGACGTCCGCGGCGACGTTGTGGCAGATGTAGCAGCTCACCGACCAGAAGTGGACGAGGAGCGGCTTGCCGGCCAGCTCCTCGTCACTCGGTGCGCCGCCGTTGATCCAGGTCGAGACGCCGTCGAGCGACGGCATGTCGGATCCGGTCCGGAGCGGCATGGTCGTCAGCCGACCTTGAGCAGCTGCTTACCCGGCGTCCACTCGGCCGGGCACAGCCCGCCCGTCTGGAGCGCCTGGAGGACCCGCAGGGTCTCCTCGACCGAGCGGCCGACGTTGTCGTTGGTCACGACCGCGTAGCGCAGCACGCCCTCGGGATCGACGATGAACAGCCCGCGCTGGGCGGCACCGGTCGCCTCGTCGAGCACGCCGTACGCGCGGCTGACTTCCTTGGTGAAGTCGGCGACCAGGGGATAGGCCGTCCCGGCGATGCCGTTCTTCTCACGCGGCGTGTTCAGCCACGCGAAGTGCGAGTGGACGCTGTCCGTCGAGCAGCCCAGCACCTCGGCGTCGAGGTCCTTGATCTCCTCGTAGCGGTCCGAGAGCGCCGTGATCTCGGTCGGGCACACGAACGTGAAATCGAGCGGATAAAAGAAGAAGATCAACCACTTGCCCTGGTAGTCCGACAAGCTGATTTCCTGACCCAGGTCCTTGGCGCTGGTCGCGCCCTTGGTGGACGGCAGGGTGAACGCGGGCGCCGGCTGACCGACCTTCGCTAGCACAAAAAACCTCCGAAAAACTCTTGTGTTGGGAGCCGAACTCGCCTATAACTGACTGAGAACGGATTTCACTCCCGGAGGCTACCCCATCCCGCACTCGGTGTCAACCGCCGATCCGACAGACTTGGCCCCCAACTATCGGACGTTGTTGGAGGTGGTCGAGGAGGCCGGCCACGGCAACCACCTGACCGCCCAAGAGATCTGGCTGCGGGCCCGCGCCCGCCAGCCCCGGATCGGCTTTGCCACCGTTCACCGTGGCCTCGCCCGCCTGCACGAGCAGGGCGCAGTGATGAAGATCGACGTCCCCGGTGAGGCGTCCGCCGTCTACGAACCCGCCGCGCCGCCGCACGCCCACTTCCGCTGCGCGACCTGCGGCACGATCGCCGATCTCGACTTCGCCGTCCCCGCCGCCACCCGTCGCGCGTTGGCCGAGCGGTACGGGGTGGCCATCGAGGACGAAGCCGTGACCTTCACCGGGCGCTGCTCGACCTGCACCGCGGCGCACCCCTGACGGTGTTCTAGGAGGTGTATGGACCTCCAGAACAAGACCGACGCGCAGTGGCGCGCGGAGCTCTCCCCGGACCGTTTCGCGGTCCTCCGCGAGGGCGCCACGGAGCGAGCCTTCACCGGCGCGCTCTACCACAAGAAGGATGCGGGGACGTACAGCTGCGGCGCCTGCGGCGCCGAGCTCTTCGCCTCCGACGCCAAGTACGACAGCGGCTCGGGCTGGCCGAGCTTCTGGGAGCCGAAGGCCGGCGACCGGGTGACGCTGATCGAGGACACCTCCCACGGCATGCGCCGGACCGAGGTGCGCTGCGCGGCCTGCGACTCGCACCTGGGCCACGTCTTCCCCGACGGCCCGCGCCCGACCGGCGAGCGCTACTGCATCAACTCGCTGGCGCTCGACTTCACCCCGACCCGCGAAGGCTGAACCGTTGCCTGCCGGCCCTCGACCAAGCGGTATGAGGGCCGGATGAGCGACGCCGAGGACCGGGCGCTGCTCGAGCGCATCTCGGGTCGCGACCGGCTCGCGTTCGAAGCCTTCTTCACCGCGCACTGGCAGCCTACGAGGCTCGCGAAGCCGCGGCCGAGCGCGCCGCGCCGACCGCGGCGCCCATGACGGTCGTCTTCCGCGCCCCCGACGGCCGGCCGCCCTTGATCGCCCTGCGCGCACGGCTCACGCTGGAGGTCACGGCGCCGGCGGCCGCGGCGGCACGCGCGCTCCTGCACGCACGCGCATCCGGGGCCCTGCCCGTCACCCTGCGCTCCGGCGTGCCCGCCGCGCGTCTGGACGCTACGCTGAACGCGCTCGCGCGGCTCGGTACGACGCGCCGGCGCGAGGTGAGCGGAATCGACCTGCGGCCGACCGCCGACGCGCAGCTCCGGCAGATCGCCGCGCTGGGGACGCGGCCTGTACGCGCTCCCGCCGGACGCTCACGGCACGGCCGCGATCGCTTCCGGCGCGTCGAGGTTCGGAAACGTCCCGCTCAGCGTCTGCTGATTCCCCTGCGCGTCATACGCATTGATGCTGTACTCGTTCACCACGTAGATGAGCCCGTTCGCCGCGTCGTACGCGATCGAGATGGGATTGTAGAGGTTCGGGAAGCCGCCGCTGAGCGGCTGCTGATCGCCCTGCGCGTCGTACGCCGTCACCGTGTTGACGAACTGGCCGATGTTGCGCTGGTAGCCCTCGTTGCTCACGTACAGGAGGCGGTTTCCGGTATCGTACGTGATGCCGGTCGGCGCCGCGGTGAGATTCGGGAAGCCGCCGCTGGTCGATTGCGGGTTGCCGTTCTGATCGAACGCGAGGATCGCGCTATCTTGCGAGACGTACAGTAGGCCGTTGTCGGGATCGTACCCGATCGCCTCGGGGAACGAGAGCCCCGGAAACGTCCCGCTGAGCGTTTGTTGACTTCCTTGCTCGTTGTATGCGCGCACCGTGCCGGCGAGGTCGTCGACGACGTAGAGCAGGCCGTTACCGCTGTCGTACGCGATCCCTTGCGGGACGCTCAGGCCCGGGAAACCGCCGCTCAGCGGCTGCAACGCGCCGCCCGCCGCGCTGTACGCGTTCACGCTGGGTTGCACGGTCGACACGTAGACGAGCTGGTCGACCGGATCGTAGGCGATCCCTTCGGCCTCGCCGCAGCCGTTGCAGAAAAACTGCAGCGCCTGCTGATCCCCTTGCTGGTCGTAGGTGTAGACGGAGCTCCCCACGAGCTGGACGAGGTAGAGCGTCTTCGCCGGTGGGACGCTGACCACCACCGTTGCGCTCACGGCGTTCGCGCCGCTGGTCGCGGCGGGGGTGACCGTTGCGGTCAAGGTGACCGGCGCGCTCTGCCCGTTCGAGGCCAGCTCCACCAGGTTCGGCGACGCCGTTGCCGGCCCGCTCACGCCGACCTGCGCGCTGCCGCTGGTGACGCTCACCGCCGGCGCCCCGGCGCCCAGGATGACGTTGCCGTCGGCATCGACGCCGAAGACCGACAGGTTCGCGGCCGTCGCGCCGAACGCCAGTTGGTATCCGGCCTGGGCCGATCCCGTCAGCGCCGCGCTGCCCGAGAGGAACGCGACGCCGGCCGGAACGCCGCCGAGCGTTACCGCAACCGCGTTCGCCTGCCCCGCGAGCACGGTGAACGGCACGCTCTGCGCAGCCGAAAGCACGTTCCCGGTCGCATTCGCACCGTCGTACGTCGTCAGCGTGAGCGCGTAGCTTCCCGCACCGACGCTCAGCGTGAGGGTACAGACGGTGCTCGCGAGCGACGAGGTGCAGCCGGTCGAGCTCGGCGTGAGCCCGACCGTCTGCGGGTAGCCGCCGACGGGTGTCGTGCTGCCCTGCGGTGTGACGTCGACCGTCGCGCTCTGCGTCGCCGGCGAGACATATGCCGGCCGCCGCCCGACCTGGTTCGGCGCGCTCGCGTGCGGGATCGTGATGCGCAGCGCTACCCGCGTCTTCGACGCGGCGTCACGATGCGTCCCAGGGACGCTCTGCCCGGCACCGCATCCCGCCAGCGCCGTGACGGCGACCAGGACGATGAGGCGTGCCTGGGACATCGCGATCCCTCCGTCTAGCGGCTACCGCGTATTGGGGTCGAGCGCGTCGCGCAATCCATCACCAACATAGTTGATCGCCAGCGTCGTGATCAAGATGCACAACCCCGGAAAGATCGCGGCCCAGGGCGCCTGCGTGATGTTGCTCTGCGAGTTGGCCAGCATGTTGCCCCACGACGCCGTCGGCGGCTGGATGCCGAAGCCCAGGAACGATAGGGTCGACTCGAGGATGATGACGTTCGCGACGTCGAGCGTCGCCTGCACGATGATCGGCGCGACGGCATTGGGCAGCAGGTGGCGGAAGATGATCCGGCCGTCGCGGTTGCCGACCGCGCGCGCCGCCTCGGCGAACTCGCGCTCGCGCAGCGAGAGGAACGAGGCGCGCACCAGACGCGCGACCGAGGGCCACGAGAGGCCCCCGATGATCAGCACGATGACCAAGAAGCTCAGCGCGGCCTTGGTCGAGGTTGCTTCGACGATCGCGGTGATGACCAGCAGCAGCGGCAAGAGCGGGATCGAGAGCACGACGTCGGTGACGCGCATCAGCACGAAGTCGATCCACCCGCCGTAGTAGCCGGCGACGGCGCCGAGCACGGTACCGATCACGATCTCCATGATGACCGCGAACAAGGCCACGGTCAGCGAGATCTGCGCGCCGAACATCAAGCGCGAGAGCAAGTCGCGCCCGACCTCGTCGGTGCCCAAGATGTGCCCGGCGACGCCGGGGGCGAGCGGATAACCCTGCCAGTGGACCTGGTCGATGTAGTTGGGGTCCTGCGGGGCCAGCAGCTTGGCGAAGATCGCGATCAGCGCGAGCAACGCGAGGACGACGATTCCCGCCAGCGCGACCTTGTGGCGGCGGAAGCGCCGCCAGACAGTGTTCTTCGAGGGAACGAAATCGTCGGCGGTGGCGGCCGCGAGCGGCAGCGTCGTCGCCATCAGGTGTACTTCACGCGCGGGTCGAGCCAGGCGTAACACACGTCGGCCAACAGGTTGCAGAACACGACGAAGAACGAGACCATCATCAGGTAGCCCATCAGCAGCGCGAAATCGAATTGCTGCAGGGCGTTGAGGAACAGCCGGCCCATCCCGGGCCAGGCGAAGATCGTCTCGGTGACGACGGCGCCCGCGACCAGGCCCGGCAGCGTGAGCGCGATGACCGTGACCAGCGGGATCAGCGCGTTCTTGAGGCCGTGCTTGAAGATGACGCCCAACCGCGAGACGCCCTTGGCGGCGGCGGTCCGCATGTAGTCGGTGCGGATCACCTCGAGCATCGAGCTGCGCATGAAGCGGCTGTACTGCGCCAGGAACGCCAGCGAGAGGACGATCGTCGGAAGCACCAGGTGGCGCAAGCGATCACCGAGCACGAACTGATCGTAGTCGCTCAAGCCCGCCGACGGCAGCTGGATCTTGTAGCCGAAGCCGACCGGAACGCCGTAGACGGCGAACAGCAGCTGCAGCATGACGGCGAACCAGAAGACCGGCATCGACTGGCCGAAGAAGGCGAACGTCGTGATCAGGTAATCGACCCAGGAATACTGCTTGACGGCGCTGAGGATGCCGAACACGACGCCCAGCCCGACCGAGATGACGAGCGAAGCGCCCATCAGCTCGAGCGTCGCCGGAACGCGCTCGAGGATCGCCTGCGTGACGGTCTCCGAGTTCGACATCGACCAGCCGAAGTCGCCGTGCACCACTTGCCACAACCACTTGAGGTACTGAACGTACGCGGGCTGATCGAGCCCGAGGTTGTGCTTGAGCCGAGCGATGTCGGCTTCCGTCAAATGCGGATTTTGCAGGTACGGCGTGAGCGGACCACCGGGCGCGGCCTGGAGGATCGAGAAGATCACGATGGAGACGAGCAAGAGCAGAGGAATGCTCTGCAACGTCCGCCGGACGACGTAGGTGAACAGAAACGGGCCCTCCCGGGGGAACGAACCGACCTCTGTTCCGGCCGTCCGGAAGCGACTCCTGGGGTTTATGCGGCGGTTGCGGTCCTGATGCCGAGCAAGCGGCGGGCTTCGTCGGGCGTGGCAACGGGGCGACCGAGCTCCGCGGCGATGCGCACCACGCGCGCCACCAGCTCTTCGTTGCGCGCCAGCCGGCCGCGGCTGTAGTAGAGGTTGTCCTCCAGCCCGACGCGGACGTGCCCGCCCATCGCGACGGCGACGGTCGCCAGCGGCAGCTGCATGCGCCCGATTCCCGCCACCGACCACGTACAGCCGGACGGCAGCGCTTGCACGCAAGCAACGAGATTTTCGACGCTTGCGTCGAGCGCGCCGGGGACGCCCAGCACGAAGTCGACGTGCGCCGGCAAACGGATCGCGCCTTCGGCGGCGAGCCGTTTTGCGTTCGCGAGGTGCCCGAGATCGAAGATCTCGAGCTCGGGGACGACGCCGT
The DNA here is from genome assembly GCA_035504415.1 of Candidatus Sulfotelmatobacter sp. NCBI lineage: Bacteria > Pseudomonadati > Acidobacteriota > Terriglobia > Terriglobales > Candidatus Korobacteraceae > Candidatus Sulfotelmatobacter > Candidatus Sulfotelmatobacter sp. Next base: position 37,257 of record DATJRY010000017.1, on the reverse strand, counting down.
ACTCGGCGATCTTCGCCGCGATGTCGCGCATGATCGGGAACGTGTTCTCGAAGACGTCGTCGCCGAAGTTGACGCTGCCGCAGGTCAGGGTCGCCATCTCGGGCCGCAGCTGCAGCGGCGCGGCGCGCTCGGCCGGCGTCATCCCGATCGCGCCGCCGGTCGAGAACTGCACGATCAGGTCGCTCGCGGCGCGCACCGCCTGCGCGGCGGCGCGGAAGCGCCCCACGTCATGCGTGTTCGACCCGTCGTCGTTGCGGCAGTGCACGTGCACGATGCTCGCGCCGGCGGCACGGATCGCGCGCGCGGTCTCGCCCAGCTGCGCCGGCGTGACCGGCAGATAGGGCGTCTGATCGGGCATGACCTCGGCGCCGATCGGCGCGACGGTGATGATCAACGGGTCCACCCGCGCAGGCTTCCACGTCACACCCGCGCGAACCCGGCGCGCATGCCGACCGACACGTCTGTGACCGCCTGGCCCTCACGCGCGGTCGCGCGCTCGACCCGTGCCATGGTCGCCACCCCGCACGCGCAGGCCACCGACGCCGGGCTCGAGATGCTGCGGCGCGGCGGCAACGCCGTCGACGCCGCGATCGCCGCCAACGCGGTGCTGGCCGTCGCCTACCCCGCCAGCTGCGGTCTGGGCGGCGACGCCTTCTGGATCGTGCACGATCCGCGCACCGGCACGGTCTCGTACAACGGCAGCGGTCGCACGCCGCGCACGGCGTCGCTCGACGCGCTGCCCGGCGGCGCGCTGCCCGAGCGCGGCGCGCTCGCGGTCTCGGTTCCCGGCGGCGTGCGTTCGTGGGAGGACGTCGGGCGCGCGCACGGGACGCTCGGCTTGGACGAGCTGCTGGCGCCGGCCGAACGCTTCGCGCGCGACGGGTGGGCGGTCACCGACGTCGTCGCCAACTACGTCGCGCTCAACGCGGCGATGCTCCGCGCCGACGCCGCCGCGGCGGCGATCTTCCTGCCCGGTGGACGCCTCCCGCGTGCCGGCGACGTGCTGCGCAATCCCGACCTCGCCGCGACGATCGCGGCGATCCGCGCCGGCGGCGCGGACGCGTTCTACACCGGCGCGATCGGCGAACGGATCGTCGCGACGCTGCGTGCCGGCGGCAGCCGCATGACGCTCGACGACCTGGCCGCGCACCGCACCGAGCCGACGACGCCGCTGCGCATCGCCTGGCGCGGTGGCGAGCTGTTGGCGCACCCGCCGAACTCGCAAGGCGCGCTGCTGCTCTTGGCCGCCGGCGCCCTGGCGAACGACGCGCAAGCGGAACAGCCGCTGTGGCACCATCTCGCGGTCGAGACGATGAAGCGCGCGATCGCGATCCGCGATACGACCTTCTGCGATCCCGCCTTCGGCGACTCCGGCGTCGCCGCTTTGCTCGCGCCGGAACGGATGGCCGCGCTGCGCGCCGAGATCGATCCCGACCACGCCTCGCTGCACGCCCCCAGCGCCGATCGCGGGGGGACGATCTTTCTGTGCGTCGTCGACGAAGACGGCATGGCCGTCTCGCTGATCCAGAGCCTCTACATGAACTTCGGCTCGGGACTGGTCGTCGCCGGCACCGGCGTCGTGCTGCAGAACCGCGGCGCGTACTTCACCACCGTCCCCGGGACGCCGAACGTCTACGCGGGTGGGAAGCGTCCACTCAGCACGCTCTCGCCGCCGATGTTCTTGCGCGACGGCAAGCCGGAGCTGGTGTTCGGGACGATGGGCGGCGACGGCCAACCGCAGATCCAGCTGCAGTTCTTGCACCAGTACGCCGACCGCGGCCTGGACGTGCAGCGTGCACTCGACTTCCCGCGCTGGATCTACGGCCGTCACACGCTGACGGAACGTCCCGACCTCAAGCCGGGCGAGCTGGTGATCGTCGAGTCGCGCATGCCCGACGACGTCGTCGCGGGCTTGGAGCGCCGCGGCCACAAGGTCGCGCCGCTCGGGCCCTACGAGAACGCGATGGGCCACGCGCACGCGATCGCGGTCGACCACGAGCGCGGCACCTTGGCCGGCGGCGCCGACCCGCGCGCCGACTCGCTCGCGCTGGGGCTCTAAGGCCCGTACAGCTCGCGGGCGCGCGCGACCAAGGCGGGGTCCACGCCGAGCAGCGCGGCCAGCGCAAGCGCGTCGGAGGCCGCGCGCGACTCGTGCGCGGCGACGACGCGGTAATCCATCGCGGCGTTGATCGCATCGAGCGCGGCATCGAGGTCGCGCGCGTCGATCGACGTCAGCAGCTCGTCCCGCACGCCGGCGATGCGCAGGTGCGCGACCCCGGCGGCTTCGGCGATCGCGTCGAAGTGCGTCGCGCAGAGCGCGAACGCGCCGCGCGCGCGCACCGCCTCGAGAAAGGCGATCAGCAGCGCTTTGCCCTCGCGCGGCCCGGTCGTGCGCGCGAACTCGTCGATCAGCACCAGCGCGCGCGGACCGGCCACGCCGAGCACCTCGCGCGCGCGCACGACCTCCGCGGCGTACGAGGAGAGCAGCCGCGCGCGCTCGGCCGGCCCGTCGCCGCCGACCCACGCGATCTGCGCGAACAGCGGCAGGCGCAGGCTGCGCGCGGGCGGCGGCGCGCCCAGCGCGACGCAGGCGGCGAGGAATCCGGTGGTGGCCAGCGCCGCGCTCTTGCCGCCCATGTTCGGTCCGGTCAGCACCGCGACGTTCGCCAGCGCGAGCGAGAGCGGCGTGTAGCGGCGGCCGCGAGCCGCCAGCGCCTCCGCCAACGGCGCGAAGGTGGCCTGGTCGAACGCAACGTCCGCGCCGAACTCCGGGACGCAGCCGCTCCAGCGCTGCGCGAACGCGACCCGCGCCAAGAAACGGTCGAGCGCGCCGAGCGCGCGCGTCGCCGCGGCGATCGGCTCGGCGTGAGCAGCGACGCGTTCGGCCAACGCGCGCCGCGCGCGCTCTTCTTCTTCGCTCAGCGCGGTCAACGCGGCATCGCGCTCGGGGGCGATCAGCGCGAGCGAGACGAGCCGATAGGTCGGCGTCTCGCGCACGACGTGCACGCCGGCCGGCAGCGGACCCGCGTACGCGTCGCGCAGAACGACGAACTCTTCGCCGACCGCGTCGACGCCGCAGATCGCACGCACCTCGGCGGCGAGCGCTGCTTGCCGCCGTTCGAGGTCGGCTTGCGCGATCGCATACGCTTGGCGCGCGGCACGCAGGCCGGCGCCGAACGCATCGGCCAGGTAGAAGCCCGCTTGGGCGCGGCCCGGGGCCAGCACCGCACGGAGCGCGTCGAGCCGCGGCGGCCGCCCCTCGGGTGCACCGCCGGCGCCGTCCCATGCGCGCGCGAACGCGTCGAGCGCGTCGACCAAGCGGCCCAACTCGTAGAAGTCGACGTCGCCGAGCGGGTCGCCGACGCGCGCGCGCGCCACGATCGGCGTCGGCTCGGGAACCGCGCGCAGCGCGGCGCGCACGCGCGCGACGCCGTGCGGGTCGAGCGACGCCGCCGCCGCCACGACGCGCACGATCTCGGCGCGGGCCGCGTCCTCGTCGCCGGGCCCGTACGGCGCGACCTGCTCGTCGTGGCGGCGACCGAACGCGCCGACCGGCGCCAGCGCCGCGCGCAGCCAATCGAGGCCGATACGTTCGGCGGTCGCGGCGTCGACGATCACGCGACCAGGTCCGCCACGACGTCGAACGTCGGCAGTCCGGTCGCCCGCGCGACGGCCTCGACCAGCGCGCGCGGCGCGAGCGTCGTCTCGCGGCCGACCGGTGAGGTCGTGCAAGCGACCACGCGCAGCGGCCGCTCACAGCGGAGATCGACCACCGCGCGCACGCGCGCCAGCAGCGCGCCGCGAATCGCGATGCGGGTCGGATCCTCGACGACGACCGTCGCCCCGGCCGCGTCGGCCAATAGGGCTTCGGCGTCGCGCGCGTCGAGCGCGCCGGCCAGCAGCACGACCCGCGCGCGTTCGTTGACGGGATCGCGGCCGGGGATCGTCAGGCGCGCGACGACGTCGGCGGCCGCCGCGGCGACGCGCGCGACGGTCGTGCCGCTGGCCGCCCCGGTCGCGACAATGACCGCGTCGTCACCGCCGGCCAGCGCGGCGACCCGGTCGATCGCACCGTCGACGAGCACCGGCCCCGCACCGAGCGCGCACAGCCGGTCGATGGTGGCGCGCATCGCCCCGGCGGTCGGCGGGCCGGCGATCTCGCACACCGTCGGCAGCACCGCGCGGGCGAACACCGTCGCGCCCAACGCGCCGGACGCGCCCGTCTCGAGGATCTCGAGCGCCGGCGTTCGCGGCACGACCCCGGCCGCCAGCGCGACCAGCGTCCCCGCCGCCAGCCGCACGCGCGGCTTCGCCTCGCCGTCGAGCGCGTCGGCCGGCTCGCCGTCGCGTCCGATCGACGTCAGCGCGACCGGCACGCCGCGGCGGTACGCGATCGCGCGCAGCGCGTTGCAGGTCGTCGTCTTGCCGGCGTTCTTCGCCGTCCCGACCACGACGACGCTGCGCGCCGCGCTCGTCGCCAGCGCGTAGAGCGACTCAGCCGCCGACGTGAAAGTACTTGAGGACACCGAACGCCAGGCCCGTCAGGATCAGGACGACGCCCGACCCGAGCGCGGCCTTCTCCTCGCCGATCGCGCCGATGCGGCGCCCCAGCAGCAGCCCCAGCGTGGTCGAGACGAGCGAGGCGACGGCGATGCAGACGATGCTGACCACCAGCGGCACGCCGATGAAGAGGATCGAGAAACCGATCCCCAGCGAGTCCAAGCTGATCGAGAGGGCGCCCAGGACGAGTCCCCAGCCGCGCGAGAGGTCGAAGCCATCGCCCGGTTCCGTTTGCGCTCGTGCCTCGTGGATCATGTAACAGCCCACGCCGACCAGCGCCGCGAAGCCCAAGTACGCGGCCCCCTCCCCGAGCAGGTGCCCGGCCACCCGGCCGATGCCGACGCCGATCAGCGTCATCGACACCTCGGCGGTCGCGAACGCCAGCCCGATGCGGACCTTGAGCGCGCCGCCGGTGCCGCGCATCCCGACCCCGACCGAGACCGCGAAGACGTCGAGCCCGAGCGAGAACGCGACCACGACGATCTTCGCGAGCGCCGCGAGCGTCACCGGCGCGCGAACCGCGGCGTTACGCGCCGAGGACGGACTGGAGCGGGTCGGTCAAGAGCTGATGAACGGTCGTTCGCAGCTGCGAGAGTGTGAAGGGTTTGTTCAGAAACGCGTTCGCGCCGGCCGACTTGGCTCGCGCGTCCATCGCGTAGTTGCTGTGGCCGCTGATCATGACGATCGGCATGCGCGCGGTCGCGGCGTTCTGGCGCACTTGCGTGATCAGCTCGATCCCCGAGATACCCGGCAGCATGAAGTCGCTGATCAGGATGTCGTACGGCTCCTCGCGCTGGATGTGCACCAGCGCGCTCTCGGCATCGTTGCAGAGCGTAATGTCGTACGGCCCCTTCGAGAGGATCGTCTTGATCAGGGTGCAGATTTCCGGGTCGTCGTCTGCGACCAGGACGCGCCACGCCATGATCCCTCGTTCCCGCCGCGCGGGTCCCTCGCCTATCCGCCAAATGCAAAAGTCCTGATAAGCAATAGTCCGGTTCAGCCCTCCCCGCTCGTACCCGAGGGGGGCGCCGCCGCCTGCCCGAAGGGCGCCGCTCGTGGCAGTCCTCGACGTTATCCAAACCCCGGCGTTTCAGCGGCGATTCTTCTTCTTGGCCAAACGCTTCATCGCCGGCGAGAGCGCCGAGGACGCCTTGTCGGCGGTGCGGACGCTGAACGAGCACGGGATGAGCGCGACGCTCGACTTCCTGGGCGAAGATGTCGTGTCCCTGCCCGAAGCCGAGCGCACGCGCGACGCGTACCTGCAACTGCTCGCGGCGGTGCGTGGATCGGGCGTCGACACCAACGTCTCGGTGAAGCTGAGCGCGATCGGCCTGTTGGTCGGCGAAGAGATCGCGCTCGCGAACCTGCGCGCGATCAGCGACGCCGCGGCCGCCACGCCCGATCCGTTCGTGCGCGTGGACATGGAGGGCAGCGCCGTCACCGACGCGACCCTGCGCATCGTCGACCAGGCGTTCGGCGAAGGACGCGCCGTCGGTCCGGTGCTCCAGGCCTACCTGCGGCGCACGCCCGACGACGTCGAGCGCGCGATCGCGGCCGGAATGCGCGTGCGGCTGTGCAAGGGCGCCTACGCGGAGCCGGCCGCGATCGCCTACAAGGACATGCCGACGATTCGCCGCGCGTACTTGCGCGAAGCGGAGTCGCTGCTCGAGCACGGCATGTATCCCGGCATCGCGACGCACGACGAACGCCTGATCACCGCGGTCCAGCGGTTCGCCCGCGAGCGCGGCATCGGCCCCGACCGCTTCGAGTTCCAGATGCTCTACGGCGTGCGGCCCGACGTACAGCGGCGCATCGTCGCCGACGGCTGGCGGCTGCGCGTGTACGTGCCGTACGGAACGCACTGGGCCGGCTACTTCTACCGCCGCATCACCGAACGCCCCGAGAACGCCTTCTTCGCCCTGCGCTCGATGCTCTCTCGTTAGTCGTCGGAGAGGCGCTCGACGCGGGTCATGCGATCGCTCTCGGTCAGGCGGCCGAGCGTCGCGAAACCGCTTTCGACCGCGCCGAAGACGGTGAAGTCGCGATCGAGGTGCGGCTGCGGTGAGAGCGTGATGTAGAACTGCGTGCCGGCCGAGTCGCGAATCGGCCCGGGATGCGGCCCGTCGGTGTAGTTCAGCCCCATCGAGATGACGCCCGCGCGTTGCGGCAACGGGTTCTCTTCGGCGGGGATCGTGTAGCCGGCGTCGCCGTCGCCGGTGTCGGTCGGATCACCGGTTTGCACCACGAAGTCCGGCACGATGCGGAAGAACCGCAAGCCGTCGTAGTAACCGCGATCGACGAGATGCAAGAAGTTGGCGACGGTCAACGGCGCCCACTCGGGATACAGCCGCACGACGATCGTCCCTTCGGTCGTGCCGATGCGCACGCGCGGGTGCGGTCCCGGCATCGGCCCGTCCATCAGCGCGCTGGTCGACGGACGCAGCGGCACATCGAGCCGCGCGTCGGCGGCGGTCGGGGCGCGCGGCGGGCCCAGTCCGGCCGGCCGCGGCAGTGCCGGCTCGGTATCGACGGGCGCGGGCGTGGGCGTCACGACGCCGTCCGGAATGGCGGTGAGGTGCTCGGTGCGGGGCTTGCCCTCGAGCACCCGCACGGTCTCGGTCGCCTGCTCGGCGACCCGCCACGACGGGTCGCGCACGAGCGGCGTCACCCATGCCAGCCCGTCGCGGTCGTGACGGCGCGCCTCGAGGTCCAGGAACTGGATGCGGACCAGCTCGTCGGGGTCCCGCAGCCCCGTCCGCACGGTGGCCGGGGCGGTGGTTATCGCGTACGCCCGCCGGAGCGTCCAAGCCTCAGCCCAGCGGACCGTGCGATTCTGCTCGGCATGGAACGCATGCTGGATCGCATCGGCGATCCAGATGCCGTCCGGCCCCTCCCGCCAGCCCGACAGGGCAATCGCAGCCCGGGACCGGACGACGGGGTCCGGGTCGGATCGCAGCAGCGCGAGCAGCGGAACCCGCAACGCGACGCTGCCCGGACGATCGGCGACCTTGGCCCGCCAGGCGGCATCGGCCGCCGCAACCCGGACTGCTCCGGCTGGATCATGGAGCGAGCGAGCGATGGGCTCCAACGGAACATTCACCGCTCCGCAAAGTAAACCGTATCCGTACACGGCGAGCGCTCGAACGGGAACGACTCGCGCGGCGGTCGCGTTAAATAGAGGCCCGGCCGCTCGCGCGCTTCGGGTCCTCCCGAGCGCGAGCGCTGCCCGTCCCGCAACATCGGGATCTCCGGATGCCAATGCAGCGGTCAGAACGTCAGAGAACGTCCGGGTGCTTTCGAGCTCCACCAGCCGCCGGTACCCCGGCTCCTCCCCTGCGGGGGCAGCGGAAACCGGCATGAGGGAGGCGCTCGCCGCAACAACGACCGCAGCGGCGAGGACCAATCTCCGAACCTTCATTTAGGCCCCCAAGCAACCGACAACAAGAGAAGGTTCGCTTACGTTACTGAGATAGGTCGATTATCATCCACGAGGTTCACCCCCACTGATGTCCAGCACCCCCGAACGGAAGCCCGGTAGCGGCATGTCTGTCCGCGAAGCCGGCCAAAAAGGCGGCGAGACCGTCAAGAAAAAGTACGGTCCCGAGTTCTACGAGATGATCGGGCGCAAAGGTGGCCAAGCCACCAAGAAGGCGCACGGTCATGCGTTCTACGAGGCGATCGGCAAGAAGGGCGGCAAGAAGGGCGGCGAGGCAACTCGCGACCGCTACGGCCCGGAGTTCTACGAGACCATCGGCCAGAAGGGCGGGCAAAAGGTCAAAGCTCTGATCGAACAGGGCAAGAAGGCCGCCGCCGAAGCCGCGGAAGCGGAGAAGAAGGCTTCCTGATCTCCATCCCGGGTGTGCGCCGGACGGCCGTCATCGCGACGGCCTTCCTGCTTTTGGTTGCCATCTGGGAAACGGCGCGGGCCCAGCCCGCGTCCGACATCCTCGCGATCGGGACGCCGGTCGTCTTCGTTTCCGACGGGACCCTAGGTCCCGGCGCTCGCGAAGGCACGGTCGTTCCGGTTCACCTGCGCGACGCGCTCATGTTGGGCACGATGGTCGTCGCCGCCGCGGGAACGAAGGCCGAGCTCATCCTCGGCAGCCTCGAGTCGCCGGACCACAAGCAGCACCGCATCGTGGCGCTGCGCAACTTCAACACCGTCGCCGGGCTCCTGCCCGTCACGGCGGACAGCGTGCCCTTTCCCACCGTCCCCGGCACGGTCCTCAACGCCGTCACCCGGGCGCAAGTCGTGCGTGTCGGCGAACGGCTCTCGATCCGCACGCCGTTCCCGTTCCGGCTCTCGAACGACCTGCCGACTTCGGCCTACACGCCGACGCCGGCCCGCACCGCTCCGCCGTTCAACGCGGGCGGTGGACGCCGCCGCGGCCCGAGCCCGCACCCGACGCCGACGGCCAGCCCCACCGCCGCACCGAGCTCGTCACCGAGCGAGACGCCCAGCGCAGCGCCGACCGCCGCAGCGCCAACCGCCGCCGCGTCGAGCGCGCCCCCCGGCACATGATCCGCCGCTGACGGCCGCGAAGCGCGCGTCATGATCGCACGCCGCTGGTCCGCTCTGTTCGCTGCCGTGCTGCTGTGCAGCCCGCTGTCGGCGACCGCCCAAACGATGCCGATGGCGCCCGCCACGCCGGCGCCCGCGCCCAACGCCGCCGAAGCGGCGTTCTTGGCGCAGATGATGCGGGTGCTGCCGAGCCGGTACGCCACCATCGCCGACGCGCAGCGCGCCGGCTACGTCCGCTACACGAATGAGGACGGCACCGGCGCGATCAGCTACGTGAACGTCGCCGATTGGGTCTCACCCGACGTCGCGCACCCCGCGCAGCTCTGGTACGACGTCAACGGCCGGCTGATCGGCGCCGACTACAGCACGCTGCAAAGTCTCTCGCCCAACGGGCCGCCGACGCTGCTCGGGATCGCGCCGGCACGCTTCTTCAAGATCCCGGCACACGTGCACTACGTCCTGTGCACGGGCGCACACTGCACCTATGGCAAAGCCGTGCGCGTCAGCACGTACGCGACCGTCGGCGATCCGGACCATCCGAACGCGGCCGGTCTGGTCAAGCTCGGCCTCGCTCCCGACGCCGCCAGCGTGCGCACCGTTTTCCTCTACCCGGCGATCGAAGACGTCTCGATCTGGGTCGTGCCCAACCCGCTCGGCCAGTTCGCCGACAAGAACCCCAGCGTCGTGCCGAGCGCACACGCCGGGAAAGGCGAGGACATGTGAAGCAAACCGCCGGCGCGCTCGGTTTCGCCCTCGCCGTGCTGCTGGTCGCGCCGAGCGGCTCGTTCGCCGCGAACGACGCGACGCCGCCGCCGACGATCGGCGGCACGCACAGCAAGGGCTTCTGCGACACGGTACGCGGCAACGTCGCGCCGGCCGTGCACGGGCTGATGAACGACGACGCGCTGCTGGGCGCCGGTCATCGTGCGCTGGCCAAGATGTCGCACGACGCCGTGACCTCGACGCCCCAAGCGCTCGACCTGGACCGCGTCTACTTGGGCAAAGTCGTGCTGTCGCTGGCGCACAACGTGGGCGTGATCGACAAGCTGCTCAACGATCCCAGCCGCTTCCCCAAAGCGCCCGCCACCGACGACGACAAAGAGGCCGCGCTGCTGCAGTCGCAGCTGCGCGCCGCTCGCGACCGCCAGAACGACGCGCTGAACCTGGTCGACGGGCTGCTCGAGACCGAGCAGATGGGCCAGATGCGCAGCGACCTTCCCTCGCAGATCCAGAGCGCGACCGGCCCTTCGAACGCGACGCCGTTGCCGGCCTCGCCGACCGATCCGCCCAACTTCCTCGATACCGCCGGCCTACCGGATTACAGCCCGATCTCCAGCTTCGATCCGCGCAAGCTCGCGACGTCGAACACGCTTGGGAACACGCCGTACGACCACATCCTGCGCGCGCTCGACGTCGACCAGGGACGCATCGCCGCAGCGGAGCAGGCGCTCACGCCGACTGTCGTCGCGGCAGCATACGGCTGCGGCGCCGGAGCAACACCGAAGTAGTGCAACTCCCCGTCGGTCCACCGATCCCGGTCGGCACGACCTTCATCGTGCCCCTCGACACTGCCAAGATCATCGGAATCGTCAAGGCGTCGAGCAGTCACGAGCGCATCTTTTGCACGACGCTCTCGCCGCCGTGGACGCAAGAGGGATGGGAGCTGGCCGGCGAGGCGCTCTGGATCGTCGACGACTACGCGTTGCGCGACGGCTCCTGGCCGATCGTATCGACGTCCGCGGACATCGTCCGCGAGCCGCCGCCGCGCTTTGCCACCACCGCGAAGGACGGCTCCCCGCTGTTCGTCGTCTTCGATCCCGTCAGCTTGACGGCGATTGAAAAAGCACCTGTTGACGGAGCGGACGACCAACGGGAATGGTCGACCGCACCGCGTTACATCCCTGCGGACGTTCGCACGTTCGAGGCGGCGCTCGCGAAAACGTTCGGCTTGCCGCCGCCCATCGACCCGAAGATCGATCAGGAAGAGACGAGCCGCCGTCTCCTGGGCGTCATACGCTCCCACGTCGCCGACGTCACGCAGCCGCGGCCGTTCGACCACGCGCTTTTGTTTCGCGACAAGAAGCGCGCTCGGGCCGCGCTTGCCGCGCTCGAAGCCGACGGGCTGACCGCGACGCTCGATGCGCCGCTCTTCCGCAGCGCGCTGTTGACGATCGTGCAGCAGAGCGTCCCGTCCTTTCCGGCGATCGCGCCGCAGGTCGCGCGGTGGCAGGCCTTTGCGCGCGAGCACGGCGGCGAGTACGACGGTTTCGGCTGCCCGACCGACGCTTGAAAACGAAGCGGCCGCGCGGTGCGCGGCCGACCGTTACTCGTTGGACCAGTAGTCTTTGAGGGCTTTGCCGCGGCTGGGGTGGCGCAGCTTGCGCAGCGCCTTGGCTTCGATCTGGCGGATGCGTTCGCGGGTGACGCCGAACTCCTGACCGACTTCCTCGAGCGTGCGCTGGTGGCCGTCTTCGAGCCCGAAGCGCAGCACCAGCACCTTGCGCTCGCGCTCGGTGAGGTTCTTGAGGACGTCCTGCATCTTCTCTTTGAGCAGCATGACGCTGGCGGCCTCGGCCGGCGCGACCGCTTCCTGGTCTTCGATGAAGTCGCCCAGGTGCGAGTCTTCTTCTTCGCCGATCGGGGTCTCGAGCGAGATCGGCTCCTGCGAGATCTTGATGACTTCGCGGACCTTCTCGGGCGTGAGCCCCATCTCGTTGGCGATCTCTTCCACCGTCGGATCGCGGCCCAGCTCTTGCAGCAGCTGCCGGCTGATCTTGATGAGACGGTTGATCGTCTCGACCATGTGCACGGGGATGCGAATCGTGCGCGCTTGATCGGCCAGCGCGCGCGTGATCGCTTGGCGAATCCACCACGTCGCGTAGGTCGAGAACTTGTAGCCCTTGCGGTAGTCGAACTTCTCCACCGCGCGGATCAAACCGAGATTGCCTTCCTGGATCAAGTCCAGGAAGAGCATGCCGCGGCCGACGTACTTCTTCGCGATCGAGACGACCAGGCGCAGGTTGGCCTCGGTCAGCTTGCGCTTCGCCTCTTCGCCGTCGAGCACGATGCGATTGTCGGCCGTGCCGTTCTTGAGGACTTCGTTCTCGCCGGCCTCGATCGCCATCGCCAAACGCCGCTCGTCGTCCATCGAAAGGAGCGGGACGCGCCCGATCTCCTTGAGATACATGCGAACGGGGTCGTCGAGGGCGAGACCAGCGGCAACCGCGACCTCTTCGGGCTCGTCGCGATCGGCCGGCTTGTCTTCCTTCGCCTGCTCTTCGACGATCTCGATGCCGAGCGACGCGATCTCCTCGAGCAGGTCGTCCATGCGCTCGGGAGCGACGTCCTCGACGTTGTCGAAGACGGCGTTGATCTCTTCGTACGTCAGCGAGCCGCGCTTCTTCCCCGCGGTGAGGAGCTTTTTGATCTGCTCTTCGAGGGACGGCGCCGGCGCGTCGGCGGCTGCGGCTGTTTTCTTGGTGCGGGCCATGCTGGTGTTCACCCCCTTTCTACGATCCGGGTCGACTTGAATTCAGTCTCCGTCGGGTGGGGTCATCCTTTCAGTTCTGCGGCGAGCGCCGCGTGTTCGGCGCGGAGGTCGGTCGGCACCGGCTCGCCCGCCTCGAAATGGCGATCGATCCGGGCACCGACCTCTCGGTAGCGGCGTTCGGCGTCGTCACGCGCAAAGCGCGCGACGACGCGGTCCAATTTCGCGCGCCGCTCCTCGGTATCGGCAAATTGTACGATCCCGGAGACCGACGCCAGCGTCACCGCCGCGTCTTCATCACCTGCCAACAGTGCGTGCACGTCCGATGGTTGCGTGAGCGAGCGAGCGTGCCCACACAGGGTCTCCCAAATCCTGCGGAGATGCGGCTGATCGAAGCGTTCGGCCGGGATCCGCTCGGCGTACTCGGCCAGCAGGGTCGGCTCGTCGAGCACGATGCACAGCACCTCGCGCTCGAAGGTCGGCCGCTCCATCATGTCCGGCGTGATGTGGCGCGAGGCACGCGCCCCGTCGGAGCGGGGAACGAAATGGGCCGGGTTGATCATCAGGCGGGCGCGCCGCAGATCGTCCGGCGCGAGCCCCAGCCGGCCGGCCAAATAGACGCGCTGGCGGTCCCACTCGGCCTGCGGGGTGAGGCGGCGGATCGTCTCCTCCGCCCAGCGGGCCATCGTTCCGCGGTCCATCGACGTCCCGCGGCGGTCGATCTCGGCGTCGAGCTTGATCTGCGTCGCCGTCAGCGGCGCGGCCAGCAGCGCCGCGAACGCCGGGGCGCCGTTGCGGCGCACGAACTCGTCGGGATCCTTGGCGTCGGGCAACCGCAGCGCCAGCGGCGTGACGCCTTCGGCGGCCAACACGTCGATCGACTTGAGCAGCGCCTCCGTACCGGCGGCGTCGGCGTCGAAGCATAGGATCGCGCGCGCGGCGACGCGGCGCAGCTCGCGCGCCTGCTCGGGGGTGAACGCGGTGCCGAGTACCGCGACCGCGTTGGCGAAGCCGGCCTGGTGCAGCGCGATGCAGTCGAGATAGCCCTCGACCACGATCGCCGCGTCGTCTTTCGCGGCGGCGCGCCGCGCCACGTTGAGCGCGAACAGATGGCGTCCCTTGGTGTAGACCGGCGTCGTCGCCGTGTTGAGGTATTTCGGTTCCTGATCGCCCAGCGCGCGGCCGCCGAAGGCGATCGTCTCGCCGGTGGTCGCCAGCGTCGGGATCATCAGGCGGCCACGGTAGAAATCGTACCAGCCGCCGCGCTGGCTGGGCTTGAGCAGCCCGCCCTTCGCCGCCAGCGCGAGGTCGACGCCGTTCGCGCGCAGCTCGTCGACCAGCCCGTCCCACCGGTCGGGCGCGAACCCGAGCGAGAACGCCTCGATGGTGGCCGCGCTGATCCCGCGCCCCTCGCAGTAGGCGCGGGCCGGCGCGCCTTCGCGCGGGTCGAGCAGCATGCGGTGGAACCACGCGCGCGCGACCTCGTTGGCGTGGTAGATCGCCTCTTTTTCGCTGCGAACGCGCGCCGCGCGCGGGTCCTCGTCCTGCAGCTCGACGCCGACGCGCTTGCCGAGCACGCGCAGCGCGTCGAGGAAGCCGACGTTCTCGTGCTTCTGCACGAACGTCAGCGCGTCGCCGGCCACGCCGCAGCCGAAGCACTTGAAGAAACCGCGGTCGGGATGGACGTGGAACGAGGGCGTCTTCTCGCCGTGGAACGGGCACAGTCCGACCAGATCGTTGCCGCGCTTGCGCAGGGCGACGTACGCCCCGATCACCTCGCCGATGTCGGTGCGCGCCAGGATCTCCCGCTTGACTCCGTCGTCGACACGCACGTCGGCGTTTGGATTCGCCCCCCGCGGTCGGAGGTCCCGGCCCAGCCGGCGGTGCAGTCGATCCCTCGTGGCGCGGCCCAAGCGCATCTACGATCCGGTCCACGGCTTCATCGACCTCGACGCGGGCGAGGTGGCTCTGCTCGACACGCCGACCGTGCAACGCTTGCGCCGACTGCGTCAGTTGGGGTTGGCCTATCTCGCGTTCCCGTCGGCCGAGCATTCGCGCTTCTCGCACGCGCTCGGCGCGCTGGCGACCGGGACGCGCGCGTTCGACGCGCTCTGCGCGCACTCGCCCGAGGCCTTCGACTCCGCCCGCGAGATCGCCGAACAGCGGCGCCTGTTGCGCGCCGCCCTGCTGCTGCACGACGTCGGACACGGGCCGTTCTCGCACGCCTGCGAAGCGGTGCTCGGCGTGCGGCACGAGCTGCGCACGCAAGCGATCCTGCAGCGCGGGGAGATCGCCGACGCGCTGACGGCGCTCGACGTCGACCCGAGCGCGGTGCTGGGCTTGATCGTCGGCGACCCGGCGACGAACGCCGTGCTGCGCGAGCTGGTCAGCGGACCCAACCTCGACGCCGACCGCATGGACTACCTGTTGCGCGACGCGTACTTCACCGGCGTCTCGGGCGGGACGTACGACGCCGCGCAGCTGCTGGCGTCGCTGCGCATCCTGGAGATCGAGGGCAGCCGCGAGCTGGGCGTCGACGGTCGCGGCGTCGTCGCGCTGGAGTCGTTCGTGCTGGCGCGCTACATGATGTTCGCCAGCGTCTACTTCCACCACACGACGCGCGCGTTCGAGCGCGTGCTCAACGACGTGCTGCGCGAGCTGTGGCCCAACCCGCGCGCGCTCGACGCGATCGACGAGTTCTTGGCCTGGGACGACTTCCGCGTGCTCGACGCGCTGCGCGACGCGCCCGGCGAGAGCGCGCGGGCGCTGCGCGAGCGCGAGACCTTCTACGGCTTGGCGGCCGAGTTCAACGCCGAGCGCGACCTGCACGCCTTCGAAGAGTGCGAGCGCGCCCTCCGGGACCGCTGGGGTGCGGACGTGTGGGCCGACTCGCAGGAGCAGCTCCTCCACCGGCTGCCGCTGGGGACGGCCGGGGTCGCGCCGACGGTCCGGGTCCGGCTGACCGGCCGGGTGGTCGACGCCCGCACCGCCTCGGACCTGATCGCCAAGCTGTCCGGCAAGGCCTACTGGCGCAAGCTGTTCGTCCACGCCCCGCCCGAACAGGTCGATCGGGCGCGGGCCATTTGCGCGGAGATCATCGCCGGCGGCCGCCACCCGCGCCTGTTCTGACCCGCGGGCGCGGCGCTAGTGCCCGCCGCCGGCGGTTTTTCAAACCTGCGCCGCCCACCGTTTTGTCCACCGCGTCCACAGCCGCGTCCCGGCCGGTGCCCGGGCGTGGCGGCGCGCGGCCGGACTAGCGGATGGCGGCTTGCTGCGGCTTGGTCAGCTGCGGGTAGGCCGCGCGCAGGTGCGCCAGCTTGGGTAGGTCGTTGACGACGATGTACGGGTCGTCGGGGTGGCGCACCGCGTAGTGCAGATGGTAGGCTTCGGCCGGATAGAAGCCGTGCAGCGGCTCGAGCGTGGTGACGACCGGTGCCGGGAAGACGTGCTGCGCGGTCAGCTGCGCGATCGCCGCCTGGGCCTGCGCGCGCTGCGCGTCGTTGGCGTAGAAGACCGTCGAGCGGTACTGGGTCCCCTCGTCGGGGCCTTGGCGGTCGAGCTCGGTCGGGTCGTGCGCGACCCGGAAGTAGACCTGCAGCAGCTGCTGGTACGAGACGACGCGCGGGTCGTAGACGACCTCGACCGACTCCGCGTGGTGGGTCGTGCCGGTGCTGACGATCTCGTAGTGCGCGGTGGCGGCGCTGCCGCCGGCGAATCCCGGGGTCGCCCGCACGACGCCGCGGACGTTGTCGAAGACCAGCTCCATCCCCCAGAAGCAGCCGCCCGCGAAGACCGCCCGCTCGGTGCCGGCCGGCGGGGGCGCGTCGGCGGCGGCCGGCGTGAGGAAGGCGCGCCCGCCCAGGGCGAGCAGCGCGGCCAGTGCCGCGCCGAGGACCCAGCGATGGGACCAGTGCATCGAGATCATGGCTCCTCCCACGACCGGCGCCGAGCCGGTTCGGCTGCAATCGTACCAGCCGGGACGCCGTCGGTCGGTAAGCCGGCTTTCATCCCGGCCCCATTGACGCGTTCCCGTGCCCGTGATAGGAAACGGAGTACATGACCGCCCGGACCTTCGGCTACTGGTACTTTTACGCTCGGCAAGCGCCGCGGCGCGGAGAGCCTGTGTAGCCCGAGTCCCGACGGACCCGCACTAACAGAGCCCCTCGCCGACGCGAGGGGCTCTTTTTTCCGGAGATCACGATGGACGCCCAGACGCTGCCCGATCCGACCGGCACCCCGAACCTGACGATGAGCGCGGCCTTCGAAGGGATCGAGGGCTCGTACTCGCACGCGGTGCTCGAAAGCTACGCCGGCCGGCGCGGCGTCACGTTCACCCCGCAGGGGCAGCCGACGTACCGCGGCGTCGCCCACGCCGTGCTCTCCGGCCGCGCCGACGTCGGTCTGCTGCCGGTCGACAACGCGATCGCCGGGACGATCCGCGAAGGCTACGACGTCCTGGCCGAATACGAGCTGGACCTGCTCGCCGAGATCACCTGGCGGATGGATCACAAGCTGCTCGGGGTGCCCGGCGCGACGCTGGACGGCCTGCGCGAGATCGACTCGCATCCGGTGGTGCTGGCCGAGTGCGGCCGCTTTCTCGCCACCCTGCCCGACGTGCGCCGGATCCCGGTGCCCGACACGGGCCTGGCCGCGCGCGACGTCGCCGCGGCCGCCGATCCGGCCCGCGGCGCGATCGCCTCGGCCGCCGCCGCGCAGCGCTTCGGGTTGATCGAGCTGGCGGGCACGATCGCCGACCACCCCGACAACTTCACCCGCTTCATCCTGTTCCGTGCCCGCAACGCACGTGGGCCGGCAGCCGACTTCGAACCGGCCGAACACTTCACCAATCGCAAGACCTCGATCGTGTTCGGCGTCGCCGACGAGCCGGGCGCGCTGGGTCGCGTGCTCTCGGTGCTGGGCGATCACGGGCTGAACTGCTCGAAGCTCGACTCCAAGTCGCGGCTGGGCGCGACGCACCAATACTCGTTCTACGCCGACGTCGACGGCGACGCGCGCGAACCGCGCTTCGACGCCGCGCTGCGCGCGCTGCGTGGCGTGACCTCGGTGCTGCACGTCATCGGCAGCTACGACGCGGCGACGGCCCCGCCGCGCGTGCGCGTCGCACCGGCCGTCGTCGTCGACACGACGCCGCCGGTCGCGCCGGCGCCGCCGGCCAAGTCCTCGACACCGAAGGTGATGCGCCGCGATCTCAACGGCCGCTCGCGCGTCGTGGTCGGCGACGTCATCGTCGGCGACGGACACTTCGTGGTCGTCGGCGGCCCGTGCAGCGTCGAATCGCGCGAACAGGTGCTGGCGACGGCCGAGGCCGTCGCCGCCGCCGGGGCGGTGATGCTGCGCGGCGGCGCGTTCAAGCCGCGCACCTCGCCGTACGCGTTCCAAGGGCTGGGCTTCGAAGGCGTCGCGCTGCTGGCGGAGGCGGGCCGTTCGGTCGGCCTGCCGATCGTCAGCGAGGTGATGAGCATCGACCAGGTCGAGCGGATGGCGCAGTCGGTCGATCTGCTGCAAGTCGGTGCGCGCAACATGCAGAACTTCGACCTGTTGCGCGCGGTCGGCCGCACCGAGCGCCCGGTGCTCCTCAAGCGCGGGATGGCGGCGACGATCGACGAGCTGCTCTCGGCCGCCGAGTACATCCTCGCCGAAGGCAACCCCAACGTCATCCTGTGCGAGCGCGGCATCCGCACCTTCGAGACGGCGACCCGCAACACGCTCGACCTCTCGGCGGTGCCGGTGCTGCGCGAGCGCACCCACCTGCCGGTCATGATCGACCCCTCGCACGGCGTCGGCGTGCGGCGCTGGATCGGGCCGCTGTGCCGCGCGGCGAAGGCCGTCGGCGCGCACGGGCTGCTGGTCGAGGTCCACCCGAACCCCAGCGAGGCGCGCAGCGATGCCGACCAAGCGCTGACCTTCGGCGACTTCGCCCGCGTCATGCGCGAGCTGGACGCCATCCCGCTCCTTCAGGACGGCTTGGTGGGGGCCGGTTAGGCATCCGGCGAAGCGGATTTTCACACAAGGAGGATCGCGATGACCGCTCTCGTCACGCCCGTCCCAGCCGCCACCGGCGCCGCGCCCGCGCGCTGGAGCCCCGAGGAGTGGGCGATCCGCGTCGACCTCGCCGCCGCGTACCGCCTGGTCGCGCACTTCGGTTGGGACGACCTGATCTTCACCCACATCTCGGCGCGGCTGCCGGGTGCCGAGCACCGCTTCCTCATCAACCCGTACGGGATGCTCTTCTCGGAGATCACGGCGTCGAGTCTGGTCAAGGTCGACCTCGACGGACAAGTCGTCGAGCACACCGACTTCCCGGTCAATCCGGCCGGCTTCACCATCCATAGCGCCATCCACGCCGCGCGTGAGGATGCGCAGTGCGTGCTGCACCTGCACACCGTCGCCGGGGTCGCGGTGTCGTGTCAGGAGAGCGGCCTGCTGCCGATCAACCAGACCGCGATGATCCTCAACGGACAGATCGCGACGCACGAGTACGAAGGCATCGCGCTCGACCACGACGAGCGCCCGCGCCTCGTCGCCGACCTCGGCACCAAGAACGCGATGCTGCTGCACAACCACGGCACGCTGACGGTCGGACCGTCGATCCCCGAAGCCTTCCTCACGATGTACTTCTTCGAGCGCGCTTGTGCGACGCAGATCGCCGTCCTCGCCGGCGGCGGAGCGCTGCACTGGCCCACCGACGCGGTGCAACAGGTCGTGCGGCGCCAGGCCGGCAGCGGCGGCACGGCACCCGTGGCGCGACTGGCCTGGGGCGGAATGCGCCGTCTCCTCGACCGCACCGACCCCAGTTACGCCACCTGAGCGAACGCTCGCATTTTCATCGGATACTCAGGAGACGCGCACGCGAGTGCGCGTTTCGCTTTCAGCGCGGCGCGATTCTCACTACTCCGGCCGCGCGGAAGGAGCACTCATCCATGAAAGCACCCTTCGTCCGCACCGCCGCCGCGCTCGCGTTGATCGCGCTCCCGACGGCCGCCTTCGCCCAACCGCTGGGCTTCAAGGGCCCGCATCAAGTCGACGGCCGCATCTCCTGGGCGCAGCCGTACCACTTCGGCTTCTTCGACGGCGTGCAGGTCGTCGAGCACGACGGCACCGTCATCAACCCGACCGGCGCGACGCTCACCCGCGGCATGGCCGTCCGCGTGCTCGGCTTCTGGCGTCCCGACGGCCGCTTCGAAGCCAACGAAATCGACCTTCGTTAGCGACGGCGACGCGTTCGGGGGGAACCGTCCCGTGCGGCGCGGTAGGGGTCGCATCCGCGACCTCGTCGCGCCGCAAGGGGGGACTCGCCGATGACCGTCACGCCGCAGTTTCCGCACGAGCAAGCCGATGACGGACGCTTCGTCCGTCAAGACGACGCCTTCCGCGGCTGGGTGAGCGCCGACGGCGCCACCGGTTATCCGGCAGTCGCCGGCCGCTATCACCTCTACGTCTCGCTGGCCTGCCCGTGGGCGCATCGCACCATCATCGTGCGCAAGCTCAAGCGGCTCGAGGATGCGATCGGAATGACCGTCGTCGACCCGATCCGCGATGAGATGGGCTGGGCGTTTCGACCGGTTCCCGGCGCCTCGCCGGCCGACCCGATCAACCACTTCCACTATCTCGCCGAAGCGTATCAGGCGACGGATCCGCACTACCGGGGCCGCGTGACGGTGCCGGTGCTCTGGGACACGGTCACCCGGCGCATCGTCAGCAACTCGGACGACGACATCATGCGGATGCTCGAGACCGAGTTCGACGCGCTCGGCGACGCGTCGCTCGACCTCTACCCGGTGCCGCTGCGCGGCGAGATCGACGCGCTCAACGCGGCCATCTACTCGACCGTCAACGACGGCGTCTACCAAGCCGGCTTCGCGACCTCACAGCTCGCCTACGAGACGGCTGCCTACCGCGTCTTCGAGACGCTCGACGCGCTCGACGCGCGCCTGGCCGACCGCCGCTATCTGTTCGGGCCCAGACCGCTCGAGACCGATTGGCGGCTGTTCGTGACGCTGATCCGCTTCGATCCGGTGTACGTCGGCCACTTCAAGTGCAACCTGCGGCGGATCGCCGACTATCCCAATCTCTCGGGATACCTGCGCGACCTCTACCAGGTCGACGGCGTCGCCGCGACCGTCAACTTCGATCACATCAAGCGGCACTACTACGTGACGCACGACGAGATCAACCCGACCGGGATCGTCCCGATCGGTCCGCTGCAGGATTTGCGTGCGCCGCACGGGCGCGAAAAGTTGGCCGCCGGCCAAGAAGGGAACGGATGATCGCACTCCACGTGCGCTACGGTTTCAAGCCGGAGGACGTCGACGAGGCGATTCGCTGCTTCACCGCGATTCAAACCGCGACGCGGCGCGAGGCCGGCTGCCTGGCCTACAGCGCGTTTCGCGCCGACGACGATCCGACGTCGTTCTGGCTGCACGAGGAGTGGGAGAGTCCCGCTCACCTGCAAGCGCATTTCGAGACCGAGCACTTCCAGCGCTACTCGGTCGGCGGGCTGCAGAAGATCGCGGTGGTCCGCGAGATCACGCGCGGCGCGCCGGCCGCGCTCTGAGGGGCTACGCCGAGGGCCGGCGGTCGAGCTCGGCGACGCGCCGTTTGGGCGCGACGAGCCGGAAGCTCTCCTCGATCCAATCGCGCAGTAAGGCGATCGGCAACTCCTCGACGTGCGGCACGGTGACCCAGCCGGCGTTGCCCAAGCCATAGGTCGTCGGCGACGCGCCCGGCGCGGCCAGCGCGGCGGCGTGCGCGTCGCCGCGCAGCTTGATCACCAACCGCACGCGGTCATCGTCCGGCGTCGGCAGCCAGACGAAGATCTTCTTGTCGACCTTGGCGACCAATTCGCCCCATGGGCTGTCTTCGTACGCGCCCGGAAACCCGAGTGCGAACGTCTTCAGCCGCGCGCAAACGCCCGCCGTCGCGGCCATCGTCAGTAGAGCTTCGCCGCCTCGTCCTCGATGACGACGTCGATGAGGACGGGACCGTCGGAGCGAAAGCCGTCGCGCAGCACCTGGTGCAGGTCGGCGCGTCGCTCGACCCGCACGCCGGCGACGCCGTAGCCGCGCGCCAGCGCGAGGTAGTCGACGCCCGCGACCGCCATGCTGGGCGTGTGCTCGAAGCCGAGCAGCTCGGAGAACGAGCGCATCGCACCGTACCCGCCGTTGTTGACGATGACGAACGTGATCGGCAGGTGCAGCTGAGCGGCGTTCCACAGCCCTTGGATGCCGTAGTGCGACGAGCCATCGCCGATCAGCGCGACGACGCGCGTGCCCGGCGCGCCGAGCGCGGCACCGATCGCCGCCGGCAAGCCGTACCCCAGGCTCCCGCTGCCCGAGGTGAAGAAACGGCCCGGCTGCAGCGGCAGCGTGTCGTGCAACGTCGTGTGCACCGAGGGTGCTTCCTCGACCAGAATCGCTTCGCGCGGCATCGTCTGCGCGAGCGTGTCCAAGAGCGCGGCGATCGAAACGCCGCTGCCCGGTGCGACCAGCGGTCGCGGACGCGGCGCGGGTAACGGGCGCCCGTTGGTGGGGATGCGCTCGAGCAGTCGCGCCATCGCGGGTCGCAGGGTGGTCAGGATGCTGGTTCCGATCGCGGCCGAGGCGGCCTCGTCGGGATCGTCGGTCAGCTGGTAGAGCGTCGTGGCCGCGTCCAGGAACGCGCCTTCGGTGTGGACGTGGAAGTTGAACACCGGTGCGCCGAGCACGACCACGACGTCGTTCGGCGCGAGCATCTCGCGCACGCGCGAGCGCGTGCGCGCCAGCGCGCCGGCGAACAGCGGATGATCCTCGGGAAAGCTGCAGCGGCTCGCCAGCGCGCTGGCCCACACCGGCGCCGTCAACCGTTCGGCCAAGCGAATGACGCTCTCGACCGCGCCGTCGCGATCGACGCCGGCGCCGACGACGATCGCCGGTGCGCGCGCGCCGCCCAGCGCGAGCGCGACCTCGTCGAGCAGCGCCGGACTGCCGGTCTGGTCGTCGATCACCCGGCGCGGGTGGAACGGTGCCGCTTCGGCATCCCAGTCGTCTTCGGGGATCGAGACGAAGGTCGGTCCGAACGGGCGCGTCGTGGCGATGGCGTGCGCGCGCGCGATCGCGCGCGGCACGTCGGCGGCACGCGCCGGCTCGACGCTGAACTTGACGTAGGGCTGCGGAAACGTGGCGGCGTCCTTGGCGTACAAGAACGGATCGCCGGGCAACATCGCGCGCGTCTGCTGGCCCGCGATGACGACCAGCGGCGCGTGGTTGCGCGCGGCGGTGTACAGCGTGCCGAGCGCGTTGCCCAGTCCGCCGGCCGAGTGCAGACTGACCAGCGCGGCACGTCCGGTCACTTGCGCGTACGCGTCCGCCATCGCGACCGCGCTGCCTTCGTGCAGCGCGGTCACGTAGCGGAAGTCGTCGGGCCACTCGCGCAGGAAGCGCAGCTCGGTCGAGCCCGGATTGCCGAAGACCGTCGTCATCCCGAGCGTGCGCAGCAGCGCCTCGGTCGCCTCGCGAACGGTCGCGGTCGTCACGTCAGAACGGATACTGGTGCCCTCGCTGGCGGATCGTCAGCCACCGCCAGGTGGTGAACTCCTCGAGATTGGAGAGGCTGCCGAAGCGGCCGCCGTTGCCCGACGCACCGAAGCCGCCGAACGGGATGCGCGGATCGTCGTTGACGGTCTGGTCGTTGACGTGCGCGAGCCCGGTGCGCAAACGCGCGGCGATCGCGCCGGCGCGCGCGACGTTCGCCGAGTAGATTCCCGAGGAGAGCCCGTACTCGGTGCGGTTGGCGAGCGCGATCGCCTCTTCGTCGGTCGCGAAGGTCGTGATCGGCGCGACCGGCCCGAAGATCTCTTCGCTGAAGGCGGGCATGTCGGGCGTCACGCCGGTCAGCACCGTCGGCCGGTAGAAGCGGCCCTCGTGGGTCGCGCCGGTCACCACGCGCGCGCCGGCCTGCACCGTGCGATCGACGATGTCGACCACGCGCGCCAACTGTTCGTCGTTGATCAGCGGTCCCAGCGCGACCTCGCCGGCGGACGGGTCGCCGACCGGCAAGCGCGCGGCGCGCTCGACCAGCTTGGAGACGTACGCGCCGGCGATCCTCTCGTGCACGAGATGGCGGCTGGACGCCATGCAGATTTGCCCCTGGTGGAAGAACGAACCGAACGCGCCGGCCGAGCTGGCCAGGTCGAGGTCGGCGTCGTCGAGGACGATGAACGGCGAGTTGCCGCCCAGCTCCAGCGCGACGCGCTTGAGCGAACGCCCCGCGGCGGCACCGACGAGACGTCCGACCGCGGTCGAGCCGGTGAACGAGATCATCGAGACGTTCGGGTCTTCGGTCAACGCGGCGCCGGGTTCGGCATCGCCCGGCACGACGTGGAACACGCCGGCGGGCAGGCCGGCCTGTTCGAGGACTTCGGCGATCACGAAGCCGCCGATGACGGCGGTCTGCAGGTCGGGTTTGAGGACCACCGTGTTGCCGAGCGCCAGGGCCGGCGCGACCGAGCGCATGGCCAGGATCAGCGGCATGTTCCAGGGCGTGATGACGCCGACGACGCCGATCGGCACGCGCACGGCGATGCTCTCGACCTCGGCCGTCCGCTCGATGATCCGGCGCGCTTCGTGCTCGACCAGGTTCGCCGACTCGCGCAGCTCGCCGGCCGCGATCTGGACCTCGAACCCGGCCTTGGCGGGGATGCCGCCGGTCTCGCGGACGTTCCAGGGGGAGATCTCGCCGGCCGCCGCTTCGAGCAGGTCGGCCGCGCGGTGTAGGATCGCGGCGCGCTCCGCGGGCGCGGTGGCGGCCCAGGAGGGGAAGGCGTCGGCGGCGCGCTTGCTCGCCGCGGCCACGTCGGCCACCGAGGCGACGCCGATCCGCCCGATCACCGCGCCGGTCGACTTGTCGAGGACGTCGGCGGTCCCGCCGGTCGTGCTACGCCAGCCGTCGCTGTAGAACCGGCCGTCCCAACGGTCCGGCCGAAGCAGGCCGGGAGCGCTCGTCTCGATCATGGTATGACCTCCGCCTCCCATGGTGCCGGGCGAGCGGCCCGTGCGGCCAGAGCCAGGGAATACGGAATTGGACCAAAACTCTGGTCCAATCGTGGACATCTCCGCCCTGACCGGTTGGGAGTTGGGTCCGGGGCGCCTTCCCCAGCGCCTGGCGGCCGCGCTCGAGCGCGCCCTGGTCGCCGGCGTGCTCGGCGACGGACCGCTCCCGGCGGAGCGCCGGCTGGCCGCCGCGCTGGGCATCAGCCGCGGGACGGTGACGGCCGCCTACGCCGAGCTCAAGGACCGCAAGCTGGTCGCCAGCCGGCCCGGCGGCTACACCGAACCCGACCACGTCGCGCTGGCGGCGCCGGTACGCGCTGCGCGCTTGGCCGCGCGCTGGACGGTCGAGGAGACGATCCTGCGGGAGTACGCGACCCGCGATCCGGCCGGGCTCGACCTCTCGTTCGCGTTCCTGGGGACCCCCGAGGGCGCCCAGCCGCTGATCGACGCGGCCTTCGCCCGCGCGTTGACGCACCGGCCCAACCCGACCGGCTACGTGGCGGCGGGTCTGGCGGGCCTGCGCGAGCGCATCGCCGACTGGTACACGCACACGCTGCTGCTGCGCACCAGCGCCGACCAGATCGTCATCACGCAAGGCGCGTATCAGGCCATCTATCTGGCCGCGATGCTGGCGCTCTCGCCCGGCGACACGGTCGTCGCCGAAGTGCCGATGTATCCCGGCGCGCTCGACATCTTCCGCATGCACGGCGCGGTGATCCGCGACGTCGGGATGTTCGACGAGCCGAAGACGCTCGACGCGCTCGAGCGCGCCGGCACCGACGTCGCGCTCGTCTACGCGACCAGCGCGTACCGTAACCCGATCGGCACGACGATCGACGCGCGCTCGGCGGCGCGCTTGGCGCGCTGGTCGGCGCGCGCCGACGTGACCGTCGTCGACGATCGTGCGCTGGGGCTGTGCGGTTTCGGCGAGTGGCCGCGCCCGCTCGCCTCGTTCGCGCCCGACGCGCCGATCCTGACCCTGGGCTCGCTCGACAAGACGACGGGTGCCGGCACCCGGATCGGCTGGATGCGCGTGCCGCGCGCCACCGCGCCGAAGCTGGCGCGGCTCAAGGCGATCGCCGATCTGACCTCGCCGCCCTTGATGCAGCAGGTCGCCATCGAGCTGCACGACGACTTGGCCGCGATCGCGGCGCTGCGCAGCGCCGAGCTCAAACGCCGCTACGAACGGCTGGCGGCGCGCCTGCGCACGCGCTTTCCGCGCTGGCGCTGGGAGACGCCGGCCGGCGGCGCCTCGATCTGGGTCGACGTCGCGACCGACGCCGACGTGCTGCAACGCGCCGCCGGCCGCGCCGGCGTCACGCTCGTCACCGGATCGGCGTTCTTGCCCGGCGGCGAGCACGGCCGCCACGTGCGGATCGCGTTCGCGCGGCCGGAGACGCTGCTCGATGCGGCCGTCGACCGCCTCGCGAGCGTGGTGCGCTCAGGGTGAGTGCGACGGCGAGGGTGACGGCAGCGGGGTGAGCGGCGTCGGCACCGGCGCGCGCTGCGGCGGCGTGATCCCGGGCAGCGGCGCGAGCATCGGGCCGGGGTGGGGCGGCGCGGTCGCCGGCGCGCCCGAGCCCCGCGGTGCGGGCGCGCTCGAGGCCGGCGCGGTGATGACCAGCGGCGAGCCCGACTCATCGGTCTGCCCGCTGCGCAAGTTGACGTTGACGCGGTCGCCGACCAGCGTCGAGCCGTGCTGCGAGAGCGCGACCGCGCCGTCGAGATAGAGCTTGTGGTGCTTGCGATCGAGGATCATCGTGTCGGCGCTGGCCGTGCGATCGACGCTGGCGTAGTGCGCGTTGCCGGCCGCGCGATAGGCGTCGAGCTTCCCGTTGACGTCGAGCTCGTCGCAGGTCAGCGTCGAGGGCTCTTTGGCGGAGCCCGCGATCGTGCCGCCGCTGGTGCCGTTGTCGTGTACGCGCACGTGTCCGGTCAAGACCGCGGTGCCGTCTTTGGTGTTGCCGACCGCGTTGTCGGCGTAGGCCACCAGCCCCGGCTGCGTCAGCTTGACCGGCCCCGACGCGGTAAACGCGCCGCTGTCGGGATTCCAGTGCGCTTGCGGTGTCTCGACGGTGTAGTAACGGCTGCCGACCGCGGCTTTGGGCGCCGGCGCGCGCGACGGCGAGGGCGCCGGCGAGGCGGCCACCAGCGCGAGCACACCCGCCAGCGCGAGCTGCTTCACAAGCTCACCGGCAGCGGCGGCGGCTCGCCGCGCAGGAACGCGATCAGGTTGTCGGCGCCGACGAGGGCCATGCGGGTGCGGGTCTCCACGGTTGCGCTGCCGACGTGCGGCACGACGACGACGTCGTCGCGCGCCAGCAGCGGATGCTCCGGCGGCAACGGTTCGGGGTCGGTGACGTCGAGTGCTGCTCCGCGCAGCCGGCCGCTCTCGAGCGCCCGCAGCAACGCCGCGGTATCGCAGATCGCGCCGCGCGCGACGTTGACGAACACCGCGCCGGGCTTCATCTTCGCGAACGCCGCGTCGTCGAACAGCCCGCGCGTCTGCGGGCCCAGCGGCACCAGCACGACCAGTACGTCCGCCTCGGCCAGCAGCTCGTCGAACTCGCGGTAGGTCGCGCCGGTGACGGCGTCGTCCTCGCGCCGGTGACGGTTGTGGTAGGCGATGCGCATCCCGCTGAGCTGCGCGCGCCGCGCGACCTCGAGGCCGATCGCGCCGAAGCCCAGAATGCCCAGCGTCGCGCCGGCCAGATCGCGGCTGTAGGGCGGAACCTCCCGCATCCAGCGGCCCGAACGCACCCATGCGGCGTTATGCGCCAGCTCGCGCTGGCCCATGATGACCAGCCCGAAGGTCAAGTCGGCGACGGCGGAGTTGAGCGAGCCGCGCGTGTTCGTCAACGCGATGCCGCGCGCTTTGAGGACGTCGCGCGCGATGTTGTCGACGCCGACGGAGACGGTCGCGACGATGCGCAGCCGCGGCGCCGCCGCCAGCAGCGCCGCGTCGACCGGGGTCGCCGAGCTGACCAAGATCCCGGTCGCGCGTGCGAGCGCGGCGTCCCACTGCTCGCGCGGCTGCGCGCTCACGTCGAGCACCTCGGCGTGCGCGCGCAACCGGTCGACGACCGTGGTGGGAACGGCCGTCAGCACGACGACCAGCGGAGCGTCGCTCACGGCGTCTTGGGCAAGAAGCCGAGCGAGATCCAGGGCACGAAGGCCACGATCAGCAGGCCCACGATCAGGGCGACGAAGTACGGGAAGAGCGGCCGCACCGTGTGCTCCGCCTCCGCCTTGCCGATCGCGCAGGCGCCGAAGAATCCGATCCCGACCGGCGGCGAGAACAGCCCGATGCCGCCCGCCAGCACGGCGACGATCGCGTAGTGGATCTCGTTGATCCCGGCCGCCTTCGCGACCGGGAACAGCAGCGGGGCGAACAGCACGACGGACGGGATGCCCTCGAGCACGGAGCCGATGATGATCCAGAACACGACCGAGGCCAGCATGATGCCGATCTTGCCGCCCGGCGCGTGCGCCAACAGATCGGCCAGCTGCTGCGCGAAGCCCGACTGCGTGAGCGCCCAGCCCATCGCCGTCGCGGTGGCGATGATGAGCAGGATCGCGCCGGCCAGCGCGACCGTGTCGATGAGGATCGGATAGAAGCGCCGCCAGTCGAACTCGCGGTAGATCACGACCCCGACGACGATCGTGTAGATCACGCCGACGACGCTGACCTCGGTCGCGGTCGCGATGCCGGCCACCACGAAGTAGCGGATCAAGAGCGGCAGCACCAGCCCCGGCAGCGCGACCAGGAACGCCTTCGCGATGGTACGGAGCGAGGCGGCCTTCGAGAGCGTCGCGTTCTCGCGCTTGGCGTCCCACAGCGCGACGATCACCAGCAGGACCGCGCACACGAACGCCGGCAAGAGGCCGGCGGTGAACAGCGCGGCGATCGAGATGCCGGTCACCGAGCCGATGATGATCAGCACCAGGCTGGGCGGAATCGTATCGGCCATCGCGCCTGAGGCCGCCAGCAGCGCGGTCATCGAGGTGCGCTTCTGGCCGCGCCGCTCCATGTCCGGAAACAGCACCGGGGCGACCGCGGCCATGTCGGCGATCTTCGAGCCGCTGATGCCGGAGACGAGGTACATCGCCGCGACCAGCACGATCGAGAGGCCGCCGCGCAAGTGGCCGACGACGCTGGCCAGCGCCTCGACCAGCCGCCGCGCGATGCCGGCGCAATCCATCAAGAGTCCCAGGAAGATGAACAGCGGGATCGCCAGCAGGACCAGGTTCGAGATGCCTTCGTCCATGCGGCCGACGACGGTGTTCAGCGGCACGGTCGTCACGATCGCCAGATAGCTGAGCGTGGCGACTCCGAACGCGAACGCGATCGGAACGCCGATCGTGATGAACGCTCCGACCATCACGACGAAGAAAATGACCAGGTTGAAGTTGCCCAAGCCGGCGAACGCGCCGCGCCCGATCCACGTCAGCACGCTGATCACGACCGCGGCGGCGACGACGCCGGCGACGACGCCCGGACTCCCCTCGGACAGACGCAGCAGCGCCAGCACCAGGATCAGCGCCAAGCCGACGATGATCGCGAGCACGACGTACGATTGCGGGATGCTCAGCGCGGGCGTGAGATCGATCTCCTCCTGTTTGAAGAACGTCACGCTGGCCGGCATCAGCTCGATGACGAACAGCGCGGTGACCACCGACGAGATCGTCTCGAGCACGTCACGCACGTGCGGCGACGCGCGCCGCAAGACCACCGAGAGCCGGATGTGCTCGCCGCGCCGGTACGCGATCACCGCGCCGAGCATCGCCAGCCACAGGAACAAGATGGTCGCGAGCTCGTCGCTCCAGACGAGCGGGCGCACCATGACGTAGCGGGTGAAGACCCCGGCCGCCAGGATGATCACTTCGATCACGACCAGGGCCGCCGCGATCGGCTCGACGACGGCGCCGATGGCGCGATCGATCGCGGCGGCCCAGGCTCGCCGGAAGACGAACCGTGGGACGCCGACCTCGGCCTCGATGATGCTCTCGGCTATGGCCATGCGATCACGCCAGCTTGTTGGCGTATTTCTCGAGCGCCGCCCACGCCTTGTCGCCGAACTCCGCTTTCCAGCGCTTGTAGTAATTGGCGGCGCTCAGCTTGGCTTTGAAGCTCTGCTTGTCGACGGCGTTGAAGACCATCCCCTTGGCCTTGAGGTTGGCGGCCGCGGTTTCGCTGAGCTTCTGCGTGTCCGCCCGCGCTTGGATCGTCGAGGTCGCGAGCTCCGCTTGCACGATGTCCTGCAGGTTCTTGGGCATCTTGTTCCAGACGTCCTGATTGACCAGCGTCCAGTACCCCGACCAGATGTGCTCGGAGAGGGCGACGTACTTTTGGACCTCGTAGAACTTCTGCTGCTCGATCAGGACCAGCGGATTCTCCTGCGCGTCCACGACGTGCGTCTGCAGCGAGGTGTAGAGCTCGCTGAGCGCGATCGGGGTCGGCGAGGCGCCGAGTGACTCGAACGTGTCGATCCGAATCTTGCCCGGCGAGACGCGTATCTTCAGTCCCTGCAGATCGGCGGCGGTGCGCACCACCCGGCTCGAGGTGGTGATGTCGCGGAACCCGTTCTCCCAGATCTTGTCGAACACCACGATGTTCGCGGCCCGGATCGCGTCGCGGATCACCGCACCGAGGTCGCCGTCCATCGCGCGGAAGACCGTCTCGCGGTTCGGGAACGCGTAGGCGAGGTTCTCGATCGAGGCCAGCGGCACGACCGAGTTGAGGAAGGCGCCCGGCAACGCAAGCATCTCGATCGCGCCGCTGCGCAGCGAGGCAAGCATCGACGGATCGCTGCCGAGCACGCTGACCGGGAACCCCTTGATCTGCACTTGCCCGCCGGTCCGTTTGGCGATCCGGGCGAAGGCCTCGTTCGAGCGCAGGTTGGTGGGATGATCGGCGGGCAGATCGTTGCCGTACTTCCAACTGAACTGGTCGGCTGCGCGTGCCGGCACGATGATGCCGATCGAGGCGAGCGTCGCCAAGGAACTTCCGACGAATTGCTGGCGGGTCACGGGCATAAAACTTCCTCCTCGGAAAACGGCACGCGACGATGGCCCTTTCCCTTACGTCCTCGACGTTGCGCGATCCCGGTAGCGCGGGTCGTCGATCGCGCCGCGCGCGGCCAGCTCGTCGAGCTCCGCCTCCGAGAGGCCGAGCTCACGGCCCAGCACCTCGACCGTGTCGGCGCCGACCACGCTCGGCGCGGGCGTCGGCTCGACCGTGCCGGCGCGCGCGAAGCGCGGGAAGGCGTTGGCCATCGTGACCGTGCCGAGGTCCGGGTCGGCGACCTCGATCAACGACCCGCGCGCGGCGATCTGGGGATTGGCGAAGACGGAGTCGATGGTTTCGAGCGGTCCGACCGCGCAGCCGGCGGCCGTGAACCGCGCGATCGCCTCGTCGCGCGCGTGCGCCGCGCAGAACCCGGCCAAGAGCGCGTCGAGCTCCTCACCGTGCGCGACCCGGTCGAGATTGGTGCGAAAGCGTGCATCGGCGACCAGCTCGTCGCCGCCGATGGTGCGCAGCACGCGCTCCGCGACCTCCTGCGTGCTGCCGGAGAGCGCGACCCACGCGCCGTCGGCACAGCGATACGCCCCGCGCGGCGCGGTGTCTTCCATCCGGTTGCCCAAGCGCGCGTGCAGCGTTCCGTTGGCGGCGTACTCGATCAGCTGCGACTCGACCAGCTTCATGATCGCCTCGTAGATCGCGAAGTCGATGATCTCGCCGGCGCCGGTCTTCAGCCGCCGCACGTAGGCGGCGCAGACGGCCGCGGTCGCGGCTTGGCCCGCCATGACGTCGGCCAGCGGCACCGGCGGCAAGAGCGGCGGCCGATCCTCCCAGCCGGTCACCGACGCGAGGCCGGTCATCGCCTCGGCCAGCGTCCCGAACCCCGCGCGATCGCGATACGGACCGTCTTGGCCGAACGCCGTCATGCGCAGGACGATCAGGTGCGGCGCCAGCTCGAGCAGCCGCTCCGGACCGAGGTTCCAGCGTTCGAGGGTGCCGGGGCGAAAGTTCTCGAGCAGGACGTCGAA
This sequence comes from Candidatus Sulfotelmatobacter sp., assembly GCA_035504415.1. Lineage (NCBI taxonomy): Bacteria > Pseudomonadati > Acidobacteriota > Terriglobia > Terriglobales > Candidatus Korobacteraceae > Candidatus Sulfotelmatobacter > Candidatus Sulfotelmatobacter sp. The sequence continues at coordinate 5,591 of DATJRY010000017.1, read as the reverse complement.
GCTCGGCAGCCAGCGCAGCAAGAGCCGTTGCGCCTGCGCGTCGTGCAGGTCGAGCGCGACGCTGCGCTTGTTGCGCCCGAGCGACTTCCAATACAAGCCCACGCCGTCGCGCTGCGCGCCGTAGCGCCGCGAATGGTCGCCGCTGCCCGGCCGTTCGAGCTTGATCACCTCCGCGCCGAAGTCGGCCAGCATCGCGCCGGTCGTCGGGGCCGCGATCATCGTCGCGCAATCGAGGACGCGCACGCCGCTGAGCGGGCCGCTGCCGTTCGCCGCCATGCGGTCACTCTCGCCGTCCCCGCCGGCGATCCCCTGCGCGCGGGCTACTGCTGCGGCGGGCGGACCGTCTGCGGGACGAGCCCCGGTCCGGGGACGATGTGCGGCTCGAACCGGAGCGGTCCGCGAGCCTGGTTGGGAACGGCCAGCGGGTAGAAAGCCGGTGGGACGGGGTAGCCGGGGGAGCCCCACTGCGGCCGCGGGGGCCCTTCGTCGGGCGTGACCTGGCGCTGGACGGTGAACGCCGCCAACGAGCGTGGGACGCTGAACGTCACCAGGCCGCTCGAAGCGACCGGGTTGACGTGGGCGGCGTCTTGCGCGCCCGCCGGGCTCGCCGGCACGAGCAGCGCGAGCACGAGCAGCGACCGCATCGGTATCCTCGGCATGAGCTACCGACAGTCTACCCCGAAAGGCGGCCCTATGCGACGTTCCACGCTGCTCGCCGGTCTCGCCGCCACCGCCGCCGGGGTCTCTCGGCCGACCGGCTCTGTCGCGGCGGCGGGGGACGCCGACCTCATCGTCACCGCGCGCACCATCCACACCGTCGATCCGGAGCTCCCGCGCGCGACCGCGTTCGCGGTGCGCGGCGAACGGATCGTGTACGTCGGCGACGCCGACGGCGCGCGCGCCTGGCAGGGCAGGCGGACGCGCACGCTCGACCTGGGTGACGCCACGGTGCTCCCGGGCCTGATCGATGCGCACTTGCACTTCCTGGCCGTCGGGGCCGTACTGCAAGAGATCGACCTGCACCACGTCGCCACCTACGAGGAGGTCGTGCGGCGCACCGTCGCGTTCGCCGCGACCTCGCCCGACCGCTGGATCCTCGGTGCGGGTTGGGACCAGAATCTGTGGCCGGGACAAGCCTTTCCGACCCATGAGCTGCTCAGCGCGGCGTTGCCGGATCGGCCCGTCGTGCTGGTGCGCGTCGACGGTCACGCGCTGTTGGCGAATGCGGCGGCGATGCGTCTGGCCGGCGTCGATGCACGCACGCCCGATCCGCCGGGCGGCCGCGTCCTGCGCGACGCGAGCGGCGCGCCGACCGGCGTGTTCGTCGACAACGCCAAGGACCTGATCCAACACGTCGTGCCGCCGCCGACGCCCGCGCAGCTGCAACGCGCCGCGCGCGCCGCGCAAGCCGAGTGCCACCGCTGGGGGTTGACCTCGATCGGCGAGCCCGGCGTCGACCAGCACGGCTTCGACGCTTACGACGCGCTGCGCAGCGAGAATGCGCTGACGATGCGCATCCACGCGATGATCGCCGGCAGCGACGACGCGCTGCTGCAACGGCGCCTGGCGGCCGGCCCGCAGCACCTGACCGCCGACGGACGCTTCGCCGTGCGCGCGATCAAGCTCTACGCCGACGGCGCGCTCGGCTCGCGCGGCGCGGCGTTGCTGGCGCCGTACAGCGACGACCCGACCAATCGCGGGCTGATCCTCACCCCGCCCGAACGGATCGACCAGGTCGCGCACGCGGCGTTGCGCGCCGGCTTTCAGGTGTGCACGCACGCGATCGGCGACCGCGCCAACCGCAACGTGCTCGACGCCTACGCCGCGGCGCTGCGCGACGTCCCGACCCACGACCACCGCTTCCGGATCGAGCACGCGCAGGTGCTGGCGCCCGAGGACATCCCGCGCTTCGCGCAGCTGGGCATCCTGCCGTCGATGCAGACGACGCATCAGATCAGCGACATGGGCTGGGCGCAGGAACGCCTGGGCCCCGATCGCGTGCGCGGCGCGTACGCCTGGCGTTCGCTGCTCGCCACGGGCGTGATCATCGCCAACGGCACCGACGCGCCGGTCGAGGTCGTCGACACGCGCCGCACCTTCCACGCCGCGATCGCGCGCCAGGACGAGGCGAATCAGCCCCCCGGCGGCTGGTATCCGGCGCAGCGCATGACCCGCCCCGAAGCACTGGCGTCGATGACGATCTGGGCGGCGCACGCCGCCTTCCTCGAACACGAGATCGGCTCGCTCTCGGTCGGCAAATACGCCGACTTCACGGTGCTCGACCGCGACTGGATGCGCGTCCCGCCCGAGGAGATCATGGCCAGCCGCATCCTGGCGACGTACTCGTCGGGCCGCCAAGTCTACGACGCCGCCACCGCCCCGCAAACCACTGGCTTCGCCCCCCGCCCCGGTCGCCGCGGCGGCTGCGGCTGCGGCTGAACGCGACCCGATCAGCGCGGAGCCGAAGGCCGCCCGAGGATGGCGCCCACGATCGCGTCGCGCCGTGCGAGTGTGTAGCCCGGCCTCCCCGCGCTGCGTGACCCACGTCGCGAAAGCGGCACGATCGAAGTCGCCGGCGCGCGCAGCCGCGACGGCGCGGATGCGGATGTGCGTAGAGGCCTTCCGGTTGTCGCGTGAAGTCGAGCGACGCGAGTGCGTCGCGGATCACGTCCGAGCGAGCACCGATAGAACGTTGCCGCGCTGCCGCCGCACAGGACGACGTTTTCGCCGGCGTCGAGCAGCGCCGTCGACACGGCGAAGGCGACGTCCACGAGCGTCGCATCGAGCGCGAAGCGCGGGCGGTCGGCCACCCTCAAACCGCCTTCCCGGCGCGCCGAGGACGTTGGCGAGTCGCGCTGACCGCATCGACGAGCTCGGTGTCGGCTTGGCCCATCCGGGCGAGCAGATCGTGCAAGGTCGCGTAGTGCTGGTACCGTTTGTTCAGCTCGTAGACGCGCGTGCGGCCCATCAGCCGTGAGGCGAGGATCCCGTCGCGCTCGAAGTCGGCCGCGACGCGTTGCACGGAGAGGAGCGGCTCGCCCAAGAGCTTCGCAGCCTGCACCGGATAGGTCTGTTCGAGCAGGCCGATGAGGCGCAAGAACCGCTCGCGGGTTCGCGATCCAAAGAGGTACTTCGGCGTCCGACCAGCGCCGCGCATACACGAACTATATCAGATACGCCTTAACGTGACTACGGTTCTGATATATATTTATGAGGCTACGAGCGCGCGATTCGGGTGGGGGCGTCGAACAGCGTCGGCTCTTCTTCGGCCCGGGTACGGCGGCCGTCGCCGTCGCCCGGCGGCAGCGGCGCGCGGCGCGGTGCGACCGCGACGTAGACGACCGGGACCAGCAGCAGCGTGAGCAGCAGCGAGCTGATCAGACCGCCGATCACGACGGTGCCGAGTGAGCGCGCCGCTTGCGAGCCCGGGTCGAGCGCGAGCGCGAGCGGGATCATGCCCGCCACCATCGCGACGGTCGTCATCATGATCGGCCGGAACCGCTCGCGCGCCGCCTCGCGCATGGCGCGCACGCGGTCGAGCCCTTCGCGCATGCGATGGTTGGCGAAGTCGACCAGCAGGATGCCGTTCTTCGTCACCAGGCCGATCAGCAGGACCGTCCCGATCAGCGAGAACAGGTTGAGCGTCTGGTGGGTGAGCGCCAGCGAGCCGAGCGCGCCGACCGCGGCGACCGGGACGGCGAACATGATGATGAACGGCGTGCGGTAGCTGTTGTAGAGTGCGACCATCAACAGGTAGACCAGCAAGATCGAGAGCAGCAGCGCGATGCTCATGCCGGTCACCGTGTTGCTGACCGAGGCCTCGTTGCCGCCGGAAGCGGCCGCGACCGTCACCGTCTTGGGCAGGTTCAACTTGGCCAGCCGCTTGGCGAAGTCACGCTGGACGTTGGAGAGGATCGCGCCCGGCGCGAGGTTGGCGCCGACGTAGACGACGTTCTGGCGATTGATGCGCATGATCATCGGCGGCGCCGGCGCCTGCACCAGGTGCGCGATGTCGCCGACGTGGATGATGTCACCGTTGCTGGCCCGCACCGGGATCGCCTCGATCGCGCCCAGCGAGTCCTGCGCGGTGATCGGATAGGTGACCAGCACGTCCTTGAGGCCATCGGGGCCGGTGAACTGGGTCGCGAGGTCGCCGCCGAACGCCGCCTCGATCGCCGTGGAGGCGGTGCCGACGCTGGCGTCGAGCGCGCGCGCGCGATCGCGGTTGAACTGCACCTCGACCTGCGGCGCGTCGCCGGGGTCGGAGGTCGTCACGTCGATCGCGCCCGACGTCGCCTTGAGCGCGGCATAGACTTGCTTCGCGGCGGCTTCGGGCTCGCCGTTGACGGCCGAGACGACCTCGTCGATCGGCTGACTGTTGCCGCCTGACGTGTCGGTGGCGGGGACCGCGACGGCGTCGGCGCCCGGCGCCAGCCGCCGCGCGTGCTGCTGCACGTCGGTGACCCAGTAGGCGGTGGGGTGCGCACGATTGTCCTTGAGGAAGATGTGGATCTGCGCGACCGCGCCGTTGTCGATGTAGCCGCTCAGCTGGCCCATGTAGGCGCCGGCCATCGACGCCTCGGCTTGCATGTCGGGAATCGAGTCGACGTACTTCTCGACCTGCAGCATTCCGGCGCGCGTCGTCTGCAGCGGCGTCCCGGCCGGCCAGTTGAGGGTGAGGTACAGCTCGCCGCGATCGACGGGCGGAATGTACTCGAAGCCCACGATGCCCAGCGGGATCAGCACCAGCGCGAGCACCAGCGAGAGGCCCGAGGCGAGCACCACCAGGCGGCCGTTGCGCAGTCCCCAGCGCAGCGCGCGGTCGACGTACCACGAGCGCGCGCGCTCGAAGCGGTCGGTGAAGGCTTCGATGATCCCCCACGGGCGCCAGCGCGAGAGCAGCGCCCAGCGGCCGGCCAGCGTCGGCGTGACGGTGAACGACACGAACAGCGAGGTCAGCGTCGCGACGGTCACGACCAGGCCGAACTCGCGCAAGAACAGCCCGACGGCGCCCGGCAGGAACGAGATCGGCAGGAAGACGACGACGTCGACCAGCGTGATGACGATCGCGGCGACGCCGATCTCGCTGCGTCCGGTGACCGCCGCGACCGCCGGCGCCTCGCCGTTCTCGAAGTGCCGCTCGACGTTCTCGAGCACGACGATCGAGTCGTCGACCAGGATGCCGATGATCAGCGTCATCGCCAGCAGCGAGACGGTGTCGAGCGTGAAGTGGGCCAGCTTCATCGCCGCCAGCGTGACCAGCAGCGAGGACGGGATCGCGATCATCACGACGATCGCGTTGCGCCACGATCCCAAGAAGAACAGCATCACGATCCCGGTGAGGATGATCCCCTCGATCAGCGTGTGCTCGACGCCGACGACTTGCTGCTCGGTGTAGGTCGCCTGCACGTGCGCGACTTGGAAGTCGACGCCGGGAAACTGCGCTTTCAGCGAGGGGATCGCTTTGAGCACCTCGTCGGCGACGGTCACCTCACTGGCTTGCGTCGCCTTCTGCACCAGCAGCGTCACGCCGGGGCGCCCGTTCTGCGAGGAGAACACGCGCTGCACCGCGGTGCCGTCCACGACGGTCG